>JADLEL010000123.1 GCA_020846145.1 Pirellulales bacterium | reverse complement strand
CGCCTACTGCTTACCGCCTACTGCTTACCGCCTACTGCTTACCGCCTACTGCTTACCGCCTACTGCTTACCGCCTACTGCTTACCGCCTACTGCTTACCGCCTACTGCTTACCGCCTACTACAAGAAGACCTCGAAACAATCGCAAAGGTCCGCATCATGTCGAAAAGGTTATTGGTTACCGACGACGCCCCGATCATTCGAGAAATCATCAAAGACGCCGCCCAAAGCGCGGGCTGGGAGATTGCGGGCGAGGCCGGCAACGGGCAGATGGCCGTTGAAATGTATCAAACGCTGCGTCCCGATGTCTGCACCCTCGACTTGGTGATGCCCGAATACGACGGCATGCACGGACTGCGCGGCATCAAGGCCCTTAATCCCGACGCCAAAGTGGTGATCGTCAGCGCGCTCGATCAGAAAAACGTGCTCAAGGAGACCTTCCGGCTGGGCGTGAGCGACTTTATCGTCAAACCGTTCGACAAGACCTCGCTGATCGACACCCTCGAACAACTCGTCGCCGACGCCGGATGAAGCGGCCGCCTATCGCCCCCATTATTTAGCCCCCCGGTGAATACGCCGGGGGCTGTCGTTGGCGGAGGGATAATTTGGATCGATGAAAAACCGTTTAGGATCGGCAATTCAATAACTGTCGTGTTTTCCGTAGAGTGAAAACATCTGAGGGAACACTAATATCCGCTAATTTCCACTGATATTAGTGGTAATCAGTGGAAATTAGTGTTCCTCTTTGCGGAGCACCACATTCACGACAATTATTGATTTTCCGGTCCTTATTGGCTTTCTACGCTGCCCCCCGTGTGTTCACGGGGGGCTAAATAACGCCGATTGTGCTAACCGGGAAAATCTTGCTGCCGTTCGGCCAGTTCGATGGCCTTGAGCAATCCTTTGGCCTTATTGAGGGTCTCGTTCCATTCGTTTTCGGGTACGCTGTCGGCGACGATGCCCGCGCCGGCTTGCACGTAGGCCGAGCCGTCGTGAATGACGATGGTCCTTAGCGCGATGCAGGTGTCCATGTTGCCGCTGAAATCGACGTAGCCCACCGCGCCGGCGTAGGGGCCGCGGCGGTGCGGCTCGATTTCGTCGATGATTTGCATGGCGCGGACCTTGGGCGCGCCGGAGACCGTTCCCGCCGGCAGGCAGGCCGAGAGGGCGTCGAACGCGCTCTTTCCGGGCGCGAGTTGTCCGGTAACGTTCGAGGTGATGTGCATGACGTGGCTGTAGCGTTCGATGGTCATCACGTCGGAGACGAGAACGCTGCGATATCCGCAGACCCGGCCCACGTCGTTGCGGCCCAGATCGACGAGCATCACGTGCTCGGCCCGCTCCTTGGGATCGGCCAACAGTTCCTCGGCCAGGCGGGCGTCTTCCTCCTCCGTGGCGCCGCGGCGGCGCGTGCCGGCCAGCGGGCGGACGGTTACCTGTCGCTCGACCACGCGGACCATCACCTCCGGCGAACTGCCGACCAAGGTAACGCTGGGCGTACGGACGTAGAACATGAAGGGGCTGGGATTGACCACCCGCAGCGTACGATAGATTTCGAAGGGATGCGCCCGGATCGGCACTTCGAGGCGCTGGCTGAACACGACCTGGAAGATATCGCCCGCGCGAATGTACTCGACGCACTTGCGCACCGCCGCCTCGAACTCGGCTTGCGTAAAATTCGATTCGTAAGGGATTGCCACCGCTGCGGTCGCGGGGATATCGAACGGCTTTAGGTCGCAAGGCCGTTCGGAAAGTTCCCGCACCAGCCGATCGACGCGTGCGCAGGCGTCGCGATAGGCCTTTTCGTGATTCGCGCCGAATTTATCCAGCCGCGCCATGGCCACGACGTCGATGGTCTTGGTAACGTTATCGAAAACCACCATCTGGTCATAGAAGCTGAACGCCATGTCGGGCAATTGGCGGTCATCGGCCGGCGCATTGGGCAAGTTCTCGTAATAGCGGACGGTATCGTAGCCCGCGTAGCCAATCGCACCGCTGCAAAAGGGGGGTAGTTCGGGCAAGTGAACGGCTTTGATGGCTTCAACCCGGCGGCGCAGTTCTTCCAGTGGATTTTCGCAATCGAATTGTCGCGTTACGAGCGTCGGCGTCCCCCCCGCGGAGACGGCCGAATAGGCGTTGGTCGTTACCCGGCGGCCGTAGGCTTCGATCTCGAAAAACGGTTCGGTGGCCAAAAAGCTATATCGGCCGACCTTTTCGCCGCCCACGACGCTCTCGAAGAGGCACGCGCAGCGGCCGGAGTCGATCTTGTGGAAGGCGGTAACCGGCGTCAGCGCGTCGCTGATGATCCGCCGATAGACCGGCACGAGATGGGCGTCTCGGGCCAATTTGGCGAACGTCGCGAAATCGGGATAGTGCGGTTGTGGGCGATCGTTCATGGTACTGAGAATATAGCTTACCAACGGGCATGAGTTTCGACAACTCGTCCTCGATGGAAGTTCGCCTTGAAAAGGGTTTGCGATTCGGGCAAAAAAACAACCCCCAACTCGCGAGGAGTTGGGGGTTGGGTGTAGGCAACCTTTCTCTCCCGGCGCTACCCGCAGGCGGGCCGGGAGAGGGAGAAGGCGATTTTACGCGAACGCTACTTCCGGCGCCAAGCCAGAAGCGCGCCCAAACCGGCCAGCGCCAACAGCATCAAGGCGCCCGGTTCCGGCACGGCGGCCGTGGCGGCCAAAGGCGGACCGCCGACCGTCAACGAATTCGCCACGATGGAGCCTGCGTTAAGCGTACCGGCATTCGCGACATAAACGGCCGCGGCCGGGGTATTGAGAGCCGTTACGGCCAAAGCGCCTTGATTGACGGTGGTGTTGCCGTTGTATGACAACGCGCCGGTCAAGCTGAGCGTACCGGCGCCCAGTTTCTTCAGGCCGCCGTCGGTTCCGACGCCATCGTGCACCAAGGCGAGCGAGGAGCCGATGTCGAAGCCGTTGCTGTCGATGACCGCACCGCCCGCTTGCACTTTAAGCGTCAAGGTCGCGGCGGGATCGTCGATGGCGATGAAATTGGCGTTGGTCGCGGAGGCTTGCAAGATTCCGCCGTTGAAATTCACCGTCGCGGTGACGGGATTGATGCGCGTCGCACCCAAGTCGTCCGCGTGCGTCGAGATAACCTTTGCATTGGTCACCACTTGGGGAGTGGTCAAGGCGCCACCGTTCAAATTGAGCACGGCAATGGAATAAGAGGGCGGATAGCTCGCGAGGCTGTCGGAGTAGTCGCCTTGGCCGAGAACGACTCCGCCGGTCGCGGCGTTGCCGGTTCCGGCAGTCGTTTGACCGGCTGCTTGGGTCCAGGTTCCTTTGCCGGCATCGCCGCCCAATACGAGGTAGCTCGTTGCGGAGACCACGGCGCCGGCTCCGCTGACGGTTGCCGTCGCATTGCCCAGTTCATTCTCGGTGTTTCCCCAATTATGACCGACCTCGATGGTTGCGGCGGTAACGTGGGCGTTGCCGCTCACATTGAGGATTCCATCGCCGCCCCATCTGCCGATCCGCAGCTCTCTGGTAATCGTGGTTACGGTGTCATCCTTGAGATCCAAGGTTCCCTGGGTCAGATAGCCGTAGGCCACGATCACGTCGCGGCCGACGACGGCCGTGGATTGGTTGTTGAGTTCCAAGGTTCCCATGCCGGCGGTCAAGTTCGTCGTATCGTAATTGTCGCGGCCCACATAAACGTCCTGCGTCGCCGTGAAGGTGGAGGTATCTTTCATCTGCACCTTTCCGCGGGCATTCGCGCCATAGACGCCGATGAACAGATTGAGGTCGCTATGGATGGTGCTCGATCCATCGGCCACGGCGGTGGAGTTGGTATTCGCGCCGTAACCGAAGTCGAAATGATCGACGGCGGTGAGCGTCGCGGTGTTGTGCAGATAGACATTGGCCGTGGCGTCGTGTTCGCCGATATTCGCCCACGCGTTAGCCTTCAAAATGGACGTGTCGTTCAATTCGATCGTGGCGGTGCTGCCGGTTCCCTGGCCGCCGATCCATCCCCAGTTCATGGTGAATTGGGCATCGCCGTGGAGTTTGATGCTCGCCGTAGTGCCGGCGGCATTCGCCATCGTGAACGCATTATCGGCGGTGAATGTTGAACCGGTAAACATTTCGATGGAACCGTTCAAGGTGTTGGGGCCATTGCTGACCATCTTGCCGCCGTTGACGACGATTTTTTTCTCGAGTGCGCTGGTGGTATAATACAGGTCGAAGGTGCCAGCGGCGGCAACGGTTATGGTTTTCGTGGGATTACCCAGCGTTGACGTCCCCTCGAAATACAGGATGCCGGCCTGAATATCGATGTCGTCGAGATTGTTATCCACGACGCTATCGCAAATGTCGATTGCGTTCGTGCCTTTTTTAATCAAGTTATAGGCGCCGTAAGCGGTGAGGGAGCCGTTGCGGATATCCCAGCGTCCGGTTCCGCCGAAGGTTACGTTCGCGCCGCCGGTGACGACCACGTTTTTCAAAGCGTAGTATTGATCGGCAGCCGCAGTGCTAATGATGACGCCGTTTCCGCCGACGCCGTCGCCTTGAATCTCAACCGTTTCGTCGCCGAGGCTCTCGCCATTGACGTCCAGGGCGGCGCCGGCGCCGACGACCGTCGAATAGGTGGCGCTCCCCAAGGGGCTGATCGCGTTGGAACCGATCTTGAGGATGCCCGCGGTAACGTTCACCTGGCCGATGAAATCGTTGCCGTTGGTCATCGCGCCGCCGGTATCGAGCACCAGGGTTCCATCGCCGTTTTTTGTGAGGCCGCCCGTCGCATAAGAGATCGAGCCGCCGCCGCTAAGGGTGTAAGTCTCGCCGGCGCCGGGATTGGCGGTAATCGCGGCGGGCATCACCACGCCATCGACGGGGATATTGATGTTTCCCATCCCGGCGGCAAAGGTTACGCTGTCGCCCTGGAAGAATTTTTCCGGATTCGATCCGTCGGTCCAGTGGGCCGTCGTGTTGATGTCCCACACTTCGGGAGCCCCGGCGACATAAGTCAGGCTCTTCGCCGAATTTCCCGAGCTGGAAAGCAGGATTTGAACGGTATTTCCCACGACCGAGGCCACTGCGTTGTAAGCGCGGACGTTGCTCGCGGCGGTCAAGCCGGCGGCCGTCACGCTGTCGGCGTTAATCACATAGGGGCCGGACGTGTCAAACGTCAAGCCGCCCACCGGATTGAGGGCGATCGTTTCCGTCCCCGTGTCGCTGAGCGCGCCCGCCACGGTGAGTAAGGTTCCGGGGGTAGTTAACGAGAAGCTGAGTTTTGAACCATTATTCATGGTCAAGGCGGGGATGGAGTTCCCCATGACCGGGAATTCGAGGTTCGCGCCGCCGGCGACGGTAATCCCGCTGCTCGAAGCGACCGTGCCGATCAAGGCCAACGTTCCGGCGCTGATGGTCGTCGGCCCGGTGTAAGTATTTACGTCATCAAGAACCAATACGCCCCCGCCGAGTTTAGTCAAGCCGCCGCCGAGCGAAACCAGATCGGTCTGCAGCGGTTTGGAGATCTTGACGCCGAAGCTGTTGGTGTCGATCGTTGCACCGCCGGCCAACACGTAAGCGTTCAACGTGCCGCCGATGCTATCGCTGATGAATTCCAGGGAATTCGTGTTGGCCTTCAGAACGCCACCGTTGAAATTGACGGTGCCGATGGCCGAAATGTCCCCGGTATTGATGAACGGAGTGATGAATGTGCCGCCGTTCAGATTGAGGGTCCCGCCGTTGGTGGCGATGCTGGTATCCGTCCAGTTGAACTGCGTGCCGCCGGTGGTGGACGTCGTGCCGGCGTTTTGATTGAACGTGGCTTGTCCGCCGGTCCCAAGATAAATATAACCCCCGGTCACGGTAAGCGTGGGATTGTCGTTCGCGTCTCCCACTTGTCCCATGTTCACCGTTCCTTTGCCGTACGCAAGATTGCCGAGGTACAAACTGGCGCCGCCGGTGAGATTGACTGCCGCTCGATCGTCCATGAAGAGCACCCCCACGGAGTCGTTCGTCGTCGATGCGGCATTTCGGAGCCAATCGTCGCCGAACATCAAGAAGTTTCCCGACATATTGAGGACGGCATCGCCGTGCATTTTGATCTCGCCGTAGGACCTTTCCCAGATGCCCACATGGACTTCGCAATCGATCATATCGATCACGGAATGGCCGCCCATATCGACGTAGGCGGAGCCGGTCGCCGTGGGATTGATCGTGTTATTGTCATTGCCGTAACCGAAGCCAAGGTAGGCGCCATCGAAAGTGAGATGCGGGCTGGTGTCGCCGGTCGCGCTCATGTTTAAGTTACCCCTTGCCCCCCTTAATCCGAGATAAGAATCCGCCTCGACATTCACGACGGAATTGCCGGTCATATTCAGAGTGCCGATTTCGCCGCCGGCGTCGGAGTCGCCCTCGCCGATACGGAGGCGATACGCATTGATCGTTCCGCCGGTCATCTCGTATTTGCACTCGGGGGCGGACGCGAAAATGGCGTCATTTCGGCCGAGGATCATATAGCTGGTGGCATTGATCGTTCCGGCCGATTGGGCCGCGGTTGCGCCGTAACCGGTATAGAATCGACCGGTGTTGATTTCGCCGCCGCTCATGCTGAAATCGCTCGCGTACCCGGGCGATGTGTAGCCGACATAAAAATAATGCGAGACGTTTACCGTACCGTTGGTTTGGGAGTAATAGCCGCGGCCGGAGGCATGAACCCCCACTCGTAAATCGTAGCAATTCGCCGTGCCCCCATTGACTTCCATGTACGCCGGGGAAGAACCGGTTCCGGAATAGACCAACACGATATTGGCGGGCGTGGTGAAGGTGCCGCCATTGATCACCAGATGTCCATATCCCCGCCTCGTGGTAATCCGCACGTCATTGGCGAAGTAGGAAGTTCCGGCATTTTGCGTGTAGTAGCTATTTCCCGAATTGTTCGTGCTCGTCGTGGTTGCGGTATATCCGAGAGTCAAGTAACCCGCGGTGACATCCCCGGACACATTCATCGTTCCGGGATTTTGATTTTCGTTGCCGAGCTGAATATTACCGGCGCTCAACTTGCCGCCGACGGCGACATCCAGCCTGCCTTTAAAAGAACCGATGGGCGTACCGGCGGCGGAGATATTAATATTGCCGAGTACGGTCGCACTCAAATCGGTGCTGAGCGTGGGGAAGTTCGTATCGCCTTGGGCGATGGTGAGCACATCGCCCGCCGAGAGGGCGGTGACGTCGGGAGTCCAATTCGCTCCGACGGCGAAATCTCCCGCGATTGCGTCCCAGGCAAGCGAGGCCGCCTGCGCGGGCATGGCGACCGCGGCAAGCAGCGCCAAAAACAAAGCGATTTTAGTCAAACGATACATGCTATTGTTCCTTTGTATAGTGCGTAAAGTGCATGGAAAAATCGCGCAAACACGAACGCGCGCGAGTCTCGCTCCGATTTTGCGGGCCTCGCAGCGGACGCACGAACGGGCCGTTTTTTCGGCGGGAAAGGACGAACCGAGCGGCAAGAGCGCGAACTATTTCCGGGAAGAATAATTCCCGACACCGCCGCCTACTTCGCTTCCGCACGAAAAAACCGGTTGGTTAAAGAGAAGCCTTAAGCTTCAAGTGCCTCATCGATTCAGGGGTATCTAACTCAGTGGAAGGACGCCTTTTCCGAGAGAACAGGAAAAAAATGTTTTTATCGGTGCCTCGCAACCGGCGATGGACGGCGAGCGCCTTCCGGGAAAAAAGCGTAACCGTCCGACTAATTCGTATTGCGAATACATTGATTATGAATGACGAAAAAATAGAAATCAATATATTATTTGCGAAATGAGATATTTCCCAGCGTACCGCTCATGAGGTGGGTATTACTCCAGGCATTATCCGTACTCCGGCAGATATTTCCGGGGAATTCGGTTTCGTTAGCCCGCATTATTCATAAAAGCGATTTGTAGAAGCGGCATCTTACCGCTTTTGCCTAAAATGCGGCAGGATGCCGCATCTACGATGTTTATGAATAATCCCGGCTAGGGAACGGTTCGCGCGGTTGGGCATCGGAAAAAGTTGTGTTACAATGCTTCAAGCATTGCCTTTCCAGCTTTCCTTCCATTCAAGTTACCGGAGATGAAACATGACCGCATTACGATTCCATTCGATTTGGCGCCAATGGGCCGCCCTGGGCATGGCGCTCGGTTTATGGGCGGCGTTGCCCGCTCGGACATCCGCCGAAGAACTCTGCGCGGAATATGCGCGGGAGTTGCTCGGCCAAATCCCGGAAGGCGCGCGGCCGATCCTCAAGACCGACGCCGCGCTCGATCATCCGGAGGCGTTTTCGCTCCGCGCCGCCGGTTCCCGCGCCGAAATTGCCGGCGGCGGCCCCGCGGGATTGCTCTACGGCGTGCAGCAATGGTTGGCTTCGCCGAAAGCGGTTCCGACGGGCGCGGTGGAAAAGCCCGATTTCGAGCTCCGCGGGACGGTGCTCTTCCTGATGAAGGAAGCCAGCTACGACTACCAACTCACGCCGACGGAATTTCCCTGGTTTTTCGACCGCCCGCTGTTGACGAAGTACCTCGACTACCTCTACGCCAATCGGATCAACACCATTTTCCTCTGGAGCGGAAATCTTTTTCCGAGCATCGTCGAGATGCCGGAATATCCCGATGCGAAAAGTTTGACCTCCGCGGAAATGGCCCGCAATCAGGAGCAGTTTGCCTGGTTCACGCGTGAATGCGCCAAGCGGAACATCAGCGTTTTATTGCATTTTTATTCGATTCATTTGCCGAAGGCGCTCGCCGATTCGCGGAAGATCCCCATGCACTACAATAAGCCCGACGAGTTCGCGGCGAAGTTCATGCGTTATTGCCTGGAGCGTTTCTTGCGGGTCTTCGATTCGGTGGGGCTTTACGTTTGTCCGGGCGAAGTGCTGAGTTCTCGATACACCGCCCAGTGGATCCGCGACGTGATCATTCCGGCGGCCAAGGCGAGCGAGAAAAATCCGCGGATCGTCGTCCGCTATTGGGGCCTCGACGCCGAAGGATTCAAAAAGCACTGCGCGCCGGAATACGATAATTTCTATACCGAACTGAAGCACAACGTCGAAATGGTGGTCAGTCCCATCCCGGACGCGCGCCACGCCTCGATCATCGGCACGGCGAAAAAGCACATCGTCAATCTGCACGAAATCGCCGATATCAAGCCGTTTCGCTGGGGTAGCCCGTCGTTCGTCCGGGAAATGGTCGGCGCGTGGAAAAAAGCGGGAATCGACGGCGCGGAAGTGTATGGCATGGTGAGCTGGCGTTGGCCGTACTCCCTCGACCGGCTCGAGCCGCAGGAGGAAGGTTTTTGGCCGTACGGCAAAAAGCTGATTACCTTCGAGCGCGACGCGATCTGGCTCGAGGCCATCGGCCGTTATCTTTGGAAAGTCGATCGCCCGCAAGCCGAGGAAGAGGCCTTTTGGAAGGCGAAGCTGGCGGAAAAGTTCGGCAATGCCGAAGCCGGCGAACTGTTTTTGAAGTGGTACGACACGACCGGTCCCGTGTTGCCGGGCCTGCAAAATCTGACCCACGTGAAAAACATGAACTTCTACCCCACCGCGGTCGGCAAGGAGCAGATGGTGGATGCGATTTTGGATACGAAGAAATGCGATGCCGATTATCCCGCCCGGCCGTTCGATGCGCAATCGTTTTCGCGGTACAAGGAGAAATACGGCCTGCCCGGTCTGACCGACCGCATGGCGATGCCGGTGGCCGAATTTGCGGAAAAAATGGCGGCCGGTCAAACCGTAACCGACGCGATGACTCCCGACAAGCTCGTCGATTTGTTCGTCGCGATGGCCGAGGAGGGGCTGGCCCTGGCGGAGAAAGGGCAAGCGGCCGCATCGAAAAACCGAGACGAAGCGGCCCGTTTCGTCACCGACAGCCAAGCCTTGGTGCTCGTTACCCAGGCATGGCGCGAAAAGGTGCTGGCGGCCATCGCCAAACGCGCGTATCAGCAAACCGGCGCGGAAAAATACGCCGACGAGCTGCGCGAACATCTGCGGAAATCGATCGAAATCTACTTGAAGCTGATCGCCTTGACCGAGCTAACCTACGTCAATCCGACCGACATGCTCATGAATCTCAATTGGCGCAACGGCTTGCGGGCCTTTCGCATCGACATGAGCCTGCAATTGGAGTTTCTGGACAAGGAGAAAGCGAAAAAAGAAGCGGCGAAATAACGGAAAAGTAGGTGGGACAAGCTTTAGCGCGGTCCTAGCGGGTAGGCGCTGGGAGCATAAGTAAAAGGTAAGCGTTCACAGGGGACTGTCCCGATTTTCGCGGCGCAAAAGATGATGGCGCCGTAAAAATGCTTAATCGCCGCGAAAATGGGACTGTCCCCCTCGCGCCGCGGGAAGGGGACAGGTCCATGTTT
>JADLEL010000122.1 GCA_020846145.1 Pirellulales bacterium | reverse complement strand
TCCGCTTGTGGTGATAGATGGCCAGCGGGATCGGGCAGGCGTCGGCCACCGCGCGGGTATAGGCCGCCAACTCGGCCTGGCCGAACTGAAAGATCATGGGGGCCATGATCTCGGCCACGTCGGCCCCATCTGCGGCGGCGTTCTTCGCGTAGCGGATCGTCTGCTTCAGTCCCAAGCCGGTCGCGCCCACGTAGAGCGCGGCGTCGGTTCCCAATCCTTCGCGGGCGGCGACGGTCAGCGCGCGGCGGTCGTCCTCGTCCAGAAAGGGCATTTCACCGGTCGAGCCGATCGCGAACACGCCGTGGCAACCGCAATCGGCCAAGATGCGGCAGAGCCGCCGCATGGCGGGCGGATCGACCTCGCCGGAAGGCTTATGCGGCGCCACGATGGCCGCCACCACCCCGCCGTAACGCTTGCCCGGCCCGTGCGGAAGGTTTGATTTCATAGCTGCCGGCATCTCTCGGATTTTCATCGTTTTTTCGGGAATAATTTTGGTAAACATCGTCGAGTTGGCTCAAATACGGGCATTTACATATAACTCTTATGTGTCTTAAACTTATGGCCGTTATGGTGGTTTAACAAAAAAATCCAATGAAAAAAATGGGATTTCCCCAGGACCAAACTTGACTATAGCAGAACGAATTAGTTTAGGCAAGATACCAACAAATAATATTTGTTGGTACATTTTAGAATCTATCAGATCGCAAGGCTGAACCTTGATAACTGAGAAAAAAGGCCATGAAACAAAAATAATAGTTGACAACGCGATGCGGTATTGATATATTCAGACTGGACAATGTACCTATGAAGATTCGTTTTTATTGTACCTACATAAAACTTTTTGTGAGAATCGGGCAATGCCGCTTAACACTTTTAATGCTTTCGAGAGCCATACTTCGCAAAACGGAGTGAATAGGCCGAAATATCGACTCCTCCGCGACCACATCCATGCGGAGATATCGTCGGGCCGGTTGGCTCCCGGCTCCGCGCTGCCTACCGAAGCCGAGATCTGCGAGAAGCTGGGCATGTCGCGGAACACGGTTCGCCAGGCGCTCGGCGAGTTGGAGAGCGAAGGATTGGTCGAGCGGTTCCCCGGCCGCGGAACCTTCGTCACCACCGAGCAGCAAAAGCACGCGCATCAGCAACTGAACATGTATGCTTTCATCGCTCCGCAGTTGCGGAGCGGCGCTTATCCGTCGCTGATCCACGGCTTCGAGCAAACCTGTGCCGGCTTCCAGCACGAGACCATCGTGGGCAACTCCGGGAACGACATCGGGCGCCAAGCCGATCTGATCGTGCGGCTGGTCGATCAAGCGGTGGGCGGCGTGGCCCTGGTGCCTACCACGGCGCCTCCCACGCCGGCGCATCAGATCAGGCTCTTGCAGAAACAGCACATTCCCGTCGTCTTCTGCCACCGCACGGTCGAGGGCGTCGCCGCGCCTGCGGTGATTTACAGCGGCCGGGAGGTCGGCTTGAAGGCCGGACGCGCGCTCGGCGAACTCGGACATCGGCGGATTGCCTTCCTCTATGCCCATCGGTATTCCATGGCGGAAGCCTACGGCCAGGGGCTGCGCGACGCGTTCGTCGATTCCGGCCTGGATCCGGCGGGCGTCGTCTCGGTGGAATATGGATCGAAGTTGGCCGCGCCCGCCGTTAACGCCGAGAAGGCCATTCAGCAGTATTTGACCGGCGTCCTGGCCGCTCCCGACCGGCCCACGGCGATTTTTTGCGGGAACGCGCCCGACGCCGAGGTGGCGTACCTTCACGCCACCGCCGCGGGCCTGAAAATTCCCGAAGATTTGTCGCTGGCCTACGTCGGCAGTTCGTGGCGCGAACACGGGTTGGCCGGGCGGATTACCTGCATCGCCATCGACGAATACGAGATCGGCGCCCAAGCGGCCCGCTTGCTCAACGAAATGCGGTCGGGCGAGCGCCCTTTGGACAACGGCGAGCAGTTCGTTTTCCCCGCCGCGCTCTTGCCGGGCGAAACCCTGGGTCCAGCGTCGGGCGGTTGAGTGAAAATCATAAACCATGGAAATGAGTCGCGTTGCTTTTTGCCCCAACGGAGCAGCCTTTCTCCCAGCCCAGGGCAACGTCCTGGGAAGAAGCGGGAATAATAAAAAACCTTTTGCATGGAGCGCGAAACCGAAAGGATGCGACTGCGTAAGTGTTTTTCAACCGGTGCGTTACCCAATTATTTCTTCTTGGAGGTGCTTTATGAGTTTCTTCTCGAGCGAAAAAAGAGCGTGGCTCGCGGCGAGCCTGCTGGGCTTGTTTGCGATCGGTATCCTTTGCGGCGGCGCTTCCGCCGCCACCTGGACCTGGAAGGACCAGGCGCAGAACACATCGCTGTGGACGGTCGATGGCCAATGGACGACCTCGGGCGCGCCGAACTTTACGGGATACATTGACGATCTCGTCTTCGGCGCCAGTTCGAATACGACGGTCTATATGAACGCAGTGGGCGAACAGGCAAAATCCTGCACGTTCGATGCGGCCGCCCCGGCTTACTTGTTCACCAGATCACCAATCGACGCCAATCGCGTCTATTTTTCCAGCACCGTGGCCACGGACGTCGTTTGGGCGAACAATAGCACGAACACACAAACCTACGAAAGCGCGATCTATTTCCCCGGCGGGACCGTGAACCTGGGAAGCGGCAGCGGAGTGTCCTTGAGAACGTTGAATTCGGTGACCAGCAGCGGCGGTTCGTTCATCTATTTTGGCCTCGGCGGCACCAGTACTTCGACGAACACGGTTACCATCACCGGCACCAGAACGGTGGAGATTACCGGCGATATGAAAGGAAACTACGGCCAAACGACGATCAACACCAACACCGACATCACTATCGACGGCCGCTGGACATGGTCCAGCAATGCGAACGTCAATTCGACGGCGATGATTAAGGCCGGCCCGGGCACGATTACCTTTAATGGGAACACTTACGGCGCGGATAGCACCTTATGCACCAAGAGCATGAACATTAACGAGGGCGCCATCCGCATTCGCGGCAACAACGCCCTCGGACAAGGCGCGACGGGATCGATCAACATGTCGAGTACCGATTGGACCGGCCGATTGGAATTGGCGAATAATATCTCCTTGACGGCGGCGAATAGCCGCGCGCTCAACTTGCGCGGCCGAAGCAACGCCAACGCGGCGACGCATATCCTAAACTATAGCGACAACAATTCGCTCGGCGGTACCGTTACCTTGGGTTCGGGCAGCGACTTGAATTACAACATTGGCTCCAACTCCGGCTCCACGTTGACCATCACCTCCACGCTGAATCAGAACAACACCGGTTACGGTATTTTGAACTTCAGCGGTGCGGGGGATATCGCGGTTTCGGGAAACATCACCACGGGTGGGGCCGGAAAAAACATCGCGATCCGCAAATACGACGCCGGCATTTTGACGCTCAGCGGAGCGGCGAATACGTTTAACGGACCCTTGGTCGTGAAAGCCGGCACGGTGGCGGTTACCGCCGCGAGCGCAATTGACTCCGCGTCGGCCTATCACGTCGCCGGCGGCACTTTGGATGTTTCTGTAATCTTCGGCGGCTATGCCCCGGCAAGCGGAAAGACTTTGAGCGGCAGCGGCGCTATCGCGGGCGATATCACCCTCAACGCGGGCAGCAACCTCGCACCGGGCAATAGCGATAGCCTCGTCGGCGGCGCCAGCGGTTCCTATACCATCACGAACACCGCGGGAACGCTCTCGCTCAGCAACAATCTCGCCGTGAATTACGGCGGAACCCTGCAATACGATTTGGCAAACGTCACCACCGTCGGCTCCGGGGTCAACGATCTGCTCTCGGTCGGCGGCAATCTGACGCTCAATACCGGATCGACGATCAACGTCTCCCTGCTCAACACTGCGCTCGTCCCCGGCACTTACCGGTTGATCAATTACACCGGTTCCTATAGCCACGATTATGGATCGATCGTGGGGGCCGTGAACCTCACCGGCCTTTCCGGCGGACTAACCCGGCAGACCTACGAACTGAAAGACAACACTCCCAACCAGATTAACTTGTCCATCTCGGGAGCGCCTCTCAGTTTAACCTGGTCGGGCAACGGCACGAACAATAACTGGGACATCGTTACTACCCAAGACTGGAACGCGGGGACGCAGAAGTTTTACAACGGCGATTTCGTCGCCTTCAACGACAGCGGCTCCAACTCCCCCGCCGTGAATCTGGTGGGCGACTTGGATCCCGGTTCCATCACGGTCAATAACACCACGAAGGATTACACCTTCGCGGGCGCCGGCGCCATCATCGGCGCGAGCGGGCTGACCAAGGAGGGCGCCGGCAAATTGACCATCGCCAACTCCGGCACGAACACCTTTAGCGGCGCGGTCAACCTGAACGCCGGCACGCTGGCCTTCAACCAAAGCGCCGATGCCACGGCGGCCAATGCCTTAAGCGGCGCGGGCAGCTTACGGCAGGAAGGCACGAACGTCCTCACCCTCGCCGGAAACAACGCCGCCTTCACCGGAACCGTCACCGTGGCGGCGGGCACCTTGAAAGTCACCAATGCCGCCGCGCTCGGCGATACCGTCGCGGGAACCACCGTGGCCGCCGGAGCGACGCTCGACCTCTACGGTTTGAGCGTCGGCGCCGAACCGATCACCGTGCAGGGCACGGGCGTCGGCGGCCTAGGCGCGATCATCAACACCGAAACGGCGACCTCCAACGTGGCCGCCGGAGCGGAGAGCATCATTTTGGCCGGCGACGTTGCTTTTGGCGGGCCCGGCACCCCGGATCGAGAATTCGGTCGCTTGAGCTTCTCCGGATCCTTCCAAGGAAACAATAAACAATTGACAAAGGTCGGCACCAATAGCGTGCAAATCAATAATACGGGCGAAACCAACTTGGCGGAAATTTTCGTCAACGAAGGAAATTTGATTTTCATCAATAGCGCGACCATGGGCGATCCTACCAAATCGGTCACCGTCGCCAACAACGCCATCCTCAGCGTTTATCAAAGCTCGGGGACCACGCCCACGCACGCAAAGCCGATCACGATCGATGCCACCGGCGGCCAATTCGCCAACTGGACCGGCACCAATCAATTGAGTTCGACCTTCACCCTGAACGGCAATCTTGCCCTGCTGACCGGCGCCGGTTCTTTGACGCTGAACGGAGCCTTGACGGGCGCGGGCAACCTCACCCGCGATTACACGACGACCGGAACCTCAGGCACGATCTATCTTACTTCCGACAACAATAATTACATGGGAACCACCTCGATCAACGCCGGCACCCTCTCCGTCGGCAACGGCGGCACGACCGGCTCGCTGGGCGGGACGGGCGACATCACGCTCGGCGCCACTGGAACCTTGATCGTCAACCGCCAGGGAACCACCAATCTGCCCCGAAATATTATCGGTGCGGGGGTCGCCGCGAACGCCGTCCAATACGGCGTCGCCGGCGATCTGAACATGCGAAACGCCGTGTTCAACGTTTCTGGAGCCAACACCTATTCGGGTCAGACCAACGTCAACGCAGGCACCGTGGTGCTCTCGACCGACACCGGCTTGGGCGACACCGCGGGAAAAACCGTGATCCTCGGCGGGTCCACCAACTTCGGCACCGTCGCGCTCACCAACAACATCACCGTCGCCGAGAATTTCGATATCGGCCCCCGATCGGCCACCGGCCTGATCGCGAACGCTTACGTGCCGCACATCGCGAGCCTTAGCGGCAGCAATACGCTTTCGGGAATTATCCTCGCGCCCACCATGAGCGGCGGCAGCGTCTATACGATTAGTTCCCTGGGCGCCGCGCCCGGCGATCTTTTGACCATTTCCGGCCTCGTCGCTTCGAATGTGATCAGTTCCCGCAGCCTCTGGCTTCGCGGCGGCAAGGGATTGGTTTCGGGCGTCATCGGCAACGACGGCATCGTAGGCGTCTCCGGCAACTGGTCTTCGGTGTCGATCGCCGACGGCGGCGTCTGGACCTTCACCAACGCCAATAACTACACCTGCGGCACCTATATCAACGCCGGCAGCAAATTGATTCTGTCGGGATCCGGCTCGATCGCCGCCAGCACCGTGATCGACCTCGCCGATTCCACGGCGACCCTCGATTTGACCCCCTTGGCCGTCCCCACGCTCACCTTGGGCGGCACGCAATCGCTCGTCGGCAACGGCACGATACAGGGCAACGTAACCACGACCGTCTGGAGCAACATCCTCTCGCCCAGCACGGCGAAGGTGACCGACTACAATCCGGTCTATGGAACCAGCCCGCGAGTCGAAACGTTCAATCAACTGGGCGGCACGATGAGCATTACGGGCGACCTGACCCTGGGCTACGGTTCGGAATCGCTGATCTTCAAACTCAAGAGCAGCACGACCGATCCGAAAAACGATAAAATCGCGGTCGGCGGCGCGTTGAATCTGACCGGCTTTTCCCTCAGCAACGTATCGATCATTCCCGATACCGTATTGACGGCCGGCAGCACCTATACCTTGCTTACCAGCACGGGCGCCTGGAACAATACCGGCTCCGGCGGATTCCAGTGGGACAGCTTCAACAACAAAACCCGCTACACGTTCACGCTCGATACCACGACGGTCCCCAAATCCTTGTTGGCGACGGTCGGCGGCAGCAACGCCACGCTGACGTGGACGGGCGCGGCCGGCGCGGTGTGGGATGTGATGTTGTCGGTAAACTGGACGGGCGATCCGTCCGACAACCGCTTCTTCCAAGGCGACGCCGTCATCTTCGACGACAGCTCCAGCGTCAACACCGTGACGGTCGGCGATACTTCCAATCCCCTGATTGCCCCGGCGTCGATTACCGTCAACAACGACGCCAGCCACAACTACACCTTCAGCGGCAGCGGCTCGATCACCGGCGGCACGGGCATCACGAAACTGGGCGCCGGTACGCTGACCCTCGGCACCGGCAACAGCTTCAACGGCGTGGTGAGCATCACTGGCGGCACCGTAAAACTCGGATCCACCTCCGCCTTGGGCAGCAACGAAGTCGGCACCGAGATCAGCGGCGGCGGAACCCTCGACTTGACAGGTTATTACAACCTTCGCCGGGAACCGGTCAGCGTTGCGGGATCGGGCGATGGCGGCAACGGCGCGCTCGTGAATAACGCCGCCGACAAGTCCTCGGGAGTGGCCCCGTACCTCTATTACGTTACCCTTACCGGAAACGCCACGCTGGGCGGGTCGAATAACTGGTCGATCGAAGGCCCCACGCTTCCGTCAAGCGGATGGGCGCCCGGATACCTCCACGGCAACAACCATGCCCTGACCAAGGTCGGCGGCAATTATCTTACCTTGAACGATCTGGGAGAGACCAACCTCGGCGACATTTACATTACCGGCGGACGGCTCTACCTCAAAGGCAACACGACCTTGGGCAACGGCAGCCCCAGCCGAGTTTACCTCTCCAACGGCGCCTTCCTGTACTTCTCCGATACGACCGTGACCCACTCGAAGCCGGTTACCGTCGATGCCACGGGCGGCCGCATCCACACGGGAAGCGGCACGGCGACGATGACTTCGGATATCCTCAACAATGCCGACTCCACCCATACCTTCATCGCCTCCGCGTCCGCCGGCCTCACGATGACCCTGAACGGCGTCATTTCGGGCCCCGGCAGCCTGACCAAAACCACCTCCGGCAAGGTGGTGCTCGGCGGCAACAACACCTACCAAGGACCGACGACGATCGCCGCCGGCGACGGCACGCTGGAATTGTCCTCCACGGGCCAGATTTCCACGCTTTCGGTGATTACCAACGACTCCGTTTTTCAAGTAAACGGCGGTGCCCATACGCTGGGCACGATCGGCGGCGCCGGCACGATGAACGTGCTGGCGGGATCCGATGTTACGGCGACCTCGATTACTCAAGGCGCTTTGAATATCGGCGGAAGCGCCGCGGCATCCGCGGCGGCAGTGCCCGAACCCGGAACGTGGCTGCTGCTGTGCGTCGGACTGCTCGTTGCGGCAGGTTTGCGTCGATTTCGGAACCGCTAACTCTCCGCGGCGGAGAGAAGGCAATTGAACCACCCGCCGCGGCGGACGGGCGCTCCCCCTGGAGCGCAAGTTCGCCCGACGGGTTTTTTAGCCGGGATTATTCATAAACATTGTAGATGCGGCATCCTGCCGCATTTTAGGCAAAAAGCGGCAAGATGCCGCTTCTACAAATCACTTTTATGAATAATGCGGCTTAGACCGTTATCCTTTTTCTAAAAAATCATCATGGACGCCACGATACTTTCCCGGCAGACGATTTCGCCGCCGCGCCGCCGCGGCTTCACGCTGGTCGAACTGCTGGTGGTCATTGCCATCATCGGCATCTTGATTGCGCTGCTCTTGCCGGCGATCCAAGCGACGCGCGAGGCGGCCCGGCGGGCGCAATGCACGAATAACATGAAACAGTGCGGACTGGCTTTGCTGAACTACGAAAACGCCCGCAAAATGCTCCCCACGGGCATGATGGTCTCGCCGACGCTGTTTCTCGGCCACACAGCCCAAATTTGGATGCTCCCCTATCTCGAACGCGGCGACCTCTTCAAAAGCTTCAATCCCAAGGAACGGGTGCTTTCCAACACCTATCTTCTCAACAACTACGTGATCGACCAATCCATCGAGCCTTTCAACTGCCCCAACGATCCCAACACCGGAAAGAACGCCGAGAACGTGAACTACGCGCATTCCAACTTCGTCGTTTCGTTCGGATCGTCCTTGCTCAAGGAAGAGAAGCCCGCCGGCTGGAATTATGCCTATTATTTCGGCAACGGAGCGTTTCAGTGGAATATCCCGCGCAAGTTCAAGGAATTTCGCGACGGCTTGTCGAAAACCACGTTCGGCAGCGAGGTCATCTCCGGCGCGCATAGCGTCGGCGGCGCGGGACCGTGGGACGCGCGCGGCATGTGGGGCATCCAGTACAGCGGAGCCTCTTCGTATCTGCACATCTACACGCCGAACACGAGCATCGGCGACGCCCCCTCGGCGGTCAGCTACCAGCGCTGCGTTCCCACCCCCCGAGCGCCGTGCAATCCCGCCGTCGTCAACTATGCCGGGTACGACGGTTCGTACTCGTCGGCCCGCAGTTATCACCGCGGCGGCGTGAACGCGGTCTTCGCCGACGCGCATATCGAATTCATCGCCGACACCATCGACCTGAAAACCTGGCAATACATGGGCCACATCAACGACGGCCACGCCCTGGGAGAATACTAGCGCCCATGAATCGAATCCCGTTCTTTTCCCGCTATTTCCTCCTCCCGCTCGGCATCCTCCTGCTCTGCGGCTGCGGCGACGCGCGGCGGCAAAGCATCGAAGGCGCGGCCACCTTCGACGGCCGGCCGATCGACAACGGATACATTAAGTTCATTCCCCAAGACGGCACGCGGGGACCCGCCGCCGGCGCCAATATCGAGAACGGAAAATTCGCCGTCGCCGCGGAAGTCGGACCCTTCGCGGGAACCTTTCGCGTCGAGATCACGGCCATGCGCGCGGGCAGCCGAAAAGCGTTCGATCCGGAATCCAACCGAACCGTCGCGGTCATGGAGCAGTATATTCCCGCCAAATACAACGCCGAAAGCGAACTGACCGCCACGATCGACGCAAAGAGCACAAGTCCGCTCGAGTTCGCGCTGCGCTCGAAATAATCGTGGGCGTTACTCTTCTTCCTCTTCCTCGACCTTCGACTTGGCGAGGATTTCCTGCAGCACGTTGCCCGGCACCACGTCGTAATGGCTCAGCTCAATGGTGTAGCTGCCGCGCCCGCCGGTAATGCTCGAGAGGCTGCGGGCGTAGGTCGTCACTTCGGCCAGCGGAACTTCGACCTGCACCGTTTGCAGGTCGCCGCCGGCGGAGTCCATGCTCAATACGCGGCCGCGGCGGCCGGACATGTCGCTGTTGATGTCGCCGACGTTGCCCATCGGCACGGTGATCTCCATCTTCACGATCGGCTCCAACAGCGAAGGCTTCGCCGTCTGGAAGACGTTGCGGAAGGCCATCGAGGCAGCGGTCTTGAAGGCCTGTTCCGAGCTATCGACCGGATGATGCTTGCCGAAATGCACCTCGATGCAGAGGTTCTGCACCTTGTAGCCGGCGATCACGCCGCGCTCCAATCGCTCGCGGAAACCCTTCTCGATGGCCGGCATGAAGTTGCCGGGAATCGTGCCGCCCACCACCGAATCGATCCAGAGGAAATTGTTCTCCTCGTCGTAGTGCGTCTGCTTGAGCGAGGGGAAGCGCGCCTTGGTGGCCCATTCCTCGACGTTCGTATCCTTGGGCAGCGGCAACATGCGGATATGCACTTCGCCGAACTGGCCGCGCCCGCCCGACTGCTTCTTGTGGCGGTACATGCCCTCGGCGTTGATCTGGATCGTTTCGCGGTAGGGGATTTTCGGCTCGCGGGTATCGATCTCGACCTTGTCGCGGCGCTTCAGCCGTTCGCGGAGGATCTGCAAGTGCAGCTCGCTCATGCCGTTGATGACCATCTCCTTGGTCTGCGAATCCAACTCGCGGAGGAAAGTGGAGTCTTCCTCGGCGATCTTCGCCAGCGCGCCGGAAAGCTTGCCTTCGTCGCCGCGGGCCTTCGGCGTGACGGCCAAGCCCACCATCGGCCGCGGGAAGGAGATCGGCGGCAAGATCAACTCGCCGATCGAACAGCCGGTGTGCAACTCCTCGACCTTGGCGATGGCCACGATGCTGCCCGGCCCGGCTTCATCGACGGGCGCGGTCTCCGAGGCTTGCACTTCGAGCAGGGCGGCGATTTTCACGCCCTTCCGCGCGCCGGAGACGGCAATCGTGGTATCCTTCTTCAACGTGCCGGAGAAGACGCGCACGAAGTTCAGTTTTTGCACGAAGGGATCGATCCGCGTTTTGAAGCACTGCGCAACGAGCGGCCCGGCGGGATCGGCCGCGATCTCGACCGTCTCGCCGGCGGCGTTCGTCCCCGTCCGCTTGATAAGCGTCGGCGGGACGGCGCAGAGCGCCAAGGCGTCGAGCAGTTCGGTGAAGCCCGTGCCGGTCTTGCCCGACACGCAAAGGATCGGAATCAGCGAGCCTTGCGCCACGGCCAGGGGGATGAGCTTGGCAAGTTCTTCCTCGCTGGGCGGAGTGCCCTCGAAATAGCGCTCGGTCGCCGCTTCATCGACTTCGATGATCGTCTCCAAGAGCGATTCGCCGATCTCCGCCGGATCGACCAGCGCGCCGGCGGTATCGGCGGGCGGTTTCAGCGTGGCCGCCACGCCGCGGAAATTCGGCCCCTGGCCCAGCGGCACGTTGAACAACACGCACGCCTTGCCGAAAAGCTCTTGGATGCTCCCGATGAGTTTCTCGAACTCGATGTTGTCCAAATCCATACGGTTCAGAACGATAATTCGGCCCAGACCGGCCTTTTTCGCCTCGTTGAAGACGCGGCGGGTGTTGACCTCGATGCCCGCTAGGGCGTTGATCGCAATCGCCGCGGTATCGACGCCGCGCATCGCCCCGATCGTCTGGCCGATGAAGTCGGGATAGCCCGGCGCGTCGATGACGTTGAACCGCTTGCCGGCATGGTCGAAATGCACCACGCTCGCCTCGATCGAGTATTTGTGGACTTTTTCCTCCTCGTCGAAATCGCATAAGCTCGTGCCGTCATCGACGTTCGCCAGCCGGGTAACCGTGCCGGTTTGCGTCAGCATCCGATCGACCAGCATGGTCTTGCCCGATGAGCCGTGCCCGCAGAATACGATGTTGCGAATGTCCTCGACTTGGTACTTGGGCATGAATGGTGTCCTCGATTATGGATCGGCGTGTTTGAATAAACCCTTCAATAAAAGTGAATTGCAAATTGCAAATTGGTAATTGCAAATATCAAATTGAACGACGAACACAAATTACCAACACGGAGACACGGAGGTCACGGAGGAAAGGACGAATGACGAAGCTCGAATGACGAAAGAAGGTCGAAGAACAAAGGCCGAAGAGATTTGTTCGTGCAAAAAACTCTATTCGGATTTCATTCTTCTCTCCGTGTCCTCCGTGCCTCCGTGTTGATAATATTATTCTGGAATCAAGTTCGTGCAATTTGCAATTACCAATTTGCAATCAACCCGCCGCGGCAATCGCCTCGGTCAGCGTAATCGTCCCCTCGTACAACGCCCGGCCGATGATGCAGCCGGCCATTCCCGCGGCGGCCAGCCGTGCAACGTCGTCTTTCGTCGTTACGCCCCCGGACGCCACTACCGGCCACTCAACCGCGCGCTGCATGGCGGTCATTTCGGCCACGTTCGGACCGGCCAACATGCCGTCGGTGGCGATATCGGTATAAACCACCGCGCAAATCGGCTCGCCGGCGAACTGCCGGGCCAACTCGATCGCCGGCGTACCGCTCGTTTCCAACCAGCCCGCGGTGGCGACAAAGCCATCCCGGGCATCGATCCCCAACACCAAGCGGCCGGGAAACTTGCGGCACTGTTCCCGAAACCAATCGGGCTGCTTCAACGCCAACGTGCCGATGACCAATCGTTCCACTCCGGCGTCAAGCAACATGCGAATCGTCTCTTCCTCGCGGATGCCGCCGCCCAACTCGCAAGGCACGCCGGAGACCCTTACTATCTCCCGTACACTAGCCAAATTGACCGGCCGCCCTTGCCGGGCACCGTCCAAATCGACCAAGTGCAGGCATTTCGCCCCCAACTCCACCCAATGCCGGGCCATCGCCGCGGGATCTTCGCCGAACACGGTTTCGCGGCTGTAATCGCCCTGCTTGAGGCGTACGCATTTCCCCCCGCGAATATCAATGGCCGGCCAGATTTCCACGCGCAAAACACTCCCGCCCAATCTCAGGCAAAAGGTCGAAACTGGCAATATGACATAGAAATTGCCTGGATGCAAGCGGGGAGGTTTTTTGGGGCGAGGGGCGTGGGGCGAGGCGCGAGGAAAGAAATGTCGTGAACAGATATCTCCCTCGCCCCACGCCCCTCACCGATACTCCGCGAAGTTCCTCAGTATCTTCAGCCCTTCCGCCTGGCTCTTTTCGGGGTGAAATTGGGTGGCGAAAATGTTGTCGCGCCAGATCATCGAGCAGAACGGGCCGCCGTATTCGGTTTCGGTGGCGATGATTTCGGCGTCGCCCGGTACGACGTAATAAGAGTGGACGAAATAGACGTAGGCCCCTTCGGTAATCCCCTCCAAAACGGGAGGTCTTTTGCGGATCATCAACTGATTCCAACCTATATGGGGGATGGCATATTCTTCCGGAAGTTTGAAGCGGACGCAATCGCCCTTGAGCACACCCAAACCTTGGTGCGTGCCGTTTTCATAACTGGTTTCGAAAAGCATCTGCAAACCCAGACAAATGCCCAAGAAGGGCTTGCCCGTCTCGATGGCGTCGAGCACCGGGCCGACCAGTTTTTTCCGTCCAAGTTCGGCGATGGCGTCCTCGAAAGCCCCCACGCCCGGCAGCACCACCTTGTCGGCGGAAGCCACCACGGCGGGATCGCCGGTAACCACGGCCTCGTGCCCGACTTTTTCGAAACCTTTTTGCACGCTCCGCAGGTTGCCCATCCCGTAGTCGATGATGGCGATCCGCGGCCGGCCGATATTCTTCATGGATGTCTCCCAACTTCCTCCAGGACAGTATTCGCAACAAAAAGTTCGCGGCTTGAAAGTAGGACAGGTTTCCAACCTGTCATCCGATGCGAATGTTGATTATGCCGCAAATCTTACGACAGGTTGGAAACCTGTCCTACGAATAGGCGGGATTTTGAATCCTGCCAAAATAGGTTCGGGTGGTTTGGAATCGAATCACGGCGCGCTCCCTTCCATCACCGGATCGCCGGACGCCCGGGTGAAGAGCGAAACGAACGCGTCGGCGTCGATCGTATTCGGATGGAACCTCACCGCGCCGTCGCCGTAGAGGAAATTGCAGCCGTTGCTGTGAAAGCTGAAAATTTCATTGTTGTTTTGGCAGTTGAACAACTGCGCGCCGTCGCCGCACGAGTAATGGAGGACCCACCAGTTTTCATAACTTGCCCACCGCGAGCCGGAAACCACGTTCGTGCCCCGCGCGCGGCTGGGTCCGATGAATTCCAGCGGCCGGCCGCCGTCCTCGAACCACATGATGGTGTGCGAAAGCCCGTCCTTGACGTGCTTGATTTGCACGCGCGTCGGGCAATTCGGATAAGTCGCCGTGCGAATCTGATGGAAGCCGAAATACTCGTCGTTTTTCCGCGGTTTGATCCTCCCGGCGGCCTTCAATTGCGTAACCAGGCTGGGTTGGATAATGATGCACGGCCCGTAATCGGTGATCGCCCGACCCGTCGCCGTGTTCGAACGCGGCACGGCGGGCGCGCTGGGGCAGCGAAACTCCTCGATATCGGTTTGGCCGATCGCCGCGTTTTCCGGCGAATTCCAATCCTTGTCCATGCGATAATGCGCGGCGATCTGCTTCAACTCCATGTACGGCATGATGAACGGATACGCGCTGTGCCGCGCGGGCGTGTCCGTATAGGGGGGCGGAAACTCCTTGCGGACGTTTTCATATTGCAAAAAGCCCAGCCCGATCTGCCGCAGGTTGCTCGAGCAGGTCATCCGCCGGGCGCTTTCCCGCACGGCTTGAATCGCCGGCAACAATAGCGCGATCAAGATGCCGATGATCGCGATCACCACCAACAATTCCACCAGCGTGAAACCGCGGCGGACAATCGGTTTTTCGAGGTTCAGCGGCATTTTCGTAACGCGAAAAGCGGAAGGAAACGTGCCTTGGATAGAGAATACGGAAGCCACTTTCGGGATTTCAAAACAGTCCCAACTCTGCATACATCCCTTTTACCATAACCATAAACGGCAGTCTATCTCCGCACTGCTCTTGCAATCTCCGGCGAATCTCGCTAAATAACGCTCCTCGTCGGATTCATGCCTTGAATTCCCGGCTAATACTCCTCTCGTATTATGTAAAATGCCCATTTTAACGAATTCAGGGCTGGAAGCAATCCTCTCGGTCGGCAAGGTACTCGCCGGGAAGGATATTCACGCGATCCCCTTGGGTGCCACTGTTGGCTTGTCCAGCAGCGCGAGAAACACGGAGGAACAAGCCATCCGTGGCACCCGCGCGGTAGCAGGGATGGTAATGCTGCTTTCAGCGTTATTGGTTCTATCGGGATGCACCGCGATTCAACCGAACAATCCGCCGGCGGACCGGCTCGGATCGCAAGCCTCCTCCGAACCGCGACCGGCGATGTTCCCCACTTTGAAGCCCAATCCCGACCTCTACAAATCTTTTCAGCCCTCGAACGATCGCGATTGGACGCCCGATCAGGCGATAATGGCCGAAGCGGAGATCGTGGGCGATACGGCCAACATCCGCAACATCCGCAATTGCCGCTATCGGACCATCGACGATTACGACCTGGCCTATTACGACAAGTCGTTCGACTTGAACCAATTGGAGTCGGTCGATTTCATCGTCGCGCCCTTCAACGACACGCCGGGCATCGCGCACACCATGATCAGCTTCGGCTTCGCGGATGGCAACCATCTGGTAACCTCGGTGGAAATCCGCAAGGAAAAAGGCGAGAAATACGACCCCATCAAAGGCTTTCTACGGCAGTACGAGCTGATCTACGTGTTGGGCGACGAGCGCGACTTGATCCCGAAGTACGCCAATCATTATCGCTGCGAGGTCTATGTCTATCGCAGCACCGCCACGCCCGTGCAAGCGCGGAAGTTGTTCGTCGATGTCCTGCGGCGGGTCAATAAACTGTACGAAGAGCCGGAGTTCTACGACACGCTGGCCAACAATTGCACGACCAACATCCGCCGCCACATCAACCATCTCAAACCCGATCGCGTCCCCTACGATTACCGCGTACTGCTGCCCGGCTACTCCGACCGCTTGGCTTACGACCTGGGACTGATCGTTCCGCACGGGAGTTTCGAGGAGACGAAGCAATACGCCAAGGTGAACTATCAGGCGTATCTGTTCCGGGAAGATCCGAAATTTTCCGAAAAGATTCGACGGTGATAAGGCGCAGGAACGAGTACACGGCCCTGACCCCCAACCCCTCTCCCGACCAAACGACGTTTGGCGCCCGGAGAGGGGAGGCATCTTAGCCCGGATATCTCACCACGGAGACACGGAGGACACGGAGTTTTTTACTTGAGTGGTTGAAAAAACGAATTATTCGGACGTAAAAAAATTGAAATATTGCAACATTTTAGCCGAATGAAGGAGCACTGTCGAAAAACGGATTTTTTATCGGCTCGCTGATCGCTTCATTCGGCTAAAAAAAGTTACGAATTATTTAATTCACGCTCCGTCCGTGTTTCCATCGCGAAAAAATCCCCCTGAATCCCGCTTCTCCGTGTCCTCCGTGTCTCCGTGGTGAATTATCGTGAGACATGCGAGTTAGCGCCATTTGAGCACCGCGCCGGTGTCGGCGCTGGTGGCCATCGAGGCGTATTTGGATAAATATCCACTGCTGATTCGCGGCGGGCGGGATTTCAAATTTTTCGCGCGGCGAGCGAGTTCCTCTTCGCTCAGGCGGACGTTCAGCTTGCGCCCGGGGATGTCGATTTCGACGATATCGCCCGGCTCCAAGAGCGCGATCGGTCCGCCGGCGGCGGCCTCCGGGCTGATGTGCCCGATGC
Organism: Pirellulales bacterium; assembly: GCA_020846145.1. Lineage (GTDB taxonomy): Bacteria > Planctomycetota > Planctomycetia > Pirellulales > Thermoguttaceae > JADLEL01. The sequence goes on along the minus strand of JADLEL010000122.1, from coordinate 23,469 downwards.
ACGCGCCCGCCGTGCCGCCGGAGAAGCGGCCGTCGGTGATGAGGGCGACGGAGTCGTCGAGTTTCATGCCTTTGATGGCGGTGGTGGGGGCGAGCATTTCGACCATGCCCGGCCCGCCGCGGGGACCTTCGTAGCGGATCACCACCACGTCGCCGGCCTTGACCTTGCCGTTGACGATGCCTTCGTAGGCTTCCACTTCGGAATCGAAAATCACCGCCGGGCCGGTGTGCTTCAGCATTTCCGGCTTGACGCCCGCCGTCTTCACGACCGAGCCTTGGGGGGCCAAATTGCCGTACAAAATGCTCAGTCCGCCCTCCGTGCTGTACGCTTTCTCGACTTCGCGGATGCAATCGAAGGGATCGAAGCCCAACTCTTTCGTCGTCAGATCGCGGACGGTAGCCGCCTTGCGTTCGACCATCATGCCTTGATTGGTGTGTTTTCCGCCCGCCGTCACCGCCGCAAGTTCCAGCACTTCTTGCCCGACGCTCTTCGCGCGGATATCGTACTCCGCGATGTTTTCGCCGAGCGTCTTGCCGGTAACCGTCGGGCAATCGAGTTTCAGCAAGCCGGCCTTGCCGCGATTGACGGCCCCCAGAATCGTATGGATGCCGCCGGAATTGTGGCAATCTTCGACGTGATAATTGCTGCTCGGGGCGATCTTGCAAATGTTCGGCGTCGCCCGGCTGAGCTCGTCGATGCGCTTGATGTCGTACTCCACGCCGGCTTCGCGCGCGATGGCGAGGATGTGCAGCACGGTGTTCGTGCTGCCGCCCATCGCCATGTCGAGGACCATCGCGTTGTCGATCGAGTCGTGGGTGCAAATCTCGCGGGGCAGCAAGCCGTGCCCTGCGCCTTTTTCGTCGTGCTCCAAAACCATCTTCACGATCCGCTCGGCGGCGCGGCGGTAGAGTTTCTTTCGCTCGGCGCTGGTGGCCAGGAGCGTGCCGTTCATCGGCAAGGCTAGCCCCAACGCTTCGCAGAGGCAGTTCATGCTGTTGGCGGTGAACATGCCCGAACAGGAGCCGCAGGTGGGGCAGCCGGCGCGCTCCAGAGCGGCGAGTTCCTGCGCGCCGAGCTTGCCATCCTGCCTGGCGGCGGCGGCGACGAAGACGTCGATCAGATCGACGGTCTTGCCGTCGGCCGTTTTGCCGGCTTCCATCGGCCCGCCGCTGACGAAGATCGCGGGGATGTTCATCCGCATCGCGCCCATCAACATGCCGGGCACGATCTTGTCGCAGTTCGGAATGCAGATCACGCCGTCGAACGCGTGGGCGCCCAGCATCGACTCGACCGAATCGGCGATGATTTCCCGGCTGGGGAGCGAATATCTCATGCCGCCGTGGCCCATCGCGATGCCGTCATCGACCCCGATGGTGTTGAACACGAACGGCACGCCGCCCGCCTCGCGGACGCACTGCTTGACGAATTCGCCGACCTTATCGAGATGCACGTGGCCGGGAATGATATCGACGTAGCTATTGCAGATGGCGATGAACGGCTTGGGGAAGTCGGCGTCCCCCACGCCGGTGGCACGCAAGAGGCTACGGTGCGGGGCGCGAGAATCGCCCATTTTGATGATGTCGGAACGCATGATTACTTCCTTTCCTAAGATTGAATACTCCATTGTAACTGAAAATCCGAAAGCTGTGAACCGTACGCGGAAGACGCGGGCATACCAAGCGAAATCCTCGCACTGCCGAAAGTCATGGCGATTTCGAAAAGACTCGGCGAGCGAGCAAACCAATCGCCCAGCCAAGGAAGAAGCCGACGGCCATATCGGTCGCCAGACAGGCGGCTGCGGTCAAAATCATGACCGACAGATTCATGCGCGAAGTTTGATCGCGGCACACGCGGGCCAATTCCCATGCGCCGAACGCCAGCAGTACGCCCAACACCGATTGCGGGTATTGCTGCAAACCCAAGAGCAGCGAACTGCCGAAGAGCAAGGCCAAGGCGATCTTCGCCGCGCCCAGAATCACGACGCTTCCGCCCGTGCGCGCGCCGAAACGATACTGCGCCGCCAAGCCGCCCGCGCCGTGGCACATCGGCATTCCGCCCAACGGGCAGCAGACGAGGTTCATCAAGGCCACGGAAAAAGCGACCCGTCGCGTTCCAACCGGCCGCTCGGGAAATAAATCCCCGCTCAGCGCGCAAACGGCGATGACCGAATTAGCCACCGTCAGCGGCACTTGCGGCAAGCCCGCCCGCCAAAAACCGATCTCCCAATCGTGGATGTCGGCAAGCACGGGCAATTTCCACTCCATCCCGAACCGCAATTGTTCGAGAAACGCGGGCGATTTGAAGATCAAGGCGATGAATCCAAGCGCGAATACCGCCAGCGCGGCGGGAAATCGGCGGGTAAGCGACAGCCCCACCACGACCAGTGCCGCGAGGACGCCCATACCGATGCCGTCCGCCTCGAACCACGCGCCGCTTTTGCCGATCATCCGCAGACCCTCGATCAGCAATTTCAGGCCGAGGGCGAGTTGCAAACCGCGAATCACGCTCTTCGGGGCAGTGCGATTGAGCCAGGGGATCAAGCCCGTTACGGCGGCCAGCAGCAAAACCGCGCTGGCGGAAATTCCGGCGGCAAGAATTTGGGCCTCATTCAACCCCTCGGCGATAGCTACTGCGGCAATAACCTTCATGGGCTGGACGGGCATGGGAATCCGGAAGAGCAGGCCCGAGACGACGTTCATTGCTCCGGCACAAAATAGCGCCGGTCCCAGTTGCATTCCGCATTGATTGACCATCCCCGCCAACAGCGGAACGAAGGTGCCCAAATCGCCCAAACTGCCGGACGCCTCTTCGCGATTGAAACGCAACGAAGTTGCCGTTGTCCGCATCCAGCAAAGAATTCGATTTACGAAAGGCATACGTGTCTATATTCGAGCAGCGCGGCTTGGTTTCCGACAGGTACCCCTCCCCACAAAAACATTATACCGATAAATTATTATTTGAATGCTTGATATGGATCAAGGAATAAGCGGAGCAATGAGTTTAGATTGATAGCCACCAACCCAGTGCCCCAGGGTGATAATCCGTGAGTTCATTCTCCTGCCCGCATTTTGAACCGAACGGCGAGCGGTGCCTGAAATTGGCGCTCGACTGCGTGCCGGGGCGGCCGGGATGCGTGCTCGCGCGGAACTCGGTGTTTGCCGTTCCCGTCGAGCAACGCATTCGGGAGCGAGAAGAAGCCAAGCGTCAGGCACGAAACCCTCCGCCATCCTCTTGACACGCCGGAAAAGTTAGCGATAAAGATAACCAACGGAAAAACGCTTGTCAAAAAGACCGTCATGCAAGACTCTCGGCGATTGCACGTGGAAGTGCCCGGCGACGGTTATCATCGTCAGCTCATTTCCTGCCAAGTCGCCTGCCCGGTGCATACCGACGCCCGCGGCTACGTGCGCGCGATCGCCGAGAACCGTTTCGAGGAGGCTTATCTCATTGCGCGGGGGCCGAATCCGCTGGCCTCGATCTGCGGCCGGGTATGCGGCGCGCCGTGCGAGGCCGCCTGCCGCCGCGGCAAAGTCCCCCGGGTGGATGCCGACGGCCGTTTCGTCGCGCAAGACCGGCCGATCGCCATCCGCGCGCTGAAGCGCTTCGTTTGCGACCGATACGGCCCCGAAATCCGCCCGACGGACGACGTGCTCGAATCGGCGCGCCACTACCTCCCCCAAGTTTCGGCCGATGCCGAAGAGATGGCGGCTCTGATTCGTGCGAGCGTCGGGGGAAAATTCCCTGCCGCCGACGGCGAGAAAATCGCGATTATCGGCTCGGGTCCGGCGGGGCTATCCGCCGCGCACGACCTGGCCTTAATGGGCTTTCGGCCGGTGATTTTCGAGACCGAGCCGTTGCCCGCGGGGATGCTCTTGGTGGGCGTGCCCGCTTATCGTCTGCCGCGGGAGTTGATCGCCCGGGAAGTGGCGGTCATCGAGGCGCTGGGCGTGGAAATCCGCTGCGGCACGACGGTGGGCAAGGACATCTCGCTCGCCGCCCTCCGCAAAGATTTTTCCGCGGTCGTGCTTGCCGTGGGGGCGAAGTCGTCGCGGAGTTTGGGATTGCCGGGCGAGCGCGGGCCGCGGGTCTATGGCGGCGTCGATCTGCTGCGCGCGGTTGCGTTGGGGTTGCCGATGGACATCGGCCGGCAAGTGGTGGTGATTGGCGGCGGAAACGTGGCCTACGACGTGGCGCGCACGGTGCTGCGGCAAATCGCCTACGATACGGCCCGCACGGCGGCGCGATTGCCGGGCATGGGCGGCGTCCACTTGGTTTCGCTGGAAACGCTCGAAGAAATGCCCGCCGATACGCTGGAAATCCTCGAAGGCGACGAGGAAGGCATTCAGCGGCTCAACGGCTGGGGACCAGTCGAAATCCGCCGCGATTCCGCGGGCAAGGTCGAAGGCGTGGCATTCCGCCGCTGTCTGCGGGTGTACGACGAAAACCGCCGCTTCGCGCCGCTCTACGACGACCACGATCTTCGCATCGTCCCTTGCGACACGGTTTTGCTCTCGGTCGGCCAATCGACCGACTTGGGATTTTTGGAGGACGGCGGCAAGGAGATCGAGCAATTCCGACCGGGCTGGCCGAAAGTCGATCCGGCAACTTTGGCCACCACGGCGGAAGGCGTTTTCGCCGCCGGCGATCTAGCCCACGGGACCAAATTGTTGATCGACGCCGTGGCCTCGGGCAAGGCGGCGGCGCGTTCGATCTATCGCCATATCACGGGACGAACGATTGCGCTGGAAGCCGTAACGGCCCATTTCAACTTGGAGCGGTACGACCGGGAGCCGGGCTACGAGGCGATCCGCCGCGTGGCGATCCCCGTCGCGCCGGCCGAGGAGCGATTACACCGGCCGGGCGCGGTCGTGGAAAGCGGCTACGGATCGCCGCAGGCGCTGCGCGAGGCGTCGCGCTGTTTGGATTGCGGCGTAACGCCGGTTTTCGACGGCACGCGCTGCGTCCTCTGCGGCGGTTGCGTCGATGTCTGCCCGACGCAATGCTTGAAGCTCGTTACGCTCGCCGACATGGAATCGAGTACGGCGCTGGAAGCGGTCGTAACCGGCACGTTGGGCGGCATTGAGGATATTGAAAGCCATTCCGCGATATTGAAGGACGAGGACCGCTGCATTCGCTGCGCCTTATGCGCGATGCGCTGTCCGGTGGACGCCATTACGATGGAACGGGTAACTTGCACGACGAATTGGAGTATCGCATGAGACCTCCCGTAGGTTATGCTTCAGCATTATGACTTTCAGCGCCATTTAGCCCCCGGTGAATACACCGGGGGCCAGGGCTAATGGTAGAACATTCGCTGACTCCGCAAGATTTTCCATAATGACCTTCGATCCACTCCCCCGTGTATTCACGGGGGGCTAAATAACCAATTGGGACAAGGGCAATCATGAGCGAAACATCGAACCACGCCGGATCGCGGCTGGATCCCGAACCGATTCCCCGGCGGGATTTTTTGGGGCTTTCCTCGCTGGGAGCGATGTGCGCGTCGCTGATATTCGCCGGCGTGGGCATTTTCCGCCTGCCCAAGGCGGCGGTGTTGTCGTCGCCGTCGAAGAAATTCAAAGTTGCTTTGCCCGAGTCGCTCCCCGCCGGCCAGGGCTTCACGCCGCCGGGCCGCTCGGTGGCGCTGTTCCGCGACGAGGAGGGCGTCTATGCGATCTCGCTGGTCTGCACGCACTTGGGCTGCATCGTGAAGAGCGCGCCGGAAGGATTCGAGTGCCCTTGCCACGGTTCACGGTTCGCCGCGGACGGTGCGGTGGCGAAAGGCCCCGCGCCGCGGGCGCTGCCCTGGCTGCAAGTGAGCGGTGCGGGCGTCGAGTATCTGGTGGATGAGGACGCAACCGTACCGCCCGGCACGAAGGTGAAAGCATGAGCAACGAAACGCCGCCGAAATCGGCTTTGCGGGAGTTTTTGGGAAACCTCGTTTCCGCGCCGGGGCGGATTTACCGCGCCGCCTTCCGCACCGGAACGCCGACCACCGACCGCACGCGGTCGAATTTCATCTTTCAAAACGTCTTTCTGCACCTGCACGCCGTGCGGACGCACCGCTGGAGCCTGCGCTGGAGCACCACGATGGGGTTGGGCATCGCCGCGCTGGCCGCGTTTTTAATTACGCTGGTTACCGGCATCCTCCTGATGTGTTATTACAAACCCTCGCCCGAGGATGCCTACAACTCGATCAAGGACATCCATTTCATCGTCCCCACCGGCCGGTTCATCCGCAACATCCACCGCTGGGCGGCGAATATCATGGTGATTACCGTCATCCTGCACATGGCGCGGGTGTTCTTCACGGCGGCGTATCGCAAGCCCCGCGAATTCAACTGGCTGATCGGCATGGGACTGTTGGTAACGACGCTGGGGCTTTCCTTCACGGGTTATCTGCTGCCGTGGGATCAACTGGCCTACTGGGCGATTACCATCGGCGCGAACATCGCCCAATCGCCCCGCGAAGTTACCGACGCGCTGAATATCACCGCCTCGTTCGATCCGGGCGGCATGCAGCGGCAATTGCTCTTGGGGTCCGATGTCGTGGGCGAGGAAGCCTTGATCCGCTTCAATCTCTTGCACGTCATGGTTTTGCCGCTCTTGCTCTCCGCGCTCCTGGCGGTGCATTTCTGGCGGATTCGCAAGGACGGCGGCCTGACGCGGCCCGAAGACGCCGACAAGCTTCTCGGCCCGCCACCGGCCGATACCTATCCGGTCTTCACCGAAGCGCCGCAGAAGACCTACCACTTGGCGGCGATCGTCCGCGGCCGCACGCCGGCCGTGAATCAGGCCCCGGAGAACACGATCCCCTCGATGCCGCACTTGTTTTACGCCGAGTTGGGCGTGTTCATGCTCACGGTGCTGGTCTGCGTGGGCTTGGCGATGTTCCTCAACGCGCCTTTGAAAGAATTGGCCAATCCCAGCGTGCCCGAAAATCCCGCCAAGGCCCCGTGGTATTTCTTGGGTTTGCAGGAACTCGTGTCTTTTTCGGCGTTCATGGGCGGGACCGGCATCCCGGCGATCGTCTTGATCGGCCTGGGCTTGATCCCGTTTTTGGACCGCGAGCAGCGCGGCACGGGCGAATGGTTCGGCGGGCCGGGAGGTTGGCCGCTGGTGAAACAGGCGATCGCCGTCGGTTCGGCGGCCACGCTGCTCGTCGAGACGATTGCCATCCGTTTCGGCTGGCTGCGGGAATGGTTCCCCCATATCCCGCAACTGGTTATCACTTTTGTCAATCCGGGGACGATCATCGCCTCAATTTACGCCGTATATTCGATCTGGTTGGTGAAGCGGTACAACTCCGCCCGCGCCGGCGCGTTGGGGCTTTTTACGTGCTTCCTCTGCGGATTCCTGATTTTGACCGCGATCGGCACGTATTTTCGCGGACCGAATTGGGATTTTTATTGGTCGCCCGCCCAGTGGCCGAAACATTGACGCCATGAACAAAAACAAACATTTGCTGCTGTGGTCGAGCCTGGGAACTCTCGCCTTATTGGCGGGAGCGGCCGTGCAGGAAAATATCTTCCGCGAGTGGCGGCAGACGCAGAAGGCCCTGGCGACCGAGAGCGGCCCCTTGGACGTGCATTTGCGGCAAGTCGTGGCGCCGAAAATGCAGGCCGCCGATCGCTGCGTTTCCTGTCACGTGGGGATGGCGGCGGGCGAGCAGGGAATTTCCGGCGGTCCGCTGGCCGCGCCGCATAAGCCGGTCGGGCACGACCCGGCGGAGTTCGGCTGCACCGTCTGCCATGCGGGCCAGGGCCGCGCCACCGACAAGGCCGACGCCCACGGCGACGTGCCCTTCTGGCCCGATCCGATGATCCCCGCGCGCTACGCCTACGCCGGTTGCGGAACCTGCCATGCTTACGTCGGCATTCCGACCGAATCGCAACTGACCGGCGGACAAGCGATCTTCGAGCGATACGACTGCCTCGCCTGCCATCGGCTCGACGGCCGCGGCGGCACGCTGCGCCCCGGCGGCGCGGGCGGGATGGAAGGCCCCGACCTTTCCGCCGCGGGCTTGGCGGGCTACGACCGCCGGTGGTACGAAAAACACCTGAAAAAGCGGGAGGAATCGTCCGACGGCCCGTGGAGAATATCTTTCGGCAAGATCGAGGAACCGGACCGCACGGCCCTCGAAACGTTTCTTGCCACGCGGACCGGCGCGGCGAAGCTCGTCGAGGCCAAGGCCCTCTTCCACACGCTGGGATGCCAGGGCTGCCACAAGATCAGCGGCGTCGGTGGGGACGAGGGGCCGGATATGTCGCGCGTGGGCCTCAAAGATCCGGGGCAATTGAATTTCGCCCACGTTCCCGGAAAACCGACGCTGGCCAACTGGCTTTCGGCCCACACCCGCGAGCCGGGTAAAATCGTTCCCGACTCGAAAATGCCGGTCTTCGGCCTGAACGACGCGGAGATCGATCTCTTGACCTACTATATGCTCTCGCTCCGCCGCGGCGACGTTTCCGAGTCGCTCTGGCCGAAAGACCGCCTCCGCGTCGAGCGTTTCAAGGAGCGCGAGTTCGCCGCCGACGGCGCGACGCTCTACGCGACGCTCTGTTCGGGCTGCCACGGCCCGAACGGCGAAGGCCGGCGGTTCCCGGAAACGTATCCCTTCCCGGCGATCGCCAATCCCGATTTTCTGGCCGCCGCCACCGACCAGTTCATCCAAGATACGATAAAAATGGGGCGTCCCGGCCGGCGGATGCCCGCCTGGGGCGAGAACGAAGGCGGTTTGCGCGACGAGGAGATCGCGCGGATCGTCGGCCACCTGCGGCGGATCGGCGGCGTGCCCGAGCCGAAGCGTCCCATTGCCGAGCGCCGCTGGGTCAAAGCCGACGCGGCTGCCGGCGGCAAGTTGTATGCGGCCTATTGCGCCGGCTGCCACGGCGCGAAGGGCGAGGGCCTCGAGGCCCCGGCATTGAACAATAAATCGTTATTAGCCGCCGCCGACGATGCCTATTTGGTCGAAACCATCGGCCGCGGGCGGCGCGGCACGACCATGCAGAGTTTTGGGGAGGCTTCCACCGTGCATCCGGCCCTTTCCCCGGCCGAAATCGAATCGCTGGTCGCTTACCTTCGCAGTTGGGAGGAGAAAAAACCATGACGAAAGATGTTACCCGCCGCGATTTTCTGCAAGCCGTCGGCGCGGCCGGCTTCGGCGCTCTGGCCGCCTCGGCCGCCAAGGCCTGGGGACTGGAGGCCGTCGCCAATCCGCTGGCCGCGTATCCCCACCGCGATTGGGAAAAGACCTATCGCGATTTATGGCGGTACGATTCCACCTTCACGTTCCTCTGCGCGCCGAACGACACCCACAATTGCCTGCTCGAGAGTTTCGTGCGGTCGGGCGTGGTAACGCGCATCGGTCCGACCATGCGTTACGGCGAAGCGACCGACTTGGAAGGCAATCGAACGTCGCATCGCTGGGATCCTCGCGTGTGCCAAAAAGGACTCGCGCTGACGCGGCGTTTTTACGGCGACCGCCGCGTGAACCAGTGCATGGTCCGCGCCGGCTTCAAGCGCTGGCACGACGCCGGTTTTCCCCGCGGCGAAGACGGCAGGCCCGCCCCGGAGTTTTTCCAGCGGGCGCGGGATCAATGGGTGCGCATGTCGCACGCCGAAGCGGCGGCGATCGTCGCCGCGGCCTTGAAAAACATCGCCGAAACCTATTCCGGCGAGGAGGGCAAAAAGAAACTCCTCGCCCAACACTACGACGAGGCAGTGGTCGAGGCCGCCGGGGGCGTCGGCACGCAGGTCCTCAAATTCCGCGGCGGAATGCCGCTTCTCGGCATGACCCGCGTTTTCGGCCTGTACCGCATGGCCAATTCGATGGCGCTCTTGGACGACGCCATCCGCAAGGTCGGTCCCGACAAGGCCGTGGGCGGGCGCGGCTTCGACAATTACAGTTGGCACACCGACTTGCCGCCCGGCCATCCCATGGTTACCGGCCAGCAGACGGTGGAGTTCGACTTGAACGCGGTCGAGCAATGCAAGACGGTGGTTGTGTGGGGCATGAACTGGATCACCACGAAAATGCCCGACGCCCATTGGCTCACCGAAGCCCGGCTAAAGGGCGTCAAGGTGGTGGTCATCGCCTGCGAATACTCGGCCACGGCCAGCAAAGGCGATGAGGTGGTCGTCGTCCGGCCCGGCACCACGCCCGCCTTGGCCTTGGGATTGGCAAACGTGATCTTCCGCGAAAAGCTCTACGATCCCGATTACGTGCGGCAATGGACCGACCTGCCGATCCTGGTCCGCATGGATACGCTGCAATACCTGCGCGCCGAAGAAGTCTTCGGCGAGAAACCCGGCGAATTGACCAACCAAACCAGGGTCATGGCGGCGAACGAAAAAGAACCGCCCGCCCTCGGTCAGAAGGACATGCTCATCCCCGAGGCCATGCGGGAAGCGTGGGGCGACTACGTTTGGTGGGACACCGCCGCCGCCGCTCCGAAAAAACTGACGCGCGACGAGGTAGGCGCGAAATCGCAAGTCGGCGAGGCGCTTCTTGAAGGAACGATCGAAGTAACCCTCGCCGACGGCAAGAAGGTCCGCTGCCGACCGGTGTTCGATTTGGTCCAGGAGTACGCGGCGCATTTCGATCCGCGGACGGTCGAGGAACTCACCTGGGCTCCGGCCGCAGCCATCGAATCGCTCGCCCGGCATTTCGCCAAACAGCCCGGCACGACGCTCTTCGCGGTGGGCATGGGACCGAATCAGTTCTTCAACAACGACAACAAAGACCGCGCGATCTTCCTCTTGGCCGCGATGACCGGCAACGTGGGCAAGATCGGCGGCAACGTCGGCTCCTACGCGGGCAATTACCGCGTGGCGCTCTTCAACGGCGCGCCGCAGTACATCAACGAAAATCCCTTCGATATCGAATTGGACCCCGCCAAACCGGCGCGCCCCAAGCAGTATTGGAAGCCCGAATCGGCCCACTATTACAACCACGAGGATCATCCGCTGCGGGTGGGCAAAAAGCTGCTCACGGGCGCCACCCACATGCCCGCCCCCACCAAAGCGCTCTGGTTCGCCAACGCCAATTCGATATTGGGCAACGTCAAATGGCATTACAACACGGTCGTTAATGTGCTGCCGAAGATCGAAATGGTCGCCGTCAACGAGTGGTGGTGGTCCACCTCCTGCGAATGGGCCGACGTGGTTTTCGGCGTCGATTGCTGGGCCGAACTCAAGCACCCCGACATGACCGCCTCGGTAACCAATCCGTTCTTGCAGGTCTTTCCCCGCACGCCGCTTAAGCGAATCTTCAAGACCATCGGCGATATCGAAGTTTACGCCGAAGTCGCCGCCAAGCTCGCCGAGCTTACCAAGGACGATCGCTTCAACGATTATTGGAAATTCGTCCGCGAGGGGCGCACCGACGTCTATCTGCAGCGGATTCTCGACTTTTCGACGAACACCAAGGGCTACAACTTCCTCGAACTCGAAGCCAAGGCCAAGGAGGGCGTCCCCGCGCTCATCAACAGCCGCACGATCCCCAAGGCGGTGGGCTACGAGCAGGTAACCGACTCCCGACCCTGGTACACCAAGAGCGGGCGGCTGGAATTCTACCGCGAAGAGAAGGAATTCATCGAGGCCGGCGAGAATCTGCCCGTCCACCGCGAGCCGGTCGATTCGACGTTCTACGAGCCGAACGTGATCGTGGCCCCCAAGCACGAAGCCCTCCGGCCCGCCGGCCCCGAAGATTACGGCGTGCGGCGCGACGATCTCTCCTGCGACGTGCGCTGCGGCCGAAACGTGGTGAAGACCTGGGCCGAAACGAAGAACTCGCCGCATCCGCTCATGAAAGACGGCTTCAAGTTCATCTTCCACACGCCCAAGTACCGGCACGGCTCGCACACCACGCCCATCGACACCGATATGATCGCCGTGCTCTTCGGCCCGTTCGGCGATTTGCACCGGCACGACAAGCGGGCGCCGTTCGTTTCGGAAGGCTACGTCGATCTCAATCCCGAAGACGCCAAGTCCTTGGGCGTCGAGGACGGCGATTACGTCTGGATCGATCCCGACCCCGAGGACCGGCCGTTCCGCGGCTGGCAGAAAAACAAGGCCGATTACGCCTTCTCGCGGCTGCTCTGCCGGGCGCGGTACTATCCCGGCACGCCTCGCGGCGTGGCGCGGATGTGGTTCAACATGTACGGCGCGACGCCCGGCTCGCAGGAGGGCCAACGGACCCGCAAGGACGGGCTGGCGAAAAATCCCCGCACCAACTACCAGGCGATGTTCCGCTCCGGCTCGCATCAATCGGCCACCCGCGGCTGGCTCAAGCCCACGTGGATGACCGACTCGCTGGTGCGCAAGACGCTCTTCGGCCAGGCGATCGGCAAAGGCTTCCTGCCCGACGTGCATTGCCCCACCGGCGCGCCGCGCGAAGCGTTCGTGAAAATCACCAAGGCCGAGCCGGGCGGATTGGGCGCCGCGGGCCTTTGGCGGCCCGCCGAACTCGGCATCCGCCCGCGCTACGAATCCGAGGAAATGAAAAACTACCTTGCCGGCGCGTTCGTCGCCCTTGCCGGCAAACCGCAGGAGAAATAAGCATGGCCCGCGTTTACAACTGGCAAATCCGCCGGGAGATGTCCTATTGGTATCCCGAAAACCGGCCGCAAAAGCAATTCGCGGCGGTCTTCGACATTAACAAGTGCATCGCCTGCCAAACCTGCACCTTGGCCTGCAAGACCACCTGGACTTCGGGCAAGGGGCAGGAATACATGCTCTGGAACAACGTCGAATCGAAGCCTTACGGCTGCTATCCGCTTGCCTGGGACTTGAAATTGCTCAAGCAACTCGGCCCGCAGCAGTGGAACGGCGGCGGCTACGAAGGCCGCACGATCTTCGAGGCCGCCCCCGCCGGGCAGCGCGTGCTCGGCTGGCGGCCCGACGACCACGATTTTTCCTATCCCAACGTCGGCGAGGACGATTGCGCGGGGAAGATCGAAAACGGGACGAACCTGCATTTTCCGCACCTTACGTGGTTCTTCTACTTGGCGCGGATTTGCAACCACTGCACCTATCCCGCCTGCCTGGCGTCCTGCCCGCGCGGCTCGATCTACAAACGCCCCGAAGACGGCATCGTGCTGGTCGATCAGGGCCGCTGCCGCGGATACCGCGAATGCACCCAAGGCTGTCCGTATAAGAAGGTGTTTTTCAATCCCCTCACCGGCACGTCGGAAAAGTGCATCGCCTGCTACCCGAAATTCGAGAACAAATTGCAGCAGCAGTGCTTCCTGAATTGCATCGGCAAGATTCGCATGGCGGGCTATATCTCCCAGCCGGAAAACGCAATCCCGGAAAATCCCATCGATTATCTGGTCCACGTTCGGAAAGTGGCGCTGCCGCTGTTCCCGCAATTCGGCTTGGAGCCGAACGTGTATTACATTCCGCCGATCCACGCGCCCGATTCGTTTTTGCGGCAGATGTTCGGTCCCGGCGCGGCGGCGGCGATCGAGACCTATCGCAAGGCTCCGGATGATCCGGATTTAGCCGGCTTGCTGAGCCTCTTCGGTTGCAGCGAGCAGGTCATGCCGCGCTGGAAACGCGAGAACGATACGATCATCGGCGCGGAGGAAAATGGCGCGGAGATCGTCCGCGTGCCCCTGCGCGAACCGGTTTATATCCGCGAGGCGTTCGACAAGAAATACAACGTCGCCCGCGTGAATTGCCCTTAAACCAAACGTAACCGTTCACAGGGGACTGTCCCGATTTTCGCGGCGCAAAAGATGATGGTGCCGAAAAAATGCTCAATCGCCGCGAAAATGGGACTGTCCCCCTCGCGCCGCGGGAAGGGGACAGGTCCATGTTTTCGGCCTATCGTTTATCCGCAAAATATGTTATCCCGCCGAAAAATGGACCAGTCCCCGACCGGGGCGTGAATTGCCCTTAAACCAAACTATCCCAGGAGGCCCCGCCATGCGGCCGCTTTATCGATTTGTCGTAATCTCGATCTCTTTCACGTTCCTGCTGCCGGCGGGGTGTCAAAAAACTCCGCCGCCGCCCTTGACCGAGGTTGCCGCCGTTAAGGCGTCGTCGATCCCCGCGAAATCCGACGCGGCGGCGTGGAACGCCGCGCCCGAGTTCGTCGCCAAACTGATTCTCCAGGATTTGGTCGAGCCGCGTTTGATGACGGCTTCGACGCCCGAGGTCCGCGTCCGCGCGATCCGCACCGACCGCGAAATCGCCTTCCGCTTGGAGTGGGAGGACGCCACGCGGAACGATCTCGCCGATCCGGGCAACTTCTGCGACGCTTGCGCGATCCAGCTCCCGCAAAAATTCGAGCCGACCGTCCCCGCCCCGCAAATGGGCGAAGCCGGCAAGACCGTGGAAATCACCTATTGGAACGCCGGCTGGCAGGCCAAGGTCGAGGGCCGCGGCGACGCGATCACCGACATCTATCCGAATGCCACTGTCGATCATTACCCCTTCGACGCGAAATCGCTCGAGAAGGGATCGCCGCAGCAGCAGGAAATGGCGAAGCGTTACGCCCCCGCCCGCGCGCTCGGCAACGCGATGGCCGGCCCGCGCGACACGCCCGTGCAGGATTTGATCGCCGACGGGCCGGGCACGATTACGCCAGCCGCCGCGAACGGCTCGAAGGGCAGCGGACAGCGGACGGCAAAAGGCTGGGCCGTGGTCCTCTCGCGCCGCCTCCCCGAAGGAATCGCCGCCGCCGCCAATCCGCAAATCGCTTTCGCCGTGTGGGACGGGGCCAAGGAGGAGGTCGGCGCCAAAAAAATGCGCACCGCCTGGATCAATTTCAACGTGAAGGATCAACCGTGACCGACCAACTGGCTTCGGATCCGAAAGCCGTCGAACTGCTTCGCCGGTCGGCCGAGTGGCGGCTGCTCGGACTGCTGTTCGAATGCCCCGGCGAAGGCTGGCGGGAGCAATTGGAATCGCTAGTCCGGGAAATCGCCGATGACGAGTTGCAAGCGGCGGTCGCGGCGGCGCGGGACGAGGCGACGCCGGAACTCTATCACACCACCTTCGGGCCGGGCGGGCCGGCCGCCGTCCGCGAAGTGAGCTACCGCGAAACGATTCTACCCGGCCGGCTGATCGTGGATCTGCAGGCGTTTTATAGCGCCTTCGCCTACCAACCGGTCCTCGACGAACCGCCGGACCACGCGGCGGTGATGCTGGGCTTCATGAGCTATCTCGCGCTGAAGGAAGCCTACGCGCTCGCCCGCGGCGACGCCGAACAAGCAGCCATCGCCGCCGAAGCCGCGGCCGATTTCAAAAATAATCATCTCGCCGGCATGGCCGAAATGCTGGCCCGGCTGCTCGTAGCCTCGGAAATCCGCTACCTCGCCCTCGCCGGTTCGACCCTCTGCCGCCGCGCGCCTTCCGTCGGCAAGGCGACGTTGGATATAATACAACCATGCTGACGCCGGAAGCCGCATTCGCGAAAGTGCTCGAAGTCGCTCGGCCCTTGCCGCCGAGGCGCGTAACCGTGCGCGAAGCCCTGGGGCTGGTCCTGGCCGAACCGATCTCCGCCGACCGCGATTACCCGCCGTTTCCCCGCGCGATGATGGACGGTTATGCCGTCCGCTTCGCCGACGCCGGGCGGACCGTTCCTGTGGCGGGCGAAATCGCCGCCGGCCGGCAAGTCGATATCGAACTCGCCGACGGAAGCTGCATCGAAATCATGACCGGTGCGTGCTGCCCGCCCGGCACGCAAGCCGTGGTGCAAAAAGAACACGTTCGCCGGGAGGGAGATGCCGTTGCCTTGCCCGCCGAAATCGCGCCCGGCCAGCACATCGCCTCTGCGGGGAGCGAATGCCGCCGCGGGCAGGAAGCGCTCCCCGTCGGGACGATCGTCTCGCCGCTGGCGGCGGCCGTCCTGGCTTCGTTCGGAGTGGAAATCGTGCCGGCCATCCCCCGGCCCTCGCTGGCGACCATCACCACGGGCAGCGAATTGGCGGCCCACGGCGAACAACCCACTCCCGTGCAAATCCGCGACTCCAACGGCCCCATGCTTGCGGCGCTGGCGGCGGAAATGGGCATCGACGCCTCCATCGCGATGACCGTCCCCGATCGCTTCGAGGACATTCTCGATGCCCTGGCCGCCGCCGCCGAAAAAGACCTCGTGCTGATTGCCGGCGGCGTTTCGGTGGGCACTTACGATTACGTGCCGCGGGCCTTGGAACGGTTCGGCGCGGAAACGATTTTCCACCGCGTGGCCCAAAAGCCGGGCAAGCCGCTGCTGCTGGCCCGCAAGGGCGGACAATTGATCTTCGGCCTGCCGGGCAATCCGCTGGGATGCCACTTGGGTTTCCACCGTTACGTGGCGGCGGCGATTCGCCGCATGGAAGGCAAGCCCCCGGCCGAAGTCTATCGCGGCCGGCTCCTGCAAACGATTCGTCCCAAAACCGGCCGCGCGCATTTCGTCCCCGCCCAGGCATCCTGGAGCAATGACGGCTGGCAATTGCAGCCCCAGCCCGGCGTCAGCTCCGCCGACGTCTTCCACGCGGCCGCGGCCAATTGCTACCTCCACATCCCCCCCGGTCCCGTGGAAATCACCCAGGGAAATGACGTGGAGTTTAGTTTGTTTTCGTGTTAATCCCGATATATCACCACGGAGACACGGAGGGCACGGAGATTCTGCTATGGAACCGGAAATATCGAAATAAATCAATTTCACGCTTTGTCGGATTTTGCCTTGCAAAGAAATCTCCATCAATTCCTCTTCTCCGTGTCTCCGTGTTGTTTATATTGCGGCAATTGCAGGCTAACAAGACATTCCTACTCATTCGACGGAATAGATTCGCCATGCGTCTCCTCCACATCGTCGGACGAAAGAACCACGGCAAGACCGCGCTGATGCTCGAATTGATCGAAGAATTCTCCCGCCGCGGACTGCGCGTCGGTTCGATCAAGCACAGCAGCCACGCCCACGACCTGGACCAGCCGGGCAAGGACTCCTACCGGCACCGCCAGGCGGGCGCGAATCCCGCGGCCATCATTACCAGCGAGTTGATCGGCGTCTATCGCGCCCGCGAACCGGGCGACGATTTCTACTCCCGCCTCGAGCCGCTCTTCGACGATTGCGATTTGGTGCTGGTCGAGGGGCACCTGGAACACTCCGGGCCGAAAATCGAAGTCTGGCGCGCGTCCGTCGGCGGAAGTTGTCTGGCGGCCGAAGTTAAGGACATCATCGCCGTGGTCTCGGACGACGCGCTTCCGCTAACCGTTCCCGTCTGGCCGCGGCGCGGCGTACCGCTCATCGCCGATCGCATACTGGCCTTCTTCGCTCAGTGATGCGCGTCGATTCCGCGGAGCGTGAAAACCAGATGCTCCAGCGTTTTCAAAATTTCGCCCAGGTACTGCTCGACCGCGCGGACGCTGCCGGGTAGCGTGTAGATTTGCGTGCGGCCGATGACGCCCGCGATCGAACGGCTAAGCAGGGCGTTCGGATGATCCGCGCCGAACTTCAGGCGGATGTTTTCCATGATGCCGGGGATGAGTTTTTCGCAGAGCGGCGCCACGACCTCCGGCGTAATGTCCCGCGGGCCGACTCCGGTGCCGCCGGTGGTGAAAATCGCGTCGGCGTTCGCCGCCGCGGCCGCCGCGATTTTTAAGCGAAGTTGCTCGGAGTCG
The DNA here is from genome assembly GCA_020846145.1 of Pirellulales bacterium. GTDB lineage: Bacteria > Planctomycetota > Planctomycetia > Pirellulales > Thermoguttaceae > JADLEL01. The sequence continues at coordinate 5,853 of JADLEL010000122.1, read as the reverse complement.
TCCGGCAGCAGCGCCGTTTCGAATTCCACCTCCCAGCGATGCTCCGCGCAGAATTGCCGCATTAGTTCCACGATCCGCGGTCCGGAGCGATCCCGATAAACGCCGGCGGCGGCCCGATCGCTGAGTGTGACGATCCAAACTCGCAAATTGCGCGGAAAATATCGGCCGCGTTGGCCCGGCCGCAATTGGCCGCCTTGCAGGACGCGGCAAAAAAGACCTTCGGCCGGCATCACGCATTTGCCGACCTGGTGAAAGATCGCGCAGCCCGCGCCGTGGCATTCCTTGCCGATTTGCGTAACTTCCAACTCCACGCCGCCCAGCGCGAAGCGGTCGAGCAGGACGGCTCCATTGGCGGGCAGTCCGCGCACGGTGAGGTTCTCGCCGAACGCGCCCGGCCGCAGCGCGATGTTCGACTGCGCCGCGAATCGTTCGATGCTTTCCACGCCCAGCACGCTCACTTGCCGATGCCAAGGGCCGGCGTGGGCGTCGCCTTGGATGCCCAGTGCATCGACGCACACGGAGGGCTGGGGCGTTTTGATCGTCCCCTTCTCCGCCGACGTGTTGACCGAAACGATTTCAAGCGAGTTCGACATCGTATTTCCGTTTTTCCAAGAGCCTAATTTCCCCGATTTGCATGGATTTATCGACCGCCTTGCACATGTCATAGACGGTCAGCAGGGCGACGCTCACGGCGGTCAGGGCCTCCATTTCCACGCCGGTCCGTCCGAGGCAGGTTATTTCGCTCTCGGCGGCAACGCCCCCGTCGGTCAATTCCAGCCGCACCGAAACGTTATCGAGCTGCAACGGATGGCAAAGCGGGATCAGTTCCGCCGTGCGTTTGGCGGCTTGGATGCCCGCGATTTGGGCCGTGCAGAGCACGTCGCCTTTTTGAATCAGGTTCTTCCGTATCAAATCCACGGTGGCGGGCGCCAGCGCGATGAATCCGGCGGCCCGGGCGACGCGGCGCTGCGGCGGTTTCCCGCCCACATCGACCATCTTCACCCGGCCGGCGTCATCCACGTGCGAGAGCTTGTCCATCATTCAACCTCCGTAACCGTTCACAGGGGACTGTCCCGATTTTCGCGGCACAAAAAATGATGGCGCCGTAAAAATGCTTAATCGCCGCGAAAATGGGACTGTCCCCCTCGCGCCGCGGGAAGGGGACAGGTCCATGTTTTCGGCCTACCGTTTGTCCGCAATATACGTTATCTCGCCGAAAAATGGACCAGTCCCCGACCGGGGCGTGAACGCTTACCAATCTCCGATGCGGATTAAACGCCCGCCAACACGTCCGCGGCCGCTTTGCATAGCGATTGGGCTTCTACTTCGGTCGGCGCTTCGGCAATGGCGCGGACGATCGGCTCTCCGATTCCGGCATGGTATTTCTTCCCGATTTCGCGCAATGCCGCGGATGGAGGAAGTCGCGAAACACGCATGTTTTCCGAGGATTTCGCCGATCGAGGAATTTTTCCTTCCGGCTTAACAAGCGGGTTTTGAGGTTTTTCGGGGATTTTGCGGGAGCGGGATGCGAATTTCTCGAAGGAAACGAGGTTTTTTCGGGTGAATTGTTGCCGATTTGGTTTTTGGTCTTGGGTTTTGGGTTTTGGGTCTTAGGTCTTGGGTCTTAGGTCTTAGGTCTTGGGTCTTAGGGGGGGAGGGCATGCTTTCAACATCTAGGGATTATCTTGCACGATACTTTAACGCCAGCTTAGCAGAAGGGGCGGCTTTTTTCCAGAAAATAGTTTTCGGATTCATCGCAAGGCGTTGCGGGACAGGGAGATAGAACGATATTTAATTGGAATCGTTTGGGGGCATTTTTGCGGGTGGAGTTGGGAAAGTCGAGCCATAAACACCCGTTCAGGTACGGCACAGTCGGGCAAGACGGCGACGGGACGGGGTCAAAAGCGGATCGCGAAGGCGCGAAATGGCGAAAACGCGAAAAGAAGTTGCGACCGGCGAAGAGGAACCGCTAATTTTTCGCTAATCTCCGCTAATATCGCAATCTTATTCACGCACAACACGATGGAACGGCAACCTCTCAAGGGCACTGGCACTGGCAAAGCCAGTGGCACTCTGTTCAGTATCCTCCATCAGTGCCACCCGGCCGTTTGAACAATTAAACGACATACTCTCGCCTCTTGCAGCAAGGCCGCCCAGGTTCAGAGAACCTGATGCAGACTTTCATAGAAGTGGCACTCTGCGATTAAATCGACAGACTCCAAGAACCTGCTACCCGCAACCAACATGACTGAAACCGATCTCACGAGGATCATTCTTTTTGCAGAACTCTTCATGAGACGTAAATTCATGTTGCCGCCCCAAAGTACACAGGATCAGACCAACAGCCCACCTCTCCATAGTCCGTGCATCTGATTCAGAAACACCTGAATATGCAGCATGAACAATACGGGATCGCAACTCATAAAGCTTCTTTGCTCTCTGCACTATCCTTCGACGCTGTTCTACATCCTTCGATAGTACAACAGCCAATCTATCCGACCATCGCTCCGTTGTAGTCTCTTCGTTATCACGAATAAGCATTCTTTCTAAAGCAATAGTGCATCCAAGAAATCGCATATCAACCGTAGGTGCGACTATTGCACGTCCTAACGCTTGAAATGCCTGAATAATTGCAGACTGTAATGTATTTCTTTTTTCGCTGGATAACGCCAGGATATCTTGAATAATCTTCAGGCCACACGTATTGGTTAAATGATCTTTTTTCTGTGCATCAAGAACAAATGGAAGAAGCGGACCAGCTACTATATTTTGGACGTGAAAAGTGTGTTTATCACCCGGACTTAAAGAGATTGCTTGCCAATAGCCTTGTGGGAGTTCCGACGGCAGCCCAATAAGGGACTTGTCGTTATAGACATGGAAGAGATGAATATGTGACCGAATGATATTCAAGGATATTAGAGCCTTATCGGCAGCGACCTCTGCAGCCCTATTTTCGTGGCACCGAACCAATACTTTTGCAAAAGCAGAATACTGATTGTTACCATTTAGTAGTTGCTCGGAAATAACATGCCTCTGCTCTTCTTGACGTTCTTCATCTCCTGCAAACTGATGTTCCTGAATAAAATCCTGTGATTCGCTTAAGGCTGTTTCTTGCGATACAAATGTAACATCACCAAGTTCTAACGGGGCTGTGACCACCAAGTTAATAACTGGGATGAATGAAATCCAGGATTGGATTCCATCTCGTAATGGTTTTATGATTTTATAACGAACAATATCTTTAATATCTTCGTTGCTGGGCAATTGTCCGTTTGTATGCTGCAAATAAGACTTTAATTGTTCTTCTACGGCACCGCTCCCAATTGTGTAACGAAACTCTTCATCCTTTTGTAGCTCATAAACAAACTCATCATAAGCACTCATGCCTTCCGGCAGGATGGTTAGCGTTGGGCCTCGTCCCTCCGGGATCATGCCTTCAAAAGAGCCATTCTCCGTTGCGAAGGAAATCTTTGTACCACTTCCTCCAATTATTCTATATCTGCATGGAGATTCTTGTATGTCGGCACCCTCTACCGTGAACTTGTAGATCTTCTTTAGCAAATCAGCTAGTCTGTTTTTGTCATATCCCATATGATTCTTTCAGTCGATCCACACTTAAGTTCTGGGTTCATAATAAGGTGTCAGGAACCATTATCCTCCTCTTCGGACGCCCGCTAAACGCCAGCCAATACCTCCGCGGCCGCCTTGCAGAGCGATTGGGCTTCTACTTCGGTCGGCGCTTCGGCAATGGCGCGGACGATCGGCTCGGTGTTGCTGCCGCGGACCAACAGCCAGCGGTCTTTCCAGTCGAGGCGCAAGCCGTCGAGGCGGTCGGATTTGGCTTCGGGAAATCGCTTTTCGAGGGCGGAGAGCGCGGCGGGTATCTTTTCGCCGGGCAGCGAAATCTTCGTCTTCACGATTTCATAGCGCGGCAATTCGTCGGCCATCTCGCTGATTTTTTGATTCCGCGCCGCCATTGCGTCCAGGAGAATCGCCATGCCGACGAAACTGTCGCGGACCAGCCCCACGCGCGGATCGATCGGCCCGCCGTTGCCTTCGCCGCCGAAGAGCGCCTTGTGCTTGAGCATCGCATCGACCACGTTCGCTTCGCCCACGGCCGCGCGGCAATATGCCGCGCCGTGGCGAAGGGCGATATCCTGCGACATGCGGCTGGTCGCGCAGTTGGCGGCGATCGGACCCTTCTTTTGCCGCAAAACGTGATCGACGCACAGGGCCAGCGTATATTCCTCGCCCAAGTAGCGGCCGTTCTCGTCGATCACGGCCAGCCGGTCGGCGTCGGGGTCCTGGCAGAAGCCGATTTGCGCGCGGTTGTCGGGCACGGCGGCGAGCACGCCGGCGAGATTTTCGGCGGTCGGTTCGGGCAGATGCTCGAATTGGCCGTCCGGTTCCCCGCCCAGCACCGTTACGCGGCAGGATAATTCGTGCATCAAACGGCGGCCCAAGACGCTGCCCGCGCCGCGATTCGAGTCCAGCACGACGCGGAAATGCTGCTGGCGAATGCGTACGGCATCGACCGTGTCGAGCACGGCGATCAGGTGGGCGGTTACCGAGTCTTCGCAAGTGAATCCGCGGCCGAGCCGCGCGTGATCGCACCATGCCGGTTTACCCCCGCGATAGCGTTCGAGCACATTTTGGCCCGGCTCGGCGGGGATGACGCGGCCCTCGGCGGTAAAGAGTTTGAGTCCGTTGTAGGGCGCGGGATTGTGGCTGGCGGTGATTTGAATGCCGCCGGCGGCCTGGTATTTTCGCACCAGGATGCCCAGGGTGGGCGTGGCGACGATGCCCGCGTCGATGGTGTTGCGCCCCACGGCCTGCAATCCGGCCTGAATGGCTTGGGCGAGCATGTTGCCCGAAGGGCGGGAATCGCGGCCGAGGACGAAATCGCCCGGCGGAACGCAATCGGCGAACGCCGCGGCATAGCGAATGGCGACTTCCGGCGTGAGCGTCTCGCCGATGATTCCCCGCAATCCCGAAACGCTGATGATCGGTTCTGGCATGAGACAACCCCAAGAAATGTGATGTTCGTTAACCGAATAACATTAACATTATCTTCCGGCTTCGGTCAATAACGGTTCCAAACGCGCGACGAGCGAAGGAGAGAGCGATTCGAAAAAGCCGCGGTCGATCAATCCGACTTCGATCATATCGCGCAGATGAACGCGGTCCTGATCGCGATAGGACAAAAGTTTCATCCGCACCAAACCGGGCAAATCGACCACGAATATGCCGGGCGAAATTTCGATTCGCTCCTCGACCCTGGGCGATGGCAATTCGTACTCCGGGCGCACCTTTTCGCCGGACCAAACGATATGCACCGCCTTGCGCGGATTGGGATCGTTGCGTTCGAGAAACATTCCCACGCCTAAAACCTCGAAAAAATCGAGCTCGACGGAGTGCGCCGCCGCTTTTGCCTTGGGGAGATCCTCGCGATTGAGGAGAATATCCACATCTTTGGTGGTTCGCACGGCGGCCGGTTCTCTCTGAGCGACCCAGATCGCCACGGCTTGTCCCCCCACTAACGCGAAGGGTACGCCGGCTTTCTCCAAGGCGCGGCAAATCCGCTGTAAACGCAGATCGACATCTTCCAACGCCATGAGGTATCGCTCCCAACTGGATGCCGAAGTAGCCGAATGAGCCGAAATAACCGTCATAAAGTACAGTTTTTGATTTGGATGCAAGACGTTGATAACGCACATCGCTTATTTGTAACCGTTCACAGGGGACTGTCCCGATTTTCGCGGCGCAAAAGATGATGGTTCCGCAAAAGTGCTTAATCGCCGCGAAAATGGGACTGTCCCCCTCTCGCCGCAGGAAGGGGACAGGTCCATGTTT
>JADLEL010000121.1 GCA_020846145.1 Pirellulales bacterium | reverse complement strand
TTAATCGCCGCGAAAATGGGACTGTCCCCCTCGCGCCGCGGGAAGGGGACAGGTCCATGTTTTCGGCCTACCGTTTGTCCGCAAAATACGTTTTCACGCCGAAAAATGGTCCAGTCCCCGACCGGGGCGTGAACGCCTACGCGGGGGCGAAATCCTCCCCTTCCCCTCTCCCCATTCCCTACGGCAACGCCTCGGCCTTCGCCAGCACCTCGTCGGAAATGTTGAAATTGGAGGCCACGGCCTGCACGTCGTCGTGGTCGTCGAGGCGCTCCATGAGCTTGAGGATTTTCTGGGCGGTTTCGGGATCGTCGATTTCGACGGTGTTTTTCGCGATGCGGGTAATCTGGCTCGCTTCGGTCTCGATGCCGTTGTCGGCCAGAGCCTTGGCGACTTGGCTATAGACGCTCGGATCGCAGGTGATTTCGAACTTATCGCCTTCGGGCTTGACGTCGTCGGCGCCGGCCTCGAGCGCGATTTCCATCAGTTTTTCCTCGTCGATTTTGTCGCTGGGCACCAGGAACAGGCCCTTGTTCTCGAACATCCAAGCCACGCAGCCGGAGCCGCCGAGCTTTCCGGCGGACAATTCGAAGACTTTGCGGATTTCGCCGGCGGTGCGGTTGCGGTTGTCGGTGAGGATCTCGGCGAGGATCGCGACTCCGCCCGCCCCGTAGCCTTCGTACACGACTTCTTCGAGGTTGCCGCCGTCGAGTTCGCCGGTGCCGCGCTTGATGGCCCGTTGGATGTTGTCCTTGGGCATGCTAATGGCCTTGGCGTCGTCGATGGCGTAGCGCAGCCGCAGATTGGCGTCGGGATCGCCCCCGCCCGCCTTGGCCGCCACGATGATCGCCTTCGCCAACTTGCTCCAGAGCTTGCCGCGCTTGGCATCGACCAACGCCTTTTTGTGCTTGATTCCGGCCCAATGCGAATGGCCTGACATGATTTTACTCCGTTGCGATTGAGTTAGTTTTGTTGATTATAGTGGAGAGTGGAAAGTGGAGAGTGGTCAGAAAAAGTACAGAAGACTGAAATTCATCTCAATGCTTGCTCTCCACCCTCCACCCTCCACTCTCCACTTTTCCTCAATTCATCTTCTTCTCCACCACCTTGGCCTTCTCTTCCTCTTTTTCCTTGCGGAACGATTCCGCCGCGCGGCGCCAGCTTTCGTGGGCCTTTTCGGCCTGGCCGAGTTGAAGATAGACGTCGCCGAGGTGGTCGAGTATGGCGCCGTCGGTCATTTTTTCGGCGGCTTTTTGCAACTCGACGGCGGCTTCGGCATATTGCTTTTGCCGGAACAACACCCAACCCAGGCTATCGCGGAATGCGGCGTTGTCCGGTTCGGCGGCGACCGCCTTGCGGATCATCCGGCAAGCGCGGCCGAGATGCTCGTTCCGGTCGGCCCACAGATAGCCGAGGTCGTTCAGGACGACGGGGTCATCGGGATATTCGTCGAGCGCCAGTTCCAATTGCTCTTCCGCTTCGGCCGTCCGGTTCAATAGGGCGCAGACGTTCGAGAACGCCAGACGGACATCTCTCAATCCCTCGCGGAGTTCCTCGGAGGAAAAATCATTCTCGTATTTTTGCAAAAGGTCTCGATATTTTCCATAGGCCTCTTCGCGGCGATGGCCGTACGCCAGCACCCAGGCGGGCCGGGCGAGAAAGGCGATCGAACCGGATTTGAGTTCGGCCGCCTTGGTGGCCGCGGCCAAGGCTTCCTCGGTGCGTTTTTCCAAGGCCAGCGCGCCGGCCAGATAGAAATAGTAATTCGCCGATTCTTCAGCGGTTTGCCCGCGGTCGATCGCGCGTTGAAAAACTTTGACCGCATCGTCCGATCGTTCGGCCAGCAGCAGGCCCAATCCCCAGACCAGATAGACTTCGCCGCTTTGCCGGGGATCGGCTTGGATGGACAGGTTGAAAAATTCTTCGGCGTCCGCCCAGCGTTTGGCGTCCGCCGCGAGCATTCCCAGCGCGAAGGATTCGCCGCGGGAAAGCTTTTGCGGCGCCGCGGCGGTCCGTTTTTTCGCCGTTTCGATGAGCCGCCGCAGCAGTTCGGCGTCGCCGGAGATTTTGGCGGTTTCCGCGCCCAGCGATTCCAGCAGGCCGGCCTTGTCTTGCGCTTCGCCGAGCAGGGCGAGCAGCCCTTCGTCGTTTTTCGTGCGCGCATAAACGTCCGCCAGGCCGCGGTATCCGGTGTAAGCGGGCGTTTGCTTCAACAGGGCCGAATACAACGCGGTCGCGCGCTGAAGGTCGTTTGCATCGGCGTATTTGGCGGCCAAAAAATAACCGAGCGAAAGATTTTCGCTTTCGGCGGCGCGCAGTTTTTCCAATCGCGGGATCAGTTCCCCCGGCCGGCCCAACTTGTCCAGGACCTCGGCGTAAAGCTCGTAAGGCCCCATTCCCTTGCCCGAAAGCTTTTCGGCGAAGGCGGCTTCCAGCGCCGCGAGGGCCTCGGCGGGCTTGCCGCCGCGGAGATGCACGCGCGCCAGTTCGTATTGCAGCACGGCTTTGTCGGGCGAATAGGAGTCCGCCTTCTCGAAGGCGGCTCGGGCCTCTTCCAGCCGGCCGGCGCGGACGAAGGCGTCGCCGAAGACCTGGTAAAGGTCCACCGGCTCTTCGAGGATCGCCTCGACGGTTTTTTCGTCGAGCTTATATTTTTCGGGATGCGCGAGGGCCGCGACGACCGGTGCGAAACAATCGGCCGCCTTCTCGTATTTTTCGTCGAGGTGATAGAGCCGCCCAAGCTCCAGGCGGAGAATCGTGCCGTCGGCGTCCTCGAGCGCCGGACGAGCCGCCGCCGCGCGCGCGAACAACCGCAGCGCCGAGCGCCATTCGCCGCGCTGCGCTTGCACCTCGCCCAACTGCCGCAGCAGCAACGGATCGGGGACCTTTTCAAGTTCGATCGCGGCCAGCGCGTAGCGGACCGCCTCGCCTTCGCGATTCAGCCGCAGAGCGAGCGGGATAATTTCCCCGGCGATCTCGGCGGACCGCGGGTCCAACCGCCAAGCGCGCTGGTAACAGCGCAGGGCGGGCGCGAATTCGTTCCGCTGTTCCCGCGCCCGGCCTTCGGCGAAGAGAATCAGCGCCTCTTTTTTATCGCGTTCTTCTTCGCCGAGCGGCAGTCGAGCGGCCAATGGCGCGGGGGCGTCCTCCAAAAGCAAGGGACCGACCGCAAGGGTCGGCGGTTCCTCGGCTCGCGCGCGCCGGGGCGCATCGAATAGCGATGTTACGCAGACCGCGAGAATCGCCGGCCGCGCAACGAAGAGCGCGCCGCGGCCCACGAGGCGAAGCAATCGGAAACCGCGTTGCCGCCGGAAGCGGCGCCGACGGCTCGGGGCGAAACGGGAGCACATCAAGAATGATCCCGCGATCCGGGAAACTGCTGGCATCATTAGCGCGGTTTGCGTTTGGAAAGCCCTTCCGAGGCCGATTTTTTTCTTTCGAGCGGTTCGCGCGGCGGCATTTCGGCGGCCGGCGCCTCCGCGGCCGGCGGAGCGGATTTGGCTTTGGATTTTTTCGCCGGTTCGGTCGGTTTATCCGCGGGAGAAGCCTTCTTTCGCGGCCCGGCTTTTTCGTCGCCCGCGCTTTTCTTTTCTTCCTTCCGCGCGGCCTTCTTTTGTTCGCCGAATGCCGATTTATCCGCTTCCGCCGCTTTCGGCTCGGCGGTTTTTCTCGCTCCCGGTTCGGCCCGCCGCTTGGGAAGCCGGCCGGCGACCGCGGGTTCGATCTCCAGCAAGATGTTTTTAACGGCGGGCGAATAGGGATTCGCCGAGAAATCGGCGGCGAACTGATGCAGCAGCGAGCCGAATTCCACGCCCTTCGATTTCGGAATCGCCCGCTCCAGGCCGGGAACCTCGCCTTTCTCGGCGTCCTTTTCGGACACTAAATCGAGCAGTTTCAAGATGGCCATCGCGCCGGCATCGATCGGGATCGCATGTCCGCCCAGCGAGGCCTGCACGACGAAGGCCACGGCGCTGCGCGTGGCGCCGTCGAGTTCCTCGAGCCATTTGATGGTCGGGCCGAGGTTTTTCTTCTTCGAATCCTCGAGATCGAAATTGAAGCGCGCCTCGAAGACCGCGTGCAGGATGCGCTTGATCCGATTCGCCGCCGCGCGCGGATCGGGCAAGCACGCCATCACTTCGGAAAGCTCCGAAATCGACGTTACGCGCACTTCGTTCCAGTCGAAAAAAGTATGCACCAGCGCCGCGAAGGCCTCTTCGGCCGCTTCGTAGCGGGCGTCCTCCAAGCAGCAGGCGAACAACAAATGCTCCATCAACGTCCGGCCCGCGTTCGTCGGCACCGGCTTGTAGTGCTTCTTGAGAACCTTGTGCAGCTTGCCGAATTGCGCCGTGCGGCTGACTGTGCTCATGGCAGATTGGGTCTTGAGTCTTGGGGCTTGGGTCTCAGGTTTTGGGTCTTAGTCTTTCGAGCGGAGGCATTTTGTAAATCCCAAGACCCAAGACCTAAGTCCTAAGTCCCAAGACCTAAGTCCCAAGACCCAATCCCACTTTTTCATTCCACGGTTTCGATGTCTTCTTCCGAAGTATTCTCGGCTTCCGGCGGCAGGACTTCGCGCAGTATTTTGGCGATTTCGATCGAGCGCTTCACCCCCTGGTCGAGCAAGAACGTAATTTTGGGCGTGTAGCGCAGTTCCAACTCGCGGGCGAGTTTGGCTTGCAGGAATCCCGCCGCGCTTTCCAGGCCGCGAACGGTCAAGTTCTGATGCGTGTCGTCGCCCATCACCGAGACGTGGACCTTGGCGACGCGCAAATCGGCCGAAACCTCGACAAAGGTAACCGTGACGTCGCGGACGCGGGGATCCTTGATTTCGGTCAAAATGGCCATGCTCACCACTTGGCGGATGGCTTCGGCGACTTTGAGCACGCGGCGTTGGGACATGGCGGGGGAGGATGAAGGATGAAGGATGAAGGATGAATGATGAATGATGAATACTCATTGATGACTGATGCGAAATTCATCACTCATCATTCAGCATTCATCATTCCCCTAGAGCGTTCTGGCGACTTCCTCGATCTTGTAGGCTTCGAGGATGTCGCCTTCCTTGACGTCGTTGAAATTGGCGATTTTCATGCCGCACTCGAAGCCCTCGCGGACTTCGCGGGCGTCGTCTTTTTCGCGCTTCAGCGATTCGAGGGGATAGTCGCCGATGATCCGATTCTCGCGGATGACGCGAATCCGGGCATCGCGGAGGATGGTGCCCGAAAGCACCCGGCAGCCCGCCACGGTGCCGGTCTTACTGACGTGGAACGTCCGCAGCACCAAAGCCCGGCCCATGTCGCGTTCCAACCGTTCGGGCCGCAACATGCCTTCCAAGGCGAGTTTCAAGTCGTCGGTAACTTGATAGATGATGTCGTAGCGGCGGACTTGCACGCCCAACTGCTCGGCGAGCGAGCGGGCCTTTTCGTCGGGGACCACGCTGAAGCCGATGATGATCGCGTCGGAAGCGTGCGCCAGATGCACGTCGGCCTCCGTAATGCCGCCCACCGTGGCTTGGAGTATCTTGATCTGCACCTCCGGGTTATCCAGCTTGGTGAGTTCCTTGCGGATGGCCTCGATCGAGCCGCGAACGTCGGCGCGGAGGATGATGTTCAGCGTTTGGACTTCATTCTCGCGGCCCAGGCGCTCGTAGAGGTTTTCCAGCGTGATGTGTTCCCGCGTGCCGGAGAGCGCGCGCCGACGGCTTTCGGCGAAGCGTTTTTCGGCCAGTTCGCGGGCCTCGCCGATGTCGTCGAGCACGTAAAAGCGGTCGCCCGCGCCCGGCGCGGCGTTCAGGCCGGTAACGTTCACGGGGGTGGAAGGATCGGCATCCTGGCGGCGCGCGAAGGGGGCCAAGGTGTCGTTCATCGCCTTGACGCGGCCGTAGGTCGCACCGCAGACCACGATGTCGCCCACGCGGAGCGTGCCGTCGCGGACCAGGAGTTTCGTGCTTACGCCGCGGTCCTCGTTGATTTCGGCCTCCAGGCAGGTGCCCCGCGCGGGGCGGTGGGGATTCGCCTTGTATTCGTGCAATTCGGCCACCGTCAAGAGCGTATCGACCAGTTCCTCCATGCCCAGGCCGGTGATCGCGCTGCATTTGACGACTTCGGTCTCGCCGCCCCACTCGCTGGGCAACAGTTCGTTGGCCGCCAATTGCTCGTACACGCGCTGCGCGTTCGCGCCGGGCAGGTCCATCTTGTTCAAGGCCACGACGATGGGCACTCCCGCCGCGCGGGCATGGCTGATGGCCTCTTCGGTTTGCGGCATCACCCCGTCCTCGGCGGCGACGACCAGCACGGCGATGTCGGTAACGTTCGCGCCGCGGGCGCGCATCTCGGTGAAGGCTTCGTGGCCGGGGGTATCGACGAAGGCGATCGAACGCCCTGCCTTCGCCACGCGATAGGCGCGGATGTGCTGGGTAATGCCCCCCTTTTCCTTGGAGGCCACGTCGATGCCCAAGATGCGGTCCAAGAGCGAGGTCTTGCCGTGATCGACGTGCCCCAGGAAAGTAACGATCGGCGGGCGCGGCTCCAAGGTCGCGGGATCGTCGGGCGCGTCCAATTCGGGCAAGAGTTGCTCTTCGATATCGGCCTGATGGTGGAACTTGGCATCGACGCCCAGTTCGGAGGCCAACAGTTCGGCCAATTCGGCGTCGAGATTCGCCGCGATGTTGGTCATCGTGCCCATCTCGAGCAGTTTGGCGAGAATCGTCCGCGCGGGCACGCCCAAAGCCTCGGAGAACGTCCGCACCGTGCAGGGCAACTGCACGATGACGCTCTCCTTCCGCGGCGCGGCGGTATTCGCTCCCGTTCGCCGGATGCGCGTCTTCCTGCGGGCAATGACCGAAGCGGCGGAGGCGGTTTCCTCTTCTTCGCCGCCGTGCCGGCGTTTGACCGAAGCGGTTTTCTTCCGCTTGAGCTGGCGCTGCTCGCGCCCGCCCATCGCCACCAGGCCGTCCTCTCCCTTTTCGGGAATTTCGTCCTTGGCGATTTTTTTGCGTTCCTTGCCGGCGGGCAATTCGCTCGACGGAAGCGGCAGTTCCCGGGGAATTCCGCTTTTCGGCCCGCGGCCGGTCGAGGCTTTTCGCTTTTCCTCGGCTTTGCGCAAGTGTTCGGAGAGCGGTTTAGCGCCCGCCTTGCCCGCGCGGATCGCGTCTTTCGGCAAGCGAATGTCGGGCTTCTGCGGCGCCGGCTCCTTGGGTTTCGCCTTGGCGGGCGATTTCGAGGGCGGAGGCAATGGCGCCAGTTTGATGGCCGGCCCTCGATCGCGATCGCGCCGCTCGCGGTCTCGGGGTTTCTTCTCTTCGCGTCGCTCTTCGCGCAGCTTGCCCAACGCCGGCGGCCGGGAAGGACGAACGGGAGATTCGGTCGGACGCGGCGATTCGGGCCGCTTTTGATCCGGGGGCGCGGGTAATGGAGATTCGCCGGATTTCATCGGCTCCGGCGCCGCGGGGGGCAGCTCCAAAGGCGCGACGCTCTCGATGCGGGAGCCTTCCCGAATGGATTCCGCGGAAGGAAGCGGCTCGCCCGTAGGCGCGGCGGGAAGGGGCGGCGGTTCGGCGGAAGTTTCCGTCTTTTCCGGGGTCCGTTGCTTGAGAAGCGGCGGTTTATCGAGTTTGGGAGCGAGGACGGGTATTTTTCCGCCGCGGCTCCCCATCGGAGCGATGTAATCTTCGCGCCGCAAAACGCCGGCCGCCGCGCCGTCGCCCCGGGCGGCATGCGCCGCCGCGGCCCCTTTCCCCCCCTTGCCCGCGCCCATGAAAGCCTTGAGTTTCTCCATCTCCTCATCGCTGAGGCTAGCCAGCGCGGAGCCTTTCCCCGTGATCCCCGCCTTCGTGCAGATATCGACGAGGATCTTGTTGTCGATCTTCAGTTCTTTGGCTAAGGCGTAAATGCGGATTGGCAACGGGCGACTCCCTTTGATACGGCTCCCGCCGATTTCGTGCGATGCGGCGCTCGAGCGGCGAGTTGATTCGCCGCGCGTTTTCGATCGCGAAGCGGCGGCAGTGTCCGCCGCGCATGCGGCGAACCTGCCTAGCGGCGATGCCGACCGGGGCGCACCGGCGGTTCACCGCGACGTTACACATTTTTTGCTTCCTCTTCCGGCGGTTCCGCCGATTTCGGCTCGACCGATTCGGACGAGCCCGCGGCCGGCTTGCCGTTCGATTTCTCGGTTTCGGAGAGGTAGTCCGGCGTTCCTTCATCGACGTTCTCGGCGGCGGCGAGGCGATCGGCCTCGCGCTGCTTGCGGCGCTGCTCGGCGGCGGCGGCTTCGGCTTCGGCGGCTTTGGCTTCGGCTTGTTCGACGATTCGATCGACCACTTCTTGCGTTAGGCCGCCCATTTCCATCAAGGCGTCCGGTTCGATCACCGACAGATCATCATAACTCAAAAAGCCTTCGCCGACCAGCTTTTCGGCCAATTCCGGCTCCACGCCTTCGAGCGACGAGAAGCCCAACACCGCTTGCTCGATCTGCTCGTCGAGTTCCTCGCGGGTCATGATTTCGATATCCCAGCCGCAAAGTTTACTGGCCAGGCGCACATTTTGTCCCCGGCGGCCGATGGCCAGCGAGAGCTGATCTTCCTGCACGAGCACGATCGCCCGGCCCAACATCTGGCAAAGGATCACCTCTTCGGTCGTGGCCGGCTGCAAGGCGTTGGGAATCAACACCTGCATGTCGTCGCTATAGCGCACGATGTCGATCCGCTCGCCGCCCAACTCATCGACGATATTCTTGATGCGGTTGCCGCGCACGCCGACGCAGGCCCCCACGCAATCGACCCGCTGATCGGTGCTGGCCACGGCGACTTTGGTGCGGTAGCCCGGCTCGCGGGAAATGGCGCGGATTTCAATGACGCTCTCGGTGATTTCGGGAATCTCCTGTTCGAACAAGCGTTGCACCAAATGCGGTTTGGTGCGGCTGAGGATCACGCGAACCCGGCTGCCTTGCTTCTTGACTTCGTAAACCGTCGCTCGGACGCGCTCGTTGGCGTGATGGGTTTCGCCGGGGATTTGCTCGCTTTTCGGCAAAATCGCTTCGACGTTTCCCAAAGCCACCGTGGCCGCCCCCCCTTCGTAACGCTGCACGACGCCGGTAATCAACTGACCGCGGAGCTCTTCGTATTCGTCGAATAATTGATCGCGTTCGGCCTCGCGGATCTTCTGGATCATCACTTGCTTGGCGGTCTGCGCGCCGATGCGCTCGACCATTTCGGCCGGGTCCATCGGTTCGCCATTGAGCAAACCGCTGATCGTTCCGTCCGCGCGGTCGATCTTCACGGCAATATCGGCTTGGTCTCCGTAGTGCTTCTTGGCGGCGGAAATGATCGCCGCTTCGATTCCCTCGAAGACAATTTCCTTATTGATATTTTTTTCGCGATGAATCGCATCCACGATGCGAAGGATTTCTTTGGAATCCATCGGTCCTCACTTTCCCAGGTCTTGGCAGGTCCGCAGCCGAGGAGCGCTTTGTCGCTCGATCTACCTGCGCGCCAAGCACTTACGCAAAGACAACGGCATCCCGCTCCGCGCGTCGGCAAAAAGCCGAAACGCCGCAAAATCTTATGCCTCTATGACTTAGCGGTTCGGTAATCCGGTAAGCATAGCGGGAGAATTATGAGGTGTCAAGCCGGAGGGGTGGGCCGCCGGAGACTATTATTCCTCGTAAATAATCTCGCGATTCCACCCCTGTATTGCATAGCCTACCCCCCCTAAAGACGATTCGCCCGGGAACGAATTGTTGACCTCCATTCCTTCAGCCGCTATTCTGAACCGTCCAACGCAGGAGATTCGCAATGAGCAATTTCGGGAAGAACGTGGCTAGGCGCTTCTTCGTTCTCGGCCTTTCGCTATTCGGCCTTGCCTCCGCCGAGTCGGAAATGGATCGGTTCCGGTCGCCGCCGGTTTCCGCCCGGCCTTGGGTCTATTGGTGGTGGCTCAATAGCAACGTCACGCGGGAGGGAATTACCCGCGATCTCGAAGAAATGAAGCGGCAGGGCATCCAAGGCGTAATGATTTTCAACGCCGGCGGCGGGGATTCCCCCTCTGGACCGAAATTCCTCAGCCCCGCATGGAACGCGCTCTTCAAATTCGCGCTCGCTGAAGTTTCGCGGTTGGGCATGGAAGCCAGCGTGAGTCTTTGCGACGGCTGGTGCGCCGGCGGACCGTGGATTCCCGCCGAGGCCGCCAACAAGAAACTCGTATGGTCCGAGACGCAGATCGATGGTCCGCGGGCGGTATCGCAAGCGTTGCCGCCGCCGCCCACGGTGGACGGCTTCCATCGGGAGGTCGCGGTCTTGGCGATACGCGAAAAAGCCGCCCGGCCCGTGCAGCCGGCGGAGATTCGCGCGAGTTCCGCGGCGGGGGGGTACTGCGATGAAAAAAATTGGCCTCCGGCCGATTTGGCCGACGGCGATCCGAACACCTTATGGCGCGCCGCCGCCGGCCCCGCGCCCAATGCGCCGGCTTGGATCGATTACGTCTTTTCGGAACCGCTTGCCGCTTCGGCGATTTTTTTAGCGCCGGCCAACGACGGCGGGCCGGAAAATTGCGCGCTGCAAACCTCGGATGACGGAACCTCCTTCGAGACCGTTTTTTCGTGGACCATGGCCAAGGGCGAAGCGAAACGCGTCGAATTTCCCGAAGTCAAGGCGAAGATTTATCGTCTCGTCGTGCAGTCGTCATACGCGCCCGACGTTCGTCTGGCCGAAATGTGGCTGCTGCGCAAGGGGGACGAGCCGGACTTGCGGCCCGGCATCAAGTGGTGGTGGTTCAAGTCGGGCAATCGGAGTTTTTGGGATTGGCCGAAACAAGGCCCCTCGGTGATGGAGGAGGAATACGGCGAAGACGGCAAGGCCGATTGCCGGAGCGCGGAAGTCCTCGACATCACCTCGAATACGGATAAAAGCGGAAAGCTCGCATGGACCGCGCCCGCCGGACGCTGGACGATTTTTCGCTTTGGCTACACGCTCGAGGGGCAGCGGACGCGCTGCTCCTCGACGGTGATCGGCTACGAAGCCGACATGCTCGATCCGCTGGGCATCGAAACGCATTTCAAGCACTGTGCGGAGCCGCTGCTCGCCGCGGCCGGCGAATATGCGGGCAACACCTTGAAATACTTGCACACCGACAGCTACGAAGTCGGCGCCGACGTCCAGGGGCAGCAGCCCACATGGTCGGCGAAATTCCGGGAAGAGTTCCGCGCGCGCCGCGGCTACGATCTGTTGCCGTATCTACCGGCGATGGCCCGGCGGATCGTCGATAGCCGCGAAAAAACCGATCGCTTCTTGTTCGACATCCGCGCGACGATCGGCGATTTGATGGTCGAGCGGTGTTACGGGCGGCTCGCCGAACTCGCGCACGACCGCGGCGTGGGCATTCACTGCGAGACGGGCTACGGCACGTATCCGCATCCGCAATTCGACGGCCTCCGCGCCGCCGGCCAGTGCGACGTCACGATGGGCGAGTTCTGGTGGGGCACAAAAATCATGTCGCAATTCGCTCCTTACTGCAACGTGATTCGCTCGGTCGCCTCGCCCGCCCACATTTACGGCAAGAAGATCGTCCAGGCCGAATCGTTCACCTCCTGGGAGCATTTCCGCGAATATCCCGCCGCCTTGAAGCCGGTGGGCGACGAGGCTTTCTGCGACGGCCTGAACCGCGTCATGTTCCATCAATGGACGCACCAGCCCAACGAAGACCGGCCGGGCTATCAATACTTCGCCGGCACGCACATCGACCGCCACGTTACCTGGTGGAACATGGCCGAACCGTTTTTAACCTACCTGACGCGCTGCCAATACCTGCTGCAAGAAGGCCGCTTTCACGCCGACGTGTGCTACTTGAACGGCGAAGGCTCGGCGAAATACGTTCCCGGCAAGAAATATCTCAAGCCCGCGCTCCCGCCGGGCTACAACTTCGACTGCATCAACGCCGACGTGCTCTTGAATCGGATGACCGTCAAAGAGGGACGATTGGTGCTCCCAAATGGCGTAAACTACCTACTGCTGGTGCTGCCGACCGAGCGCGTGATGTCGCCCGCCGTCCTACAAAAAGTCAAAAAACTGATCGAAGGCGGGGCGACGGTCTTGGGCGAAAAACCACTCCGCGCGCCAGGCTTGACGAATTGGCCCGCATGTGACGAGGAATTGGCGAAAACCGCCGGCGAGCTTTGGGGAAAAAATCCGCCGGAGAAAGGCCGGAGAAGCATCGGCAAAGGCGTCCTGATTTGGGGCGAAACGCCGGCCGTAGCGCTCGCGAGCATGCGCATCGAGCCTGACTTCACGGCCCCCGGCGAGAATCGCGGTTTCGAGTTCATCCATCGCACGCACGACGAAGGGAACTTTTATTTCGTGTCGAATCAGACGAACGAAACGAAAACCGGCGACTTTCTCTTTTCCAACGCCCTTCGCAGCAAGCCGGAGCTCTGGGATCCCGTCGCGGGAACAACGCGCGAATTGCACGAGTGCTCCATCGTTGGCTTGCGCACGAAAATTCCCTTGACGTTCGCCCCGCATCAAAGCTTTTTCATCGTATTTCCTTCACGCACGACCGGCGCTTTGGAAAAAAAGCCGACGGCGGAACCGGAACGCGCCAGGAACTTTCCCGTTTTCGAAACGGCCGCCACGATCTCCGGCCCGTGGACGGTCGCGTTCGATCCGCAATGGGGCGGACCGGAAAAAGTCGTCTTCGAGGAGCTAGTCGATTGGACCGAGCGGTCCGAGGAAGGCATCAAGCATTACAGCGGCACGGCGGTCTATAAAAAAACGTTCGATCTGCCCGGCATCGAAGCGCTTTCCGCCGAAGAACGGAAAGAATTATCCCTCGATCTCGGCAAGGTCAACTATCTGGCCCGGGTGCGGCTCAACGGCAAGGACCTCGGCATCCTTTGGACCGCGCCCTGGCGCGTGCATATTTCGGGCGCGGTGCAAGCCAAGGACAACGAGTTGGAAATCGAAGTGGTCAATACCTGGGTGAATCGGCTCGTCGGCGACTCCCGTCTGCCGCCCGAAAAACGGCTGGCGAAAACGAGCGTGCAACTCAACCGCCCGCCGATGCGCTCCGGCCTCCTCGGACCGGTGACGGTGCAAAAAACGTGCGCGAACGGCCCCGTGCCGCGCGGGGATTCGCCGAAGCGATCCCCTTGAGAAAACCGTAATCGTTCACGCCCCGGTCGGGGACTGGTCCATTTTTCGGCGGGAAAACGTATTTTGTGGACAAACGGTAGGCCGAAAACATGGACCTGTCCCCTTCCCGCGGTGCGAGGGGGACAGTCCCATTTTCGCGGCGATTAAGCACTTTTAGAGCACCATAATCTTTTGCGCCGCGAAAATCGGGACAGTCCCCTGTGAACGGTTACAGAAAACCGATAGTGCGCCGCGGCTATACATTCCTCAACCGCATCGAAAGGACCAGAAAATGGCAATCCGTTCCCTCCGTTCGTTTCTCGCCGCCGCAATGGCGATGGCATCGATTTGTACGGCGAATCCGACGATCGCGAATAGCTCGGCCGCCGAAAATACCGCCGGCGTGCTGCCGCTCAAGATGCCGGAACAGGCGAATCCCGAAATCAAGAACGTCCAGGATCGGCTCTATCGTCTTGCGCTTCATCAGGCGCGACACATTTTAACGCTGGTGCATCCCTGGTCGGAAGATCCCGGCATGAAGTTGGCGACCGAAAGCAAGAGCATCGAACACTTTATTCGCCCGAACACCGGCGCGATCGCGGCCTTCGCCTTCCTTTACCGCTTCGGCCCCTATGACGAGAAAGTCGTGGGCTTAAGCCGCGCGGAATTGCTGGAGAAGTACATCATCCCGATGATCCGCTACATCGCTTCCACGCATGTCGCCGGCTCCCGTCCGACGAGCGACGGCAAGCATTGGGGCGATCATTGGCAATCGGCCTATTGGGCGAGCATGCTTGGCCGGTCGGCTTGGTGGCTTTGGGCCGACCTGCCCGGCGACTTGCGCGAGGGCGTGCGCCGCGTGGTCGCTCACGAAGCGCAGCGATATGTCGATAAAATCCCGCCGCACAATCTGGCATCCGACACCAAGGCCGAAGAAAACGCCTGGAACAGCATGATCTTCGATATGGCCATTCTGCTCATGCCTCACGATCCGCGGCGTCCCGCGTGGGAAAAGGCATTTCAGTATTGGGCGATGTCGTCCTACCTCCGGCCCGCCGACGAACATTCGCCAAAAATCGTCGATGGCCGGCCGGTTTCCGCGCAATTCAACGGCCCGAACCTCTACGACGATTTCACGCTCGAAAACCACGATCGCATCCATCCCGATTACATGGGCTGCTTCACCTTGACCCTGACTTGCGCCGTCGATCAGGTCCTTTCCGGCCGGCGGCCGCCGGAAGCGATTTTGCACAACGTCCGCGAGGTGTACGAAAACCTCAAATGGTTTTTCCTTCCCGACGGCGGCTGCGTTTACCCCAACGGCCAAGATTGGGACCTGTTTAACAACACCTTCAATTGGCTCGAAGTGAACGGTTTGATGGCCGCCGTCGCGGGCGACGCCGATGCCTGGACCTATATAAAACGAAACGTGGCGACCGGCGAAAAAATGCAAGCCCGCGATTCCACCGGAGCGCTCTACGAGGACGAGGAGACCGTTTACGGGGGCCAGCAGCTTTTGGCCGGCGAAGAACTCGGCCGGGAATGGCTCGCGCTGCAATCCATGAATGAGCTCAACGATCGTCCGCGGCCGCTCTTGGGCGTGAAGCGGCTCGATATCGGGAAACTCATTATCCACCGCACGCCCAACGCCATTCACACGCTCAGTTGGGGAGCGGTCGTCATGGCGCAGTGCGTCCCCTGGCGGATGGATCGCGTGGTCTCGCCCGACCAGCGCGACGGCGTCGGGCACGTTCGGCTGAAAAACGACAAGAAAATCCTCCCCGTCAAACTCGTTTCGGCCGACGTCCAGGACTCTCCCGACGGCTTCACCGCCCACTTGACCCTCGATCACGGCGACGCCGTCCGCGCGGAACTCCGCTTCCGCTCGAATGCCGACGGTTCGTTCGTCATCGAGGAGAAACTGGCGGCACTCGAGGATATCGCGACCGACGAAATCGCCACCGGATTGATAGGCGTTTTGAATAATCCCAAGTGGATCTACGAAACGCACCGGCGGAAGATTTCCTTCGACGGGCGAACCGCCGAGGTGCCCTGCCTGAGCGGTAAGTCCATCGCGGGCGACGGCGTCCGACGGATCGGCGTTGATGGCGCGTTAAGCATCGAGAGCCGAAAGCCGCTTTCCGCCCGATATCTGGGCGCGAAGAAAATCGATCGCGGCCGCGCCACCGACAAACTCTACCTCAACTATCTCGACGGCGAACGAGAATGGAAAAAAGGCCAGGCCATCTCGACTTACGAAGCCGCGATAACGCCGCAGGCCGATCCGGGGAAAGAATGAACTGAAGTTTTCGTAAGCGTTCACGTCCCGGTCGGGGACTGGTCCATTTATCGGCGTGAAAACGTATTTTGCGGACAAACGGTAGGCCGAAAACATGGACCTGTCCCCTTCCCGCGGCGCGAGGGGGACAGTCCCATTTTCGCGGCGATCAAGCACATTTACGGCACCATCATCTTTCGCGCCGCAAAAATCGGGACAGTCCCCTGTGAACGGTTACCTCGTTACGGCTGCTCGGGCGGTTTCGGGATTTCGGCCGGAACCGGCGGATTATTCGGATTCGGCGTGGGAACCTGCTCCGGCGCCGGTTGCGGTGCGGCGTTCGGTGCGGCCTGCGGCGCGGCGTTCGGTGCGACCGGGGGCAAGGGGACGGGCGTCAGCGGCGCGGCGGCCATCGCCGGGGCGAAGCGCATCTCCCAGCCGCCTCCCAACGCGCGATAAACCTGAATCAACCCTTGGGCGATTTGCCCGATGGACTGCGCGTAGGCATCTTGTTGGAACACCAGATTTTGTTGGATCACGGCGTAGCGGTTGAAATCGACGGTGCCGATCTCGTACTGCTTCAAGACGATATTCACCGCCTTGACCGCCGCCTCTTCGCTGTCCTTGAGTAATCTTTCGCGCTCCTGCGAACGCAAGTAGGCGACGATCCCGTCCTCGACTTCCTCGTTCGCCAGCAGCACCGTCTGCTGATAGGCCAGCACCAACTCCCGGAAGCGGGCGTCCTCGAAACGGACGTTGTTCAATATCCGCCCGTAATTCAGCACGTTCCAGCGGAAGCTCGGACCCACGCTGCCGTTGAAGGCTTCGGGCCGGAACAGGTCGCGAAATTGCAGCGCTGAAAATCCCAGCGTGCCGTTGATCGAGAAGGCGGGATAGAGGTCGGATTCGGCGATGCCGATCAATTCGCCCTGCGCGGCGGCGCGGCGCTCGGCGGCGCGGATGTCCGGTCGCTGGCGGAGCAAGTCGGCCGGCAGATTGATGACCACTTCCGGCGGCGCGGTGGGAATCCGGTTGTTGCCCAGCATCTTGTCGAAATCCTCATCGCTGATTTTCGCCAACTCTTCCTCGCCGAGGTTGACCTCCTGGATGCCCAGGATTTTATCCAGATCGACCACCGGCATGCCCAGCAAAACGCAGAGCCGGTTCTCGGCCTGCCGCATGTCGATCGTCAGTTGCGGAATCGCGGCTTGCGTTTGCCGCAAATTGCTCAGCGCTTGATCGTAATCCAGTTCGGTTACGTGGCCGAAGCCGACTTTGTATTGCTTCTCGATGAATTGGAAAACGCCGACCTGGATTTTCACGTTTTTCCACAATAACTTGATTCGCTCTTGGTCGGTGCGGATTTGCACGTAATTCGCGGCGACGTCGCTCAAGAGTGTAACGATCACCTGGTCGTAATCGGCCACCGAGGCGTCCAGGTTGTCGTCCGCGGCGGCGATTGCGCGGCGGAAACGGCCCCAAAAATCCAATTCCCACGATAAATTGAAATCGGTGTTCCACGCGCTGAAGTAGCGGTCCCCCGCTCCGCCGCCGGTCGTGGCGATCCGATTGTAGCTGCCGGTTACGTTCTGTTGTTGGGGGAAGATGTTGCCCGCCGCGATGCCGCGCAGCGCCCGGGCTTGCAGCACGCGATAGCCCGCCTGACGCAGCGTGAGGTTTTGCCGGTAGGCGTTCACGATCAGCCGGTTCAACAGCGGATCGTTGAACACGCCCCACCAGCAACTCAGATCGGCGTCGCATTGCTGTAAGCGTTTATCGTCGGCGTCGATCCATTGCTTCGGCAGGGGCGCGGCGGGCGGACCGTAGCTGGGGCCGACCTTGAATGCGTTGCGAAAGTATTCCTGCGGCGTCGTGCATCCGCCGAAGAGGGAAACCAACGCCGCCAGGGCCGAAAAGACCGCCAATCGCAAGCGTAATGCGTGGAGCATCCGTTCTCCTCCTTGATCGCGCCGGCCAACAGGCATGTCGAGATGCGTAAAAATCGTAAAACCATGCAAAATCCATAAAGCCGGTCTTTCTATGACATTCGGCAAAGGCGATAAATCAGGCACATACGAATCCTTTTTGGCCTAATATGCGGATTTTGCGGCAATCGTTATTCAATCGATAGATATTTCCCAGATTGCCGAACTTGTCGTGTCGTTGAATACGAAGGCTCAAATACTTTGCGGACAATTCACCGCCAAGTGGTCGGAAATTCTGCAGAAAACTCGATCTTCAGCCGGATTTCCCTCAGTTGAGTCCGGCATTGGATCGCGTCCACTTGTTCATCAATAGGTCAGAACTATAATTGGTTTCCATCTTGAAGGGATTGAAGGAGAAGCATTGGATATTCATTCCAGCAATGAGTTCGCATAAAGGGGGGGTCTTTTTCCGATTTTTTTCCAAAACGAGACTTTAGCCTGAATATGACCACGAATTTCGATCAAATCGGCAAAACGCCCCTCTTCGATTGGCACGTCGCACACGGCGGGCGGATGATCGATTTTACCGGCTGGGCCATGCCGATTCAGTATGCGTCGATTATTGAAGAACACAACGCCACCCGATCGGGGGTGGGCATGACCGACGTCTCGCACATGGGCCGCCTGCGGTTCGAGGGGCCGGGGGCGGCGGTCTTCCTGGCCGAATTGCTCACCCGCCGCGTGGCCGACATGGCTTTGGGTCAAGTCCGCTATTCGCTGGTGACGAACGACAAAGGTGGGGTCTTGGACGACGTGCTGGTGGGCTACTATCACAACGAATTGGGCCAGCCGTTTTATTTGATGGTCGTCAACGCCTCGAACTGCGATAAAATCGTGGCCTGGGTCCAGCGGCATCTTTCGCCCGAAAGGGCGAATCGGCCCGGCCAGGAAATCGTCTTTTCCGATGTCAGCAATCTTTGGGCGATGTTCGCCATCCAAGGTCCGCGGGCGATGGATTTATTGCAGCCGTTCGTCGATGCCGATCTGCAAAACATGAAATACTACCGCGGCGACACGGTCCGCTTGCTTCATCCGGCGGCCAAACGCCAAGGCGGCATCATCAGCCGCACCGGCTACACCGGCGAAGACGGTTTCGAACTGAGCTTGGGCATGGGCATTTGCGTGGGGATTTGGGAAGCGCTGATGGAGTACGGCGAGTCGCTGGGCATCATGGCGACCGGCCTGGGCGCACGCGATACGCTGCGGCTCGAAGCCGGGATGCCGCTCTACGGGCACGAGTTGACCGAGGAGATCGATCCCTTCCAAGCCGGGTTGGGATTCGCCTGCCACCTGTCGGGATACGATTTCCCCGGCCGCGACGCGCTGTTGAAAATCGAGAAGCAGCCGCCCATGTTGTCGCGGGTTGGTTTGGAGATGCTTTCCCGCCGCGTGGCGCGGCAGGATTGCGCGATTTTTTCGGGCGGGCAGCGCGTGGGCACCGTCACCAGCGGCACCTTCTCGCCGACGCTGCAAAAGCCCATCGCCATGGGCTACGTTTCGCCGAACCACGCCGCGCCCGGCACGACGCTGCAGATCGACATTCGCGGCAGCCTCGAACCGTCTCGCGTCGTCCCGCTGCCGTTTTATAATCGGAATAAGAAGGGGAAGTAGTGGCCAGTGGTTAGTGGCCAGTGGCCAGTAATGCCGAAATAGAATCTTTCCACTGGCCACTGGCCACTGACCACTTTTTCAAAAGGAACAAAATCCGTGACACCGCAAAACTTGTTGTACGCGAAAACGCACGAATGGGTGAAGATCGAAAGCGATCCGGCCGGCGGGAAAATCGCCGTGGTGGGCATTACGGCCTTCGCCTTGGAGTTGCTCACCGACCTGGTCTATGTCGCGCTGCCCGAAGTCGGCCGGAAGGTCGAGGCCGGCCAATCGTTCGGCGAGATCGAATCGGTCAAGGCGGTCAGCGACTTGAACAGCCCGGTTACCGGCGAGGTGGTCGCCGTGAACGCCGATTTGCCCGGTAAATTAGAATCGCTCCCCAAGGACCCCTACGGCAAAGGCTGGTTCATCAAGGTGAAGATCGCCGACGAATCGACCATCGCCCAACTGCTCGACGCCGCCGCGTACGATAAGCAATGCTCCGAAGAACACGGCTGAAACAAATGATGAATGCTGAATGATGAATGATGAATTGAGCAATTGCAGAATCTCGATCTCGTGCTGCAACAATATAAAATTCTGAAATCATCTTTCTCGCGCATTCATCATTCATCATTCCGCATTCATCATTCAAGAAATGCCTTACTTTCCCAATACGATCGACGACCAACGCGAGATGCTTGCGACCATCGGCGCAAAATCATTAGACGAACTTTTTTCGATGGTGCCCGGCGAATTGCGGTTGAACCGCGATCTATGCCTGCCGCCCGCGCTGGGAGAAATGGAACTTACCGCGCATATCGTCGAATTGGCGGGCAAGAACGTTTCGGCCGCCTGCGTGCCGTGTTTCCTGGGGGGCGGCTGCTACGACCATTTCATACCCGCGGTCGTCGATGTGATTGCCTCGCGGAGCGAATTCTACACCGCTTATACGCCGTACCAGGCCGAGGCCAGCCAAGGCACCTTGCAGGCGATGTTCGAGTACCAGACGCTCATCGCGGAGTTGACCGGCATGGATTTCTCCAACGCCAGCATGTACGACGGCGGCAGCGCGGCGGTCGAGGCGGTGCTGATGGCCTTGCACGTCGGCAAGCGCACCGGCCGCGTGGTCGTGGCCCAAAGCGTCCATCCCGAATATCGGCAGACGCTGAAGACGTATCTCGCCAATACGGATACCGAATTGCTCGCGGTCGGCGCGAAGGATGGCTCCGTCGCGCCGGCCGAAGTCGAGGCGTCGGTTACCGATCAGACGGCCTGCGTGTTGGTGCAGCATCCGAACTTTTTCGGCTGCCTGGAGGAAGTGGAAGCGCTGGCGGAAATTACGCATAAAAAAGGGGCGATGTTCATCGTCGTCTTCGATCCGATCAGCCTCGGGCTGTTAAAACGCCCCGGCGATTACGGGGCCGACATCGCCGTGGCCGAAGGGCAATCGCTGGGCAATCCGATGGCCTACGGCGGGCCGTATTTGGGGATCATGGCCTGCCGCGAGCCGTTCCTGCGACGCATGCCCGGCAGGCTCGTCGGCCAGACGGCCGATCGCCGCGGCCGCCGCTGTTGGACGCTCACCCTGCAAACCCGCGAGCAGCACATCCGCCGCGAAAAGGCCACGAGCAACATCTGCACCAACCAAGGACTCTTCGCCCTGCGGGCGGCGGTCTATCTTTCGCTGATGGGTCCGCAAGGGATGAGAAAAGTCGCCGAACTCTGTTTGCAAAAGTCGCATTACGCCCTCGAACGATTGACCGCCTGCGGAAAGCTGGAAAAGGTCTTCGAGCGGCCCACGTTCAAGGAATTCGTCGTCCGCGTGAAAGACGGGCGGATGGAAAAGGTTTTGGCCGCCGCCGCCAAGCAATATCTCTTCCCCGGCGTACAGTTGGGAAAATGGTATCCCGAATTGGCCGATTGCCTGCTCATCGCCGTTACGGAGAAACGGACCAAAGCGGAGATCGACCGCTTGGCGGATATTTTCGGGTAAAATCGCCTTGGAAAGCCGCGACTATTGGTCGCGGTGTATTGATTATCGACGCGAATCCGCGAACGCTAAACCGCGACCAATGGTCGCGGCTTTGCAAACGAACCGCGACCATTGGTCGCGGTGTATTGATTATCGACACGATTCCGCGAACGCTAAACCGCGACCAATGGTCGCGGCTTTGCAATCATACAAATTGAACTACTATGCGCAACACTCGCTCCACTCAACTTTTATTCGAGCTTTCCCGTCCCGGCTGCGTGGGCGTGGATTTGCCTGTTTGCGACGTGCCCGAGCGGCCTATAAGCGAATTGCTGCCGGCTGGGGCAATCAATCCCGCGCCGCTGCCGCTGCCCGAGCTTTCAGAGCCGGACGTGGTGCGGCATTTCGTGAACCTCTCGACGCAGAACATGTCGGTCGATACGCACTTTTATCCGCTCGGCTCCTGCACGATGAAGTACAATCCCAAGCGAAACGAGCGGCTGGCCTCGCTGCCCGGCATGGTCGATCTGCATCCCTATCAGCCGGAGTCGGCGGTCCAGGGCTTGTTGGAACTGCTGCACGAATCGCAGTATTTTCTGGCGGAAATTTCCGGTTTGCCGGCGGTTTCGCTGCAACCGGCGGCCGGCGCGCACGGCGAGATGACGGCGCTGTTGGTGGCGGCGGCGTATTTCCGCGACCGCGGCGAAAAGCGTACCACGGTGCTCATCCCCGACGGCGCGCACGGCACCAATCCGGCCAGCGCGGCGATGGCCGGCTTCGACGTGCAGCCCATCCGCTGCGACGAAGACGGCTTCGTCGATCTCGAAGAGTTCGCCACGCATCTGAACGAGCGCACGGCGGTGTTCATGATCACCAATCCCAATACGCTGGGAATCTTCGAAAAGAACATCAAAAAGATCGTCGAGATGGTCCACGCCGTCGGGGCGCTCGTGTATCTCGACGGCGCGAACATGAACGCCATCCTGGGCATCACCCGGCCGGGCGATTTCGGCGCGGACCTGATGCACTACAATCCGCACAAGACCTTCTCCGGACCGCACGGCGGCGGCGGTCCCGGGGCGGGGCCGATTGCGGTGGCGGAAAAACTAGCTCCCTACCTGCCCAGCCCGATCGTCGTGAAGGAAAACGGCGTGTATCGGCTCGATTACGACCGTCCCAAGTCGATCGGCCGGGTGCGGAGCTTTTTCGGCAACGTGGGCGTGCTGGTGCGGATGTACTGCTACATTCGCACGCACGGTGCGAAGGGCTTGCGGGAGGTGTCCGAGCACGCGGTGCTCAACGCGAATTACCTGCTGGCGAAAGTCAAGCATTTCCTCGAAGTCCCCCACGGCGACCGCTGCATGCACGAGTTCGTGGCCTCGCCGGTGAAACTCAAGAACGAGAAAAACATTTCGACGATGGACATCGCCAAGCGGCTCCTCGATTACGGCTATCACGCGCCGACGGTCTATTTCCCGCTGATCGTCAAGGAAGCGATGATGATCGAGCCGACGGAGACGGAAAGTAAAGCGACGCTGGACGCCTTCGCCGAAGCGCTGTTCCGCATCACCGGCGAATCGGCCGACCTGCTGCACGACGCCCCGCACACCACGCCCGTCAGCCGGGCCGATGAAGTCCTCGCCGCCCGGAAACCGGTGCTCAAGCACGGAGGGTGACGGAAGGGGGAAGGGGGAAGGCGGAAGGGGGAGTGAAAAAAAACTCGCTCTCATGCTCTGGCGTGGGAACGATATTCCGCGACGCAAGGAGCGTCGCTGAAGTGCTAACCAACGTCAATACCGATCCTTACGCTTGGGACGCAAGAGCGTCCAATAATTGCGTTCCCACGCGGAGCATGGGAACGAGGTGCTCTTCCCCATGCGAGCCAGCGAAAAAACGTTTCGTTCCTTGCGGCGCATGCACGGGCTGTTCTGGCTCTCGTCCGTGGGATTGTTGGCGGCAACGGCGTGGATGCTGCTGCGCGACGCGGATCGTCCGTGGAAGCATTTTCAGCGGGAATATCGGGAAAGTTTTTCTTCCAACGCGCCGGCGGGCATCCGGCAGATCGTGCTCCCGGAACTGACGTTCGACCTGAATTTCCGCCGCATCGCCCGCTGCGACCGCTGCCCGACCTGCCATTTGGGGATCGAGCAGACGCCCAGTCAAGATAAACTTCCCGATAATCCCCAGCCGTTTCGCAGTCATCCGCGGCTCGATCTTTTCGTGGGGGCGGGCAGCCCGCATCCCGCGCAGGATTACGGCTGCACGGTTTGCCACCAAGGACAGGGGAGCGCGACCGATTTCCGCCGGGCGGCGCACGCGCCGAACGATTCCGCCGCCGCGCGATCTTGGAAAGAAAAATACGCCTGGTCGCGGAATCCCGATTGGGACTTCCCCATGCTGCCCGCGCGGTTCGCCGAAAGCCGCTGTTTGCAGTGCCATCGCGACGTAACCGACCTGGAGCCGACCGCCCGATTTCCCGATCCGCCGGCGGCGAAACTGGTGGCCGGCTACCAATTGGTGCGGCGGTTGGGCTGTTACGGCTGCCACGAATTGGAAAACGCGACGGAAGGAAATGTCGGACACTGGACGGGCGACACGGCGCGAAAAGTCGGGCCCAGCTTGCGGCAGGTCGCCCAAAAAACGTCGTTCGAGTTTCTCGCCGATCGGATCGCCGATCCCGCGCATTTTCTGCCGGATAGCAGGATGCCGCGGCTGTTCGGCCTCGCGGAGCATCTCGAAGGTTCCGCGCTGGCCGATGCGAAGCGGTTCGAGGCCGTCGAAATTCGCGCGATCGCCACGTATCTGCTCGGCGCGAGCGAACCGGCCGCCGCTTCCGAGGCGCCGCTTTCCACGGCGACCGAATCCCCTTCGGCCGAGCGCGGCCGGAAATTGTTCGCGCTGCAAGGCTGCCTGGCGTGCCATAATCACGATGATTTTCCGCAAGGGCAAGCGGTGCAAGGGCCGGATTTATCCCGCGTGGGCGCGAAATACGCGGCCGCAAACGCCCCGCGATGGCTGGTCGATTGGTTGCGCGATCCGGCGCGCTGCGCGCCGCAAACGTCGATGCCCAATCCGCGTCTGGAGAAGACCATTCCCGCGAACGGCGGAAAAACGACCGATCCCGCGTTGGATCTGGCGGCGTATCTGCTGGCCTCGAAGGGCGATTTCCGAACTGCGCCCCTGCCGCCGTTCGCGGAAAAAGACCTCGATTCCCTGGCCGCGCTGTATTCGCTGCAAGGCGATCCATCGTTTAGCCCGGAGCCAACGGCGACGGCGAAGAGGGATGATGGCGTGCAATCATCGACGATATCAACGAGCACTCCCAACGCCGTCGCCGTCGGCTCCGGGCTAAACGAGCGAGCGGAGAAAAAACTGCGGGAACTCGGCCGGTTGGCGATCGCCAAACGCGGCTGCTTCGGCTGCCATGAGATCGCGGGCTTCGAGCAATCGCAACGCATCGGACCGGCGCTCGGCGATTGGGGAAGGAAGCCGACTTCGCAATTGGCTTTCGAGAAGATCGACGAGTTCGTCGCCGCACAAAAAGCCAATCTCCCCCGCGAGGATATCAACCTCGAGGCCCTGCGCGAGCGTCGGCGGGAAGGTTTTTTGATGCAAAAACTTCGCGCGCCGCGGAGTTTCGACTTCCGCGTCGCGGCGAAGAAGCAATTCAACGAGTATCTGCGGATGGGCCGGTTCAACCTCTCCGACGCCGAACGCGAGGCGATCGCGACCTTCGTGCTGGGCTTGACGGCCGACTCGCCGCAAGGCAAATACGCCTATCGGCCCGACGCGAAGCGGACGGCGATCATCGAGGGCCGCAAAGTGCTCGACCGCTACGCCTGCGCCGAATGCCACGCGCTGGAAATGGAGCGTTGGACGATTGCCTACAAGCCGGGCGAAATGCCCCGCCCGCCGCAGCCGGAAAACTTCGCGTTCCTGGAACCGCGCTTTTCGGAAAAAGCGCTGGCCGCTTCGCGGAAGGCGAAAGAGAGCGGCTTCGCCCAGGCCGAAATCGCGGGCATGCCCCGGCTCGACGCCGACGGAAATATCTTGGAAGACGAAGACGACGAGGGCCGGCCGATCGCCTACTTCACGCTTTGGAAGCCGGCGGCCATCGACGGGCGGATTTGGACGGTCGGCGGAGCGGACGTAACCGTTCCCCTTTCGCAAATCTTGAAAAAGCGGCCGGCATGGGGTGGAACGCTGGCGCGAATCCTCTATCCGGCGATTGCGGCCGTCGCCAAGGAGAAAAATTTCAGTTCGCCGGAGCTGCAAGTTTGGGGTTGGCTGCCGCCCGCGCTCGTTGGGGAAGGCGGAAAAGTCGAGCCGGCGTGGCTTGCGAAATATCTCTCGAATCCCACGACGATCCGGCCCGCCGGCGTGATGCCGATGCCGAAATTCAATCTTTCGGAGAAGGAATCGGCGGCGCTGGCCGAGTATTTCGCGGCGGCGGCCGAAGACCGCGAGGATTCACTTCTAAGTCCTAAGACCCAAGACCTAAAGCCGGGGACGTCCCGGCTCGCGGTGAGCGACGAGCGACTCGATCAGGCGTTTCGGCTCATGCTCGACGCGGGCAGCTTCTGCGCGAAATGCCATCTCCTCGGCGATTATCGCCCCGGCGGTGAAGGACGCGCGATTCTCGCCCCGAATTTGGCCGATGCCGGAAACCGTTTGCGGCCGCGCTACCTCCGCCGCTGGCTGGCCGATCCGAAGTCGGTGCTGCCTTACACCCCCATGCCGCAGATTTTCCCGCCCGTCGGCGATCCGCAGGGTCAAGAGCTATTGCCCGGCAGTTCCCTGGAACAACTCGACGCCGTCGCACAATTGCTGTTAGAATACCATGAATACGCGAAAAGCAAGTTGTCGATCAAAAAGCTGATGCCGCCGCGGCCCAAGGATGATAAGTTGTGACCGAATGCCGGCGGCGGGCGTGGCGCCCGCCCTTAGCTGTACGCTGAAAAAGTGATCGGGCGCCATGCTCACGCTTGCGTGAGCATGAGAATCCCGCGAAAAACATGCCCACGCAAGCGTGGGCATGGCACCCAAAACCAAATAACTCCCTTTTGCAACGGGCTGTTAGACCCGAAGTTTCCTCCATGACGCGCTACTTCACCCGCCGTCGTTTCTTGCGGAATGCCGCCGCCGGCGCGCTGGCGGCGAGCATCGGCGCGCCCCGCGCGCTTCGCGCCGCGGAAGATCGATGGGGCGATTTGACGGGCCGCTTCCTTTACGACGGCAAGCCGCCCGAACGAAAAAAACTGACGGTCGATAAGGATCTCGAATGCTGCGGCAAGTTCGATATCCGCGATGAATCGCTCTCGGTCGCCGCGGACGGCGGGTTGGCGAACGTCTATATTTATCTCCGCTCGGTCAAGGTTCCGATCCATCCCGAACTGGAAAAAACGGCGGCAAAACAGGTGCTGCTCGATAACCTGGATTGCATCTTCCAGCCGCATTGCCTGACGATCTGGTATTCGCGGCAGGAGTTGCACATCGTGAATTCCGATCCGGTGGCGCAAAACGTGGCCTTTTCGCCGCTGGGCGATGCCCCGGCGAACATCGTGCTGGCCGTGGGCGCCGACGCCACGCATAAATTCGCGCGGAAGCAAAATGCGCCGGTGCATATCGCCTGCAACTATCATCCCTGGGAGTCCGGCTGGATTTTGCCCCGCGACAATCCCTACATGGCGGTCTCGAAAAAAGACGGCGCGTTCGCCATCGCCAAACTGCCGGTGGGCGAGTGGGAATTTCAAGCCTGGCACGAACGGACGGAAAACCTCGCTCGGTCCGAATGGCCCAAGGGCCGCTTCAAAATCGCCGTCAAGCCCGGCAAAAACGACTTGGGCACGATCGCGCTGCCGCCGAAAATGTTCGAGAAGGGAGGAACGTAAAGTGGAGAGTGGAGAGTGGAGAGGGGAGAGGGGTTCGTGCAAAGCCGCGACCAGTGGTCGCGGTTTACGGCGGATGTTCACTGCCCCGGCAAAGAAAGGGGAGAGGGGAGAGTGGAGAGGGGAGAGGGGTTCGTGCAAAGCCGCGACCAGTGGTCGCGGTTTACGGCGGATGTTCACTGCCCCGGCAAAGAAAGGGGAGAGGGGAGAGGGGAGAGGGGAGAGAGAAAAATTTAACGAAGGCGGAAGGCGGAAGGCGGAAGGCGGAAAAAAACCGGCTGCCGAGTCGTCCCCGGCATCCCGTTTTCTCATCACGCTCCCCTCTCCCCTCTCCCCTCTCCCCTCTCCACTCTCCCCTCTCCCCTTTGCCTTCTGCCTCCTCTTCCTCTTCGGCTGCTCCTGGTCTCCGCCGCCGGAGTTCAAATTGAATGCCGAGGGGCGCGATCCGCACTCGATCGGGGATTCGCAACGCGAGTCGATTCGTCAAACGCTGGAAAAGCTCTTTGGCACGCCCGACAAAGCGGCCCTGCCGGAAGGGACCGGTTTGGATGAGAAACTGCTCGCCGTCGCCGCGGGGCCGGTCGGCAGCGACGAGAACGACAATCCGCGTGGATTGTATCGCAAGCACTGCGTCGCCTGCCACGGCATTTCGGGCGACGGGGCCGGTCCGAACGCCGCCGCGCTCCTGCCGTATCCGCGCGATTATCGGCCGGGCATCTTCAAATTCACCTCGACCGCCGGCGGCGGCAAGCCCGTGCGGGAAGATTTGCTCCGAACCCTGCGGACCGGCATCCCCGGCACGGCCATGCCGTCGTTCGGCAAACTGCCCGCGGATCAATTGGAGTCGCTGGTCGAATACGTCAAATACCTCAGTCTGCGCGGCGAGACGGAACTTTATCTCGTGCAACTGGTGGTCGATGAAGACGAAGCGCTCGATCCCGCGAAAGTGGACGAACTCGTCGAAGAGGCCGTGATGCCGATCGCGAACGCCTGGGAAGCGGCCGACTCCCTCCGCGTGATTCCGCCGCCTCCGCCGCCAACCGATACGCCCGAAAAAATGGCGGCGTCGCTCGCGGCGGGCCGTGCGATTTTCCTCTCGACGGGCGCCCAATGTTACAAATGCCACGGGCCGCAGGGCAAGGGCGACGGCGAACAGTCGGCGCTCTACGACGATTGGAACAAGAAGAAAAAAGGGGCCACGCCCGAACGGACTCGGCAGATGGCCGCTCTTTTTTCCTTGCCGCTTGTCGGCATCAAGCCGCGGAATTTCACGGAAGGCATCTTTCGCGGCGGCGACCGGCCCATCGATCAATACTATCGCATCGCAGTCGGCATCAAAGGCACCCCCATGCCCCCCGCCGGTCCCGGCCCCGGCAGCAAAGGCATCCTCGCGCCCGAGGATATATGGCACGTCGTGAATTTCGTCCGCTCGCTGGGAAAATTGCCGAGCGCGAAGTAAGCCGTGGCCGATACCGTAAAGTCCCGCCCGGCATGCGGGACCTACTTTGCGATCTTCTCCGCTAAATGATACCAGTTCGCTGCTTCAACCGTATCGGTCAGCGGATAATCCATTGCGGCGCGGCAAATCACCGCTTGGCGGCCGAGGGTGAGGGGATGGGGTTTGGCTTCGGCCAACAGGGCGGCGATTTGCTCGATCGTCCGGGCGTCCGACTTATCCGGCCGTTCGGTCCACTTGGTCTCCAATAGACTCACCATTCCGTCCGCTTCGACCAGAAAATCTATCTCCCGCGATTGTTGATCGCGATAAAAAAAGATCGACGATTGCGGGGCGCGGAGATGCAACAGCCGGCGGAGTTCGGCGAAGACGAAATTTTCCCAGACCGATCCGATGAGCGGCGTTCGCTCCAAGCCTTCTTCGGTCAGGCCCAACAGGTGGCAGAGCAAGCCGGTTTCGGTGAAATAGAGTTTGGGCGATTTCACGAGCCGCTTGCCGAGATTGGCGAAATACGGCTCCAAAAGCACGATGATATTTCCGGCCTGCATCGCGGAAATCCATTCGTGCGCCGTCGAGGGGGCAATGCCCACGTCTCGGGCCAACTCGGCATGATTGAGCAGTTGCCCCGCCCGGATCGCGCAACTCCGCAGGAACCGCTCGAAATCGCGGAGCCGCGAAACGTTCAACAGTTGCCGCAGATCGCGCTCCAAATACGACTGCAAATAGGAGCGGTAAAACTGTTCGTGGGGAATTTTCAGATCGCGCCAGAGTTCGGGAAAGGTGCCGCGGACGAGCAATTTCAATAGATTCGCATGATTCGGTTTTAATTTTCGCGTTGTCAGGATTTCGCCCGCAAGCAGGCTTTCCAGTTCCAAAATGACGCACCGCCCGGCGAGACTTTCAGAGATTTCCGCCACCGTAACTCCCCTCTCCCTTTGGGAGAGGGGCCGGGGGTGAGGGTTTCGCGCAATCGAGCCGGTGAGGATGAACTGGCCCATCCGATGCCGGTCGCGGTCGATGGCGATTTTGAGATTTCGAAACAAGCCCGGGGCGTATTGCACCTCGTCGATCACCACCGGCGGCGGAAACCGCTCCAAAAATTCCAGCGGGCTATTTTCCGCCAACTCCGCCGCCTCGACCGCATCCAAACTGATGTAGGCATGATCGGGAAACACCCGCCGCAGCAAACTCGTCTTCCCCGTCTGCCGCGCCCCGGTAAGGACGAGGACGGGGAAGCTTTTTGATAGTTTACTTATTTGATTGCCTATTTGGCGTTCGATCCACATAGTTGACAATTATACGATTGCGGCGTGGAATTGTCAAATATCAAATCAGCCCATTCAACTCATCGACCAACCGCCCGAACTCTTTCAATGCCGTCTCCACGGCAGCGGGCTGTTCCATATCGACGCCGGCGGCGCGGAGCAGGTCGAGGGGGTCGCGCGAGCAGCCGCCTTGGAGGAAATGGAGGTAGTCGGCCAATTCACGCGGGCCGCCGCTAAGCACTCGGTCGGCCAGCGCCATTGCGGCGGAAATGCCGGTGGCGTATTTATAAACGTAGAACGCGCGGTAGAAATGCGGGATCCGCAGGCATTCGAGGCTTAGCTCGTCGTCGAGCGCGAACTCGGGGCCGAAATAGAGTTTTAACAGGCCGCGGTAGATTTCCTTGAACTTATCGAGCGTGAGCGGCTCGCCGCTTTCGGCCGAGGCGTGGGCGAGTTTCTCGAACTCGGCGAACATCGTCTGCCGAATGAGTGTGCCGCGAATGGCGTCGATCTGCCGGTTGACGAGGAACGCCCGTTCGGCGTTGTCGTTGGCTTTTTTTAATAGATGGTTGCTCAGAAGCTGCTCGTTGAAGGTGCTGGCCACTTCGGCCACGAAAATCGCGTAATCGTAGTAGATGAACGGCCGGTTTTTCGCCGAGAGCCGGCTGTGCATCGAATGGCCCGCCTCGTGGGCGAGCGTGAAGACGTGGTCGAGCACGTCGGGCTGATAGTTCATCAAGATATACGGCTCGCCCAGGAACGAACCGCAGCTAAACGCCCCGCTCTGCTTGCCGCGATTTTCGTAGCGGTCGCACCAGCGGGCGGCGGTCAGCCCTTTTTCCAACTCGCCACAGTATGCGCTGCCCAAGGGCTGCAAGGCTTCGAGCACCAGCGACACCGCCTGGTTCCAGTTGTGCCGCTTTTGCAGATCGGCGAGGATCGGCACGTAGGTGTCGTAGTGGTGGATGTCCTTCAGTTTCATCTTCCGCCGCCGCACGTCGTAATAGCGATACACGGCCGGCAAGTGCCGATGCACCGACTCGATCAGGTTGTCATAAACTTGGACCGGCATCTGGTCGGGAAAGAGCGCGGCTTCGAGCGCGCTTTCGTAATTCCGCGCCTTGGCGTAATAGATGTCGCGCTGCATCGAGCCGGCCAGCGCAGAGGCCAGCCCATGCTCGTGATCGGCGAACTCGCGGTAGTATTGATGAAACGCCGTCTTGCGGACCGATCGTTTGGGCGAGTGCAAGAGCGAACTGAACGAGGCGTGCGTGAGTTCGATCTGCTCCCCCCGATCGTTGCGGATCGTGCCGAAGCGAAAATCGGCGTCGGTAAGCTGGCGGAAGATTTGACTCGCGGCCTGCGACATTTCGGTCTGCATGGCCAGCAGGTTTTCTTCCTTCTTTCCCAAGGTGTGCGGCTTGAACCGCAACAGCCGCGTGAGCAGCAGCCGGTAATGCGATAGCTCCTTCGCGGACAGAAATTCCTTCATCTTCGCCGCGGGAATCGCCAGAACCTCCGGGCGGATGAAGCTCGCGGCCTGGGACGATTGACTGGCGGCGTGCATGAACCGGCCCTGCATCCGCTGGTACTTGCTTTCCCCGGTGTCTTCGGCGGTTTTGAGGAAGGCGTAAGTTCCCAGCCGTTCGGCGGCCAAATCGAGTTCCTCGTCGAATTTGAGGCACGCAGCGAGGATTTTCGCGCTCACGGCCAATTTGCCCTGGAAGGCGGCATAGCCTTCAATCCGTTTTTCCCAGATGGAGAAGGCTTCTTCCCACGCATCGTCGTGGGGGAAGAGACTGCCCAAATCCCAAGTGTCGGCCGGTTTGACTTTGTTGCGCGGCGGAAGTTTTTTGACGTTTTTCATGGGAAGGGGTCTTGGATCTTGGGTCTTGGAAAATAACCGCATTAAACGGGGCTGCGAGCTTGGCGGAATCTTGAATCAGTAATCGTAGGGTGAGCAATGCCCACCATTTTTTCAAAGTTTACAATTATGGTGGGCATAGCCCACCCCATAAATATGATTTATACTGCTTAAAACGAGTCATTTTAACGACTGACAGCCGATTTCCAAGCCGAAACTATCCCCTCTTTAGAGCTAGTTGAATTTACTTGAGCATCATCATCGAAAAGAAATCTTACTTGTAGTTAATTAAGGGGGTGCAAGAGCCGATTATTATCCGCTATTCTGAAAGAATTATTGATAATTAGGTCTTAGGTCTTGGGACTTAGGTCTCAGTTGCCAATAACCGCACGTTCTAAGGCCCAAGCCCTAAGACCCAAGCCCTAAGACCTAAAAAATAATCATGTGTACTTTGGCGATTTTATATCGGACCGTTCGCGGCACGCCGATCCTCGTGGCGGCGAACCGCGAGGAACTGCGCGAGCGGCCCACGCAATATCCGAAAATCCAGTCCGGCACGCCGCGGATCGTGTGCGGCATCGACCGCAAGGCGGGCGGCACGTGGCTGGGGGTCAATCAGCACGGGCTGTTCTGCACGGTTTTGAATCGCCCGAAAAAGCGGTTGCCGGCCGAACCGCGTTCGCGGGGCCTGCTGTGCCGCGAGATGCTCGACCTGCGCAACGCGCGCGACGCCGCCGAATTCGCGGCCAAGGAGCTTTCCGCGGGCAAGTACGCCGGCGCGAATTACGTCTGCGCCGACGCCAAGTTCGCCGCCGTGATCTACGGGGGCGAGGAAATCAAGATCGTCGAGATTACGCCGGGCCTGCACGTCATCACCAACGGCAATCTGAACGATTACCGCGATGAGCGGCACGAACTGGTGCGGCGGATGCTCACGCTGCACACGCTCGATTCGGCGGTTACCTTTCTGGCCGTCGCCAGCCGCACGTTTTCGCGCAAGCCCGACAGCTTCGGCCGCCGCGGCGTGGTGATCCCGGGCGAAGAGTACGGCACGGTCTCCTCGACGCTGCTCTCGCTGCCGCGGAAGATTCAGCAGGCGATCATGCAGTACAGCCCCGGTCCCCCGTGCGATCATCCCTACGACGACCTCTCCGCGCTCTTGCGCCAAGTCCTCTCCGCCGACCGCAGCCGCAAGAACCGCGAGGCCGCCGAGCGCGAAAAGGCGAAAGCCAAGCAGCGCGAACGCGAAGCCGAAATGGACCGCAAAGCCGCCGCCGCCGTGCTCGTCAAGCAAAAAGAGAAGGAAAAAGCCAAGGCAAAGAAGAAGGGGTGAGCGCGGTTCGAAATCCTATTCATGCGTCGGGCAAGTTTCCAACCGCTCGTTGGCGATCTTCGCCCGCGTCCGATGGCGAATTGGAAATCCCTCCCGCTCTCGAGATCGTTGCAAAGTCCGGAAGACGAGCATCCTTGCCCGTCTTTTCCGCCAGACGGGAATGTCCGGCGTCCTGGTTTATTCGACTTTACAGTTCTCCTGGGCTTGGCCCCGCTTTCGACCGGAAATCCCGCGATAAATCCGCAAGGCCGGCCTCCCCCGCTTACTTCTCCGGGAGGATGGCATTAAAATGCTCTTTTCATCGCATGGGAATAGCAATCCCGTCGGATTAGGGAGCGAATGGAATGCCTGCGCCGCCGGTCGTGATCGAATTGGTCGAGCGATTCATCGCCCACAAGGAAGGTTACCGATCGGGACAATATAACGAAGCCCAACTCCGCGAGGAATTCCTGAATCCGTTCTTCGAGGCCCTCGGCTGGGACGTTTTCAATCGCAAGGGCTACTCCGGCTCGTACAAGGAAGTCATCCACGAGGACGCCATCAAGATCGGCGGGCGGACGAAGGCCCCGGATTATTGTTTCCGCGCCGGCGGCGGGCAGCGGAGTTTCTTTCTGGAAGCGAAAAAACCTTCGGTCGATATCGCCGAGGCGGCCGGCCCCGCCTACCAACTGCGGCGCTACGCTTGGTCGGCCAAGCTGCCGGTGAGCGTTCTGAGCGATTTCGAGGAATTCGCGGTTTACGATTGCCGCATCCGGCCCGACCGGAACGACAAGGCCGCCGCGGCCCGGGTGATCTTCCTCAAATACACCGATTATCTCGCCCACTGGGACGAACTTTTCGATCTCTTCTCGCCCGAGGCCATCCGCCGCGGATCGCTGGAGCGGTTCATCGCCAATAAGAAGATCAAGAAGGGCACCGCCGAAGTCGATGCCTCGTTCCTGGCGGAGATCGAAACGTGGCGGATCGACCTCGCGCAAAACGTCGCCCTCCGCAATCCGGATATCTCGCAGCGCGATTTGAATATCGCCGTGCAGCGGACCATCGACCGCACAGTTTTTCTGCGAATCTGCGAGGATCGCGGCATCGAACCTTACGGCACGCTCGAGTCGCTGCAAAACGGCGCGAACGTCTATCTCCGCTTGGGCGAACTGTTTCGCCGGGCCGACGACCGCTACAACTCGGGCATCTTTCACTTCTCTCCCGAAAAAGACCGCCCCGAGCCGCCCGACGAAATGACCCTTGCGCTCTCGATCGACGACAAGCCGCTCAAGAAAATCCTGGGCAGCCTGTATTTCCCCGCAAGCCCCTACGAATTCTCCGTTTTTCCCATCGAGATATTGGGACAGGTTTACGAGCAATTCCTGGGCAAGGTCATTCGGCTCACCAAAGGGCATCAAGCGAAAGTCGAGGAAAAGCCCGAAGTTCGCAAGGCTGGCGGCGTTTTTTATACGCCTTCCTACATCGTCGATTACATCGTGCGGCAAACGGTTGGCAAACTATTAGGGGACGGGAGACGGGGGACAGGGGACGGAGAAGAAGGGGCGAGGGGCGAGGGGCGAGGGATGAGGGAGAGTTTGACGCCCATTCAGGCCGCGAAGCTGAAAATCCTCGATCCCGCCTGCGGCTCCGGTTCGTTTCTGATCGGAGCCTACGCATTTCTGCTCGATTGGCACCGCGAATGGTACGTCAATCACGATCCCGAGAAGCATGCCCGCGCCAAAAGCCCCCGGCTCTATTGCGGCACGGCGGGCGATTGGCGGCTGACCACGGCGGAAAAAAAACGCATCCTGCTGAACAACATCTACGGAGTCGATATCGATCAACAGGCGGTCGAGGTCACGAAACTCTCGCTGCTGCTGAAAGTGCTGGAAGGCGAGTCGGGCGAAACCCTGGCGAACCAGTTGCGCATCTTCCACGAGCGCGCGCTGCCCGACCTGGGCGGCAACATCAAGTGCGGAAACTCGCTCATTGCTCCCGACTTCTATAACGGCAATCAGCTCAGCCTCTTCGACGACGACGAACGCTACCGGATCAACGTCTTCGACTGGAAAAAAGAATTCCCCGGCGTTTTCAAGGAAGGCGATGGTTTCGACGCGGTGATCGGGAATCCGCCTTGGGTGATGGCAGGATACCATTTTCCCGATGAAATGAATTACCTCAAACTGCACTACCGAACCGCCGAAGGCAAATTCGATCTCTACTATTTGTTTATTGAAATGGCCCTTCGTCGCCTAAACAAGGAGGGATTGTTTGGAATGATCGTTCCGAATAAATTCTTTCATACGCGAGCGGCGCGCAACCTTCGATCTCAACTCGCTTCCTTGCGTACGATTCATACGCTCATCGATTTTGGATATGAAAAGCTATTCTCGGGCGCAACGAACTACTCCTGTATTATGTTGATGCAAAATAATCCGACCGAGAAAATCCATTTCATCCGGGCCAAAACGGAATTGGAGCTGATAGCATCGTTTGACGTTTCATGGAGCAATCTAAAAGACAATCCCTGGCAATTCGCGGAGCCGAAAGTTCAGGCGTTATTCAGAAAAATCGATAAAGCAAATGTGCCGCTCGAAACAATCGTCGAAAGATTCGGAACGGGCGTTCAAACCGGCGCCGATAAATTTCTATCGGTGGATGTGGCCGACGCGAGGAAGTTGAAATACGAAAAAAGTATATTGCAGCCATTCCTTCGCGGTAGGGATGTGAGGCGATATCAGGTTTCGGAAAACCAAAAACTACTAATATTTCCTTACGAAGTAAAACGCAATGAATTTGCGATATGCGACGAAAAACCGATGCAATCGAAATATCCAAAGGTTTACGCTCACCTCGAGGAAAACCGAACCGCTCTATCGAAACGGATTTGGTTCGGAAAAAATGCGAAGCAGCTTTCCGGGAAGTGGTATGGCGTGATGTACTTGGATGCTCATTGGACTTTCACCAAACCGCACTTGCTCACTCCCAGCTTGAGCGACAAAGCGAATTTCACGATCGGAACGGGCTCTTTTTTCACGACCGGAACGGCGGGAGTGACTTCCATTATTCCAAAAGAATCGTGCAATATCTATTATCTTCTTGGCATTCTTAATTCCTCCTTGTTGTCTTTTTACGCGATCTCTCACAGTCCCGTATTTCAAGGCGGTTATCATAAATTCAGCGCCCCCTACCTCAAGAGACTACCTGTATGTCTAATCGATATTTCCAACCGCAAAGACCGCGCCCGCCACGATAAAATGGCGAACTTGGTGGAAACGATTTTGGCCTTGCACAAAAAGCTGGAAACGGTGCGGACGCCGCACGACAAGATCGCCCTGAAGCGGCTGATCGACGCCACCGACGGGCAGATCGACCGATTGGTCTATGAACTTTACGGCCTGACCGAGGAGGAAATCGCCTTGGTGGAACAATCGAAAACCGAATAACGCGCGAAGCAAATTAAAACGAGCGAGTACCTCATTTCATTTGTAATGGTGGGTGCATCGAGTAGGTTATGCTTTAGCATAACAAAGGTGTTATGCTGAAGCATAACCTACGACCTACTGCAAAAATCAAATGAAATGAGGTACGAGGAGTACTTCCGGTGAATTACGAACAACTTTGGGCGCCTTGGCGATTGGCATACATCAAAGGGGAAGAAGGGGAAGAGCCTGTCCGGGAACCGATTCCCGCCGAGCGGTTTTTGCCCGGAGCCGATCCCGCCTGCTTTCTCTGCCAAGCCGTGCCCGAAGGAAACGAGGAGGAAGATCACCGGCGGCTGGTCGTGCATCGCGGGCAACTCACGCTCACGGTATTGAACCGCTACCCTTACAACAACGGTCATTTATTAGTGGCCCCGCGGCGGCATCTCGCCGGCCTCGAGGAGCTCGACGACGCCACGCACCTGGAACTAATGCAAACGCTCCGCCGAATGATCGTCGCGCTCAAGAAAACCATCCAGCCCGAGGGCTTCAACGTGGGCCTGAACCTCGGCAAAGTGGCCGGGGCGGGCCTGCCCGCCCACCTGCACTGGCACATCGTTCCCCGCTGGAGCGGCGACACCCACTTCATGCCCATCTTGGCCGGCATCCGCGTCATCCCCCAATCGCTCGAAGAACTGTGGGAGTTGATCCGGGGGGAAGCGGGACTAGGGATTAGGGATTAGGGTGGGGAGATTGGAATTGTCGCCTAAAATATTTGCTGCATTTTGTGGGAATTGTCCGATTTCCAGCGAGCCGAGGGATTGATCCCCTGGGCGAGAACCGCCGAACGACTTCACACTTTCAACCGAAGGGATATATCCCTCGGCTCGCTATCGTTTTTTTAATAAGAACCTGTCCAGTATCAAGACCGCGTTTTGTTCGGTGCGGACACGGTTTGGTTGGCGATTCTGCGAGGCGGGAGCCTCGCGGACATTGCG
This sequence comes from Pirellulales bacterium, assembly GCA_020846145.1. Taxonomy (GTDB): domain Bacteria; phylum Planctomycetota; class Planctomycetia; order Pirellulales; family Thermoguttaceae; genus JADLEL01. The sequence continues at coordinate 29,770 of JADLEL010000121.1, read as the reverse complement.
TTCCCAGGCGGGAGCCTGGGAACGAGAAAATCGCGGCGTTGACGTTGGACAGGTACTAAGCGACAATTTCAAGCGAACGCAATATGGCAATTCGCGTTCTTGCCGCATTCATTTCCCCGGCCACGTTTCCGTCCACGCACAGCCGCCCCAGGAGAGGCCCACGCCGAAGCCGATCAACAGCGATTTTACGCCGGGCTTCAGGCGGCCCGCGGCGCGGAGATCGTCGATCAGGATCGGAATCGTCGAGGAAACGGTGTTGCCGTACATTTCGATGGCCTCCGGCGTTTTCTCCGGCGCCAGCTTCATCCGCTCGCGGATGTGCTCGAGCATGAACGACGTGGCCTGGTGCATGAGATAGAGATCGAGTGTTTCGCGGGTCCAGCCCGACATGTCGAGCAACCGTTCGACCATCGGCGGCACGACTTCGAGCGTGAACTTGACCAGTTCCGGCCCGTCCATGTACAAACTGCTCGGCCAGCGCTTGCGCTTGGTGGGCTGGAGGGCCTGCTCCGGCTTCCGCGCGCCCTGGCCGATCACCATCAGCGAGTTCGCTCCGCGGCCGTCGGTGCCGAGAACGAACGCGCCGATCGAAGGCTCCTCCGATGCTTCGACTAACGTGGCCGCCGCGCCGTCGCCGAAGATCGTCCGCAGCGAACGATCGATGGGATCGATATATTTCGAATACGTCTCGGAGGTGATGAGCAGCACCCTCCGGGCGAGCCGGCTTTGGATCATGCCGTCGGCCAACGCCAAGCCATAGACGAAGCCCGAACAGCCTAAATTGAAATCGATCGCGCCGACCGTAGTGGGCAGTCCCAGCCGATCTTGCATCAAGCACGCCGTGGTGGGCAAGGCGTAGTCGGGCGTTTGCGTGCAGAAAAGCAGGAAATCGATCGAGCCGCGGTCGAGGTCGTGCTCGCGAAAGAGCTTTTCGGCCGCCGCCACGCCGAGGTCCGAGGCGCACTCGTCGGGCGCGGCGATGTGCCGCGCGCGAATGCCCGTCTTGGCATAAATCGTGGGGATGTCCCATCGCGGAAACTCGGCCGCCAATTGGTCGATGTCTTCAACTCGTTCCGGCAGGTGTACGGCAATCGGTCCAATCGCGGAATGTGGCATAGCCGAGTTCATCCTCTACACGTCAAATAAATGAACCTGCGCATCGCCAAATTTAGGGGAATTGGGGCAACGGGGCAAAGCAGGCGGGTGGCAAAAAGGAAAAAAAGCCGAACTTGGGGTAAAAAAATTCCGAACTATGCCACCAAACAAGGCGGGATAAAATCACATTTTAACGGGAAACTCAACGACTTTCGAGAGGGGGACGATTGCCCTTGACCTCTTCGGCAAGCCGCTTTAATCTTCGCAGTCCACCTTTATACGAATTTTCACCGCGAAATGCAAAGGGGATTTTTTCACTCCCCAATTGAGGGTCAGTTTCGGATCATCTCGCTCCCATGTCGCTTTACCACAAAACCATCACGATAGCAGTAGGGCTTATTCCCCTATTACTTTCGCTAGAAATTGCCCCCGCCGCCGAGTGGCCCTATATCCGCACGGTCGGACCTTTTGTGTGTCGGGCGGATTTCAACTTGGAGCCTCAGCACGAATTACTGAGCGAACTTGCCGCATTGCAGGCCGAACTGGTGCGGACGCTGCAAATCGCGCCCGCCAAGGAAGCCATCGAGGTTTACCTTTTCCACGATGAAGTTACCTATCGCCGCTATTTGGAGCGGATTTATCCGACTTTGCCCTTTCGGCGGGCGTTCTTCATCCGGGCTAATGGATTGGGCCGGGTCTTTGCTTATAAAAGCTCTCAATTCGAGGCCGACTTGCGGCACGAATGCACCCATGCCCTGCTGCACGCCGTTTTGCCGTTCGTTCCGCTTTGGCTGGACGAAGGGCTGGCGAGTTATTTTGAAGTTTCCGCTCGAAATCGACTGAACGGAGCGCCCTATTTTTCCAGCGTTCTTTGGAATGCGCGATTCGGCAGCGTTCCAAAAATGGAAAAACTGGAAAAAATCGGCGATGTGGCCTCAATGGGCAAAGCGGAATACCGGGACTCCTGGGCGTGGATTCATTTTATGTGCCATGGGCCATCGGCGGCTCGTGATGAATTGGTGGAATACCTGGGTGATCTCGCTGCACAAAAACCCCCCGGTCTGCTGAGCGAACGCCTCGCCCGCCGAATTCCGTCCCTCTCGTCCGAATTCAAAGTCTCAATCAAACGCGCGGCAAATTCTCAAACCGCACAGAGATGAATCTATGCTTCATTCCTGATTCAGCATCTATTATCCTAATGAATGGTTTTCCTGAAATGCTCATCTTACCCATCTTGCTTTAACGCGAAAATCAAAAAAGTTTACTAAACCCTCAATATCATCCTGTCGATACCGCATGGTGGAATTCCCTCTTCATGCCAACCCTCGTCTAGCACAGGGTCAAAATCATGTCGGTAGCAAAATCAATCGTCTTTACATTGCTCTGCAGTGCCATTCTCGGTTTCGGCCCCCAGGCCAACGCCCAGGGTCTATTCGGCGGTAAGACGTTCGGCCAGCGGCTGGACGATTTAGGCCGCACGCTTTTCGGCACGGGGCCGGAAAAGGAAGCGGAAGCGCCTCCGGCACGGCCGAGCACGCAAACCGCTCCGAAAAAAACCAATTCGGACAGCTTGCCCTACGAGAACGCCGCGCAGCGCGCGGGCAGCATCGCCGCGCCGAATGCGCCGCAAAGCAGTCCGGTTGCCGGGACCTCCGCCCCATCTGCTCCCGCCAACCGCATCGAGATACCTCATTCCGCTCCTCAATCCGCGGCGAGAACGCCGGTTGCGCCGCCGTCCGTGACGGCAAAACCTTATCGTCCCTTGTTGGGCACTTCGTTGTTGGATAATGATGAACCGTCCCATGCCGCCGCCAAGCCGGAACCATCCGCCGCTGCATCGGGTCCCGCCGTTTCGTCCGGCAATCGAATTCCGCAAGCGGCGCAGATCGCCGATTTCGGCCCTCCGCCGTCTCAGCCGATCCAGAATCGGTTGATGCAATCGCGGACTTCGGCCTTCAAAACGACCGCGCCGACGGAACCGCGCCCGGCCGCCGGCTCGAGCAACGCGCCCGCCGTCGCGGATTCGCCTTCGGTTGACGAGCGAATCGCGCGCCAAGCGTCGATTTCCGGCGCGCAAGGGACTCGCGCCGCCGATCGACCGACGCCGGCAAGCCGGCCGACAATCGCCGCTCAGGCGACGCCCGCCGATCAACCGACGCCCGCCAAACGGCCGGCGGTTTCCGCGCCCGCGAATCGACCCGCTCTCGCCCAACGCACTTCGCCGAACGTCCGCGAGAAAAGCGACGGCGCGACTTCGAGCCTTCCGCAAGCCGCGTCGGCTTCCAATCCGGCCCGGACCGCGAATCCCCCGCATAACGCGAAAGATGACGGACTGCTCTTTACCCGCCGCGGGCCGGTGCTGAGCGTCGAGACGCTCGGACCGCGGAAGATCATCGTGGGCAAGGAATCGACCTACGAGGTCGAACTCGCGAACTCCGGCGAAGTCGCCGCCGAAGAGCTGATCGTTTTCGTCAGCCTGCCCGAATGGGCCGAAGTGGCCAACGCCGATGCATCGACCGGAACGCCGCAGCTCGCGACGCCGGGCCAATCCGCCGCGGCGTTTCAATGGAAAGTCGGGCGGCTGGAGGCCAAATCGAAGGAAAAACTGTCGCTCAAGATCATCCCCCGGCAGAGCAAGCCGTTCGATCTCGTCGTGCGTTGGGACTACAAGCCCGTCGCCTCCCAGGCGATGATCGAGGTCCAAGAACCGAAGCTGGAAATGCAACTCGAAGGCCCCCGCGACGTATTCTACGGCAAGAAAGAAACGTATCGGTTGAAGATGATGAACGCCGGCACGGGCGACGCCGAGGGCGTGGTCGTCAAACTCATGCCGATCGGCTCCGGCGAGAACGTCCCGGCGACCTACCAGCTCGGCGTGCTGCCCGCCGGCGAAAGCAAGAACATCGATATCGAACTCACCGCCCGGCAGGCCGGCGAATTGAGCATTCAAGTCGAGGCCAAGGGGGATGCCGGCATCCACGCCGAATTGACCGAGCGGGTGCTGGTCCGCCGGGCGGGCTTGGAAGTGATCGTCGAAGGGCCGCGGCTGCAATACGTCGGCGCGACGGGCACGTACCTCATCCGCGTGCGGAATCCGGGGAACGCCCCCGCCGCGAATATCCGCTTTTCGGCCGCGCTGCCGGCCGGCATGAAATACATCGGCGGCATCGAAGGCGTCCGCGCCGATGCCGAGGGCGCCAAGCTGCAATGGATTTTGGAAAGCCTCAATCCGCAACTCGAGCAGGTTTACTCCATGAAGTGCCGCCTGGGAGCTGCGGGCACGGCGCGGTTGGACGTCGCCGCCGCCGCCGAGGATGAGTTGACCACCGCCGCCGGCGCGAGCACGCAGGTCGATGCCGCCGCCAGCCTCGCCCTCGACGTGCAGGATCCCCCCGGTCCCGTTTCGCTCGGCGACGAGGCGATTTATGAAGTCCGCGTCCGCAACCGGGGCACGAAAATCGCCGAGGGCGTCGAGGTGTTGAGCTATTTTTCGCGGGGCATCGAACCGATCGCCGCCGAAGGCGGCCCGAACCGCATCGGCCCCGGACAAGTGGCCTTTGCACCGCTGGCCACTCTCGCCCCCGGCGCGGAGATCGTCTTCAAAGTCCGCGCCAAGGCCGAAACGGCGGGCAACCACGTCTTCCGCGCCGAAGTGCATTGCAAGGCGATGGGCACGCGGCTGATCTCCGAAAAGAACACGCTCTATTACCAAGACCGCGTCACCCAAGAAACGCCCGACGCGAACGCCCCCGTCGAAGCCAATCGCTACCGCGCCGTGCCGGAAAACTATCGCACGCAACGGCAGTAAACGGACGAGCGTTGGCGAAGCATGATAGCCCCCGCGTGGACGCGGGGGCTAAACGCGGTGGTAAATCGCTTCCTTCTTGGCGATTCCAAAATCCCCCGATTAAACTTCTCGTATGCCAAATGACGAATACAACCATGAATGACCGCTCCAAGGACTCGCGCAGTTGCCAGGGAGGGTAACTTTGCCACCGACCAGCCGCTGGAAGACATTCTATCTTTCGCATTTCGCCAAACCCGCCGCCGATCGGCTCATTTATCGGGCGATTCTTGAGGAAAAGATTACTCGCATCGTCGAGATGGGCATCGGCGATGGCAGCCGGGCGCTTAAAATGATCGACGCCGCCGCGCGGCACTGCGAGCGACCCAAGATCCATTACGTCGGCATCGATTCCTTCGAAGATCGCGATTCCGCCGAAGGCCCCGGCTTGACGCTGATCGAAGCCTACCGGCTGCTCAAGAAATCCGCGGCGAGAATCAAGCTCATCCCCGGCGATCCCTGCGACGCGCTCATGCGCTCGGCCAATTCGCTGACCGATATCGATCTGCTCCTCATCTCCGCACCGCGGGAAACCGAACGCTTGGAGCGGATGTGGTTCTTCGTGCCGCGAATGCTCCACCCGCGCTCGCTGGCGCTGCACGAAACCATTGCGGCCAATGGGGAGAAAACGATCCGCCGCATCGACCGCGGCGAAATCGACCGCTGGGCCGACAACTCCCACCGCCGAAAGGCGGCGTAAAAGTGAAGGCGGTAACAGAGCGAGCCGAGGGCTTTATCCCCTCGGCTCGCTGGTTCCAGGATCGCCTTTCTCCTTGATCGGTTACAAATACTTCCCCCCGTATCGGCTTTCGATCTGCTGGTAGAGTTCCTTGATCTGCTCGGCCCGGTCGGCGGGGCAAACCAACGTGGCGTCGGGCGTGTGGATGACGAGCAGATTCTCGCAGCCGACAAGGGCGATTAAATGCTCCGGATCGCTCGACGCGGCAAGGCAATTCGCGCTGTCGAGGAGCACGCATTCTCCTCCGGCCAGCGCGTTCGACCGTTCGTCGCGGCGGCAGGTTTGCGCGAACGACGGCCAGGAACCGATATCGAGCCAGGTAAGCGGCATCGGCAGGGCGGCCACGCGGATTGTTTCCTCGCGCGAGGCCCGCTCCATCACCGCGAAATCGACGCTGATCTTCTTCAGCCGCGGAAAGACTTTTTCCAGCACTTCGATTCGCCGGTTCGTTTGCCAGGCCGCGGCGATTTCGCAAAGCCCTTCGTGCACCTCCGGCTCGTAGCGGCGGACGCAGTCCAAAAGCGTATTCGCTCGCCAAACGAACATGCCGCTGTTCCACAGGTAGCGTGCCGGCCCTTCCGCGAGATATTTTTGCGCCAGTTCGAGCGGCGGTTTTTCCTTGAATCGGCGGACCTTCCAGGCGAAATCGTGGTTTGCGATCTTCTCGCCGAGTTCCAGGTAGCCGTAGCCCGTCGCGGGCGCGGTCGGCGCGATGCCGAACGTAACCAGCGTTTCCGGGCAATGCTCGACCAACTCGAAACCCAGCGCAACGATGCGGCGGAACTCCTCCGCCCGCTCGATGAGATGATCGGCCGTGAAGACGCCGATGACCGCCTTAGGGTCTTGCGCCGCCAGGACCGCGGCGGATAGACCCACGGCGGCCAGCGTGTCGCGGCCCACCGGTTCGCCGAGGAAGTTTTGCTTTTCGAGGCCGTGGATTTCGGCGAGAATCGCCCGCTCGTGCCGCCGGCCCGCGCAGACGTAGCGATTTTCGCGGTCGATCAAGCCTTCCAGCCGATCGAATGCGATTTCGAGCAGGCTCTTGCCTTCGAGGAAGGGGAGCAGTTGCTTGGGCCGATCGCCGCGGCTCATCGGCCACAGCCGCGTCCCCGATCCGCCCGCCATAATGAGGGCATATCGCATGTTTTTCGACTCTCCCGGTTCGGATAACTCCATCCACCCCTCTGTAAGTTTAGCGATAAAACATTTATCATTCAACTCATGCAGACCGTCGCATTTTGGGCGCCGCCTGCGTCTCGCCGGCGCCTTGTGAAGCACGGGCAAGATGCCCGTGGCACCCCAAAAATCATCAATAACCATTGGTCTAAGGCACGACGCTAAACTTGGCATCATGATCGATCTCCCTTCCCCCAACGATTCTCCCTGGCTCGATCTGGCCGATCGCGTCTTGTCGGGCCATGCGATTTCAGCCGAAGAGGGCCTCGCCCTGCTCCGCGCCCCCGACGAAGAGCTCCTCGAAATCCTCGCCGCCGCCTACCGCGTGCGGCGCCGCTATTTCGGCAACGCGGTGCACCTGAATTTCCTCATCAACGCCAAAAGCGGACACTGCGGCGAAGATTGCGGTTATTGCTCGCAATCGCGGGTCTCGACCGCCGAAATCCCGAAATACAACCTCGTCGAGCCGGAAAAAATCCTCGACGGAGCGCGGATCACCGCCGAACTCGGCGCCCGCACCTATTGCATCGTCCTCTCCGGCCGCACGCCCGGCGAAAGGGAACTCGACGTGCTGGCCGAGGCCGTGCCGCAAATCAAGCGGCGGCATCGCCTGGCCGTCTGCGCATCGGTCGGCCTGCTTACGCCCGGGCAAGCGGCGAAAATCGCGGCCGCCGGCATCGATCGAGTCAATCACAATCTCAACGCGAGCCGCCGCTTCTACCCGCAAATTTGCAGCACGCATTCTTACGACCAACGGCTGGCCACGCTCGAAGCCGTCGGCGCCGCCGGATTGGAAATATGCTCCGGGGGCATCGTCGGCATGGGCGAGGACGAAACCGACGTGGTCGATCTGGCGCTGCAACTCGGCCGGCTCGCCGTCGAAGCCACGCCGATCAACTTTTTGCAGCCGATCCCCGGCACGCCCCTGGCCGGCATCCGGCGGCTCAATCCGCGCTACTGCCTGAAAGCGCTGTGCCTCTTCCGCTTGAGCAATCCGAAATGCGAACTCCGCATCGCCGCCGGCCGCGAAATGCACCTCGGCCCCTTGCAGCCGCTGGGCCTCTACGCCGCCAATTCGATCTTCGTCGGCGACTACCTCACCACCGCCGGCCAGCCGCCCAGCGAAGATTTCCGCATGATCGAAGCCCTGGGCTTTACCGCGGTGAAGTAAGGACATAGGAGCAGGGAATCCGATCCCCGCGCTCCCTTTTATCCCGCCGCCTCCGCCCCCTTCGGTCGGTGCCCGAAGAGGGCGACTATCGGGGATATCGGCTCTCAACTCTTCAAGTCATTGAGCCAACCCGTTTGACTTTGCAGGGTCGCCAATAACGCGTGGGCGACGATCCGGTTGCCGAGCGCGTTCAGGTGCGTATTGGCGGCGGCGACGTGCCAAAAGGCATCGACGCCCGCTTGGTTCGCCTGATGGAACGGATTATTGGGATTCGTCAGCGCGTTGTGCATTGCCGCGTAAAGGTTGCAGAACGCGACTTTGCCCGGCCATGCGGCGGCCGTTTCGAGGGCCGCCGCGCGCTGCGCGTTCCAGAGATCGAGCCGGAGGCCGGTCTGCGGCGCGGGATAGGGCACGTTGCCCGCCGAATTGTCTCCGCCGCCGTTGAAATTCTGAAAATGGGTCGAGCAGACGACGACCTTCGGACAGCCGGCCTCGAGCAGGAAGTCCGTCATGCTCTCGATATTCGCCTTGGCGTCGAGGCGGACATTGACCGCGGTGCTTCCCGACGGCAGATTGTCGCCGGACGCCGTGGAGACGGTGATGGTCGTCGAGGTTTGCGCGGTTACGCTGACGGCGGTTGCTTTATTCGCGCCGCCGTTCCAGGAAATAAAGGCCACGGCCGCGCCGACGACCGCGGCGTTGTTCGCGCCTTTGGAAGGACGCAAGCAGATGGTGATCGTGCGGTTGGCGTTGCCCGATCCGGCGGCGAGCGTGCCGTTCAGGTTGAGATCGTTGTGTCCGGCGAAGAGGATACCCAGCGCGGGCACGTCGAACTGCGTCATGCTCGCTTGCCGTTCGAGCATTTCCAGCGAAGTCGATCCACCGGCGCCGAAATTCCGCGCTTTCAGGGGCGCGTCGAGGCTTCGCAGGCTTGCCGCCAGTACTTCCGGCCAATATAAATGAGCGGGGACTCCCAGCGCCGACGCGAAGGTCAGGCTGTCGCCCATCGCCGCCAGCGTTTTGACGGGAGATTTCGCGTAGTTGGTTTGGATTTTTCTCATAGTGCGTACCCCCATAACGAAGTTTGGATGGCGTTGGCGGACTGGCAGGCGATGCCGTAGTTGAAACTGATGGCCACCGGCAGCGGGAAGTTGATCTCCCGCGTTTTGTTGGCCGAAACGATCTCGCGCCAGAAGGCGACGCTATTCTTATCGAGCGTTACGAGGCAATCGGCGCCCGAAACGTTGGCCAGATGGATCGCCGAAATGTAGTTGGCGGCGTTGTTGTAAGCGAACAGCGCGTTGAGCGTTTGCCGCGCGGCGGTCGTTACCAGCGCGGAATTGGCCAGCGCCGCGCTGGGCGGGGCGGGCCGATTGCCCACCCGTTCCTCGACGAAGATGCCGTACAGGTAAACGATCTGCGCGGCGCCGGCGGCGTCGCCGGTTACGGCGAGCGTGCATTGATGCGGGCCGTCGGCAAGATTCTCGGCCACCGGATAGTAGTGATAGCCCGCGCCGGGATTGCAGTCGGCGGGGTCCAGGACCTTGCGCGGCGCCGGCGGCAGGGGATAAGCGACGCCGTCGATGATCGCCGAGGCGTTCTTCGTTCCCGGCGTCGAGGTCGTGCTGTAACATAATCCCAGCGCGCGGCCGTTGAACGAGAAGGTCAGGCCGACGAACGATGCGGCGTCGGGCACGCTGAGGAACGCGTATTGGTTTCCGCAGCGCGATCCGCCGCCGTCGGCAACGGGATTGCAGACGCCGCTGCCCGCCGTAACGATCGAGAAATCGGCCGCCGGGAGCGGGCGGAGGACCAGGTTTCCGCGGGCCAATTCGGTGCGGAGGACGCCGCTTTCGCTGCCGTCGTCCCGCCAGCCGTTGGCCTGCGTGTCGAATGAGTTTGCCATAATGTGGGTTCCTTTCGGGGAAGGGAGGTTTGATTTTCCGATAGCTTGATGGGTGCCATGCCCACGCTTGTCGTGGGCATGTGGGGGGCTGAGTACGATTGCCGAATACTCACGCCCATCCAACATCATGCCCACGACAAGCGTGGGCATGGCACCGTCGGATTTGTTCGACGATCGTCAAGCGATGAGTTTGTTTTTCGCGGCTTCGACGTGCTTGGCGACGTCCGCGCCGACTTGCTCGCCGATCGATTCGAGGGCGTCGAGGCCGCAGGCGGCCGCCGCGCGGATGCCGGCGAGGTTGCACGGTCCCGCGGGATCGGTATGGGCATCGAGCATCGTCCGGCAAACGGCGGCTTGCTGCCGGTGATAGTCGCGGCTTTCGGCGGCGGCCGCTTCGAGGCGGTCGAGCGTTTGCGTGAGACGGTCGAAAAATTCGATCGCCGCGTTCTTCACGCCGTCGAAAAACTCGCGCACGAAGCCCCGCTTGCCGAAGCCGGCGCGAAGAATATAGAACGATCCGCAAGCGCCGAGGGCCAACAGCACGAGGGCGAACATGGCACCGATGCCCAGGTCTTTCCCGACCATGACCCATTTGTCGAGGCTGAAAATATCGGTTTGCGCGAACATGATTTGGTTTCCGTAGGAATGGTTTTGGATTGAGGATTATTGGTCTTTGGTTTTAAGTCTTGGAGTTTCTCGTTTTAGTTCCTTGGGCACCGATAGCGGATGATTCCGCAAGGATGCAACAAACGGCCGACGACGCGAACGATGGCGCGGCGGGGACGAGCGGAGGCGGCGGACGCACAAGACGTACAGGTCGGCGCCGCAAGTTTCGGCGGATTCTTAATCGACGGCGGAGCGATCGGTTTTCCGATCGGCACGGGAAAGGGGCAAAAACCGTTGGGACAGGTTTTGCAGCCGCCGGCGAACGAGGCCGAGCCGCAACATAAGACGGCCGCGGCAATCGATGCGAGAACATAGGGATGGATACGCATGATGGTCTCCTGAAAGTGTGGAATGGATGGATGTTCTTGTGTCAAGCGAGCCGAGGGGTTTATCCCCTTGGCTGAAACGCGAAATTGGTCAGCCGGTTGAGCCGAGGGATAAACCCCCTCGGCTCGCTTTATTTCGATTTATTTCAACGCCGGCGGCAGGTCTTCGCCGGCGGGGATGGCAACGCTGCGGAGGGCGAATGCGCCGAAGGTAGCGATGCCGCGGCACTTCGCTTCGGGGAGGAAGCCCAAGCCGCCGTCGCCCCAGGATGCTCCCCAGCTATTCAAAAATTCCAGGTTCCAGCCGCCGCCGTTCTTCTTCAGGCCGACGGCGGTTAGGGCGTGTCCGCCCGCGCCCCAGAAGACGCCGAAGACCACGGGCATTCCGCGCTGCACGGCGGAGGCGACGGCGTCGAACGTGGGGCAATCGAAGGCTTCGAGGACGCGGAATTTTTTCGCTTCCGCCTTCCAATCGCGCGGCCAACCGCGGCCTTGCCAGTTTTTCGGATCGATTTGCGACGCCGGGCAGACGCCGACGTTCATCATCGCGTCGAGCGCGTCTTCGATATTCGCGCCGGCGTCCCGCCCGCCGTTGATCTGCCCGTAGAGCGAGCCTTGCGAGAGCAAAATCCGCTTTTGGCCGGCGATTTCGCGGAGGATCATCGCCGCGCCGGCCGCCGCCGAAGGACAGCAGGAGCTTTGCGGATTCTGGTCGATGACCGTCCAGACTTTGTGGCGGATCGAACATTCAATCCAGTCCGACCGCGAAAGGAGCGGACAGGCATCGACCGTTCCGGCCACGGGAAAGAGGGCGTTTTCGCCGACTTTCGAGCTTCGCGGCAGGCAGCCGGTGGCTTGAGGAGTTTCTTCGATATGATGGTTGGTGTGCATGGGAGCGTGGGCTGGAGGTAAAGGGATGGGAAATGACGAATGACGAAGCTCGAATGACGAAAGAAGTTCAAAGCTCGAAGCCCTAAAGTGTAGTTTCACTAACGGAATATGTACTCATTCGTCATTCGTCATTCGGATTTCTTTCGTCATTCGAGCTTCGTCATTCGTCATTCATTTTTTTAGCCACCGAACTTCTTCAACAATTGCAGCAATGCTTCTTCGCTTTCCGGCAGCGAGCCCTCGTGAAGCACGGCGCCGGCATCGGAGACGAGAAACAGGTAGGGGAGCGATTTCGCGCGGGCGATGTATTCCGCGAGGGTCGGCGGCTGCCGGTCGTTTTCGTCCAAAACGTCCTTGTCGATCATCCACGCCTTGGGGAATCCCTTCGCCCGGAGGTAATCGGCGACGGCCTTCGAGGCGACGAGCTTGCCCTGGGCCGGCGTGAGTTGGCCCGACTCCGCGACGATCACGGTCCACAGTTTGCCCACGGGCGGAGGCGGGACGGGCTGGGGCGCGGGATCGGGATTCGGCCGCGGTCCTTCGACGACGAGCGTATGCTTCGCCACGGCGATCTTCTCGCCCGACGCGGCCACGAGCGCGAAATAAAAAGTGCCCGGCTTGGGGCTGACGAACAGCCCGACGCGCTGGCCGTCCTCGGTTACCACCGCGAGAAAAACCGCGTCGGGCTCGGCGGGAAAGACGATCCACTTCAGGGCCTTGCCGACGGAGCCTTCGGTTTGCAGTTGGACGGGGAATCCGACCTGCGCCTTCGCCGGAGCGGTGATTTTCGCCGCCGGCTCGGCCTCCGCGGCCAGGAGTTGGAGCGACGGTTCGCCGGCGCGGCCAAGGCCGGCAAGCAAAAGTACGATTGGAATAAAATGCGGGATTTTCATATCGGACTCCTAGGAATGGTAGTTTGGGACTTTGGTTTTGAGTCTTTGGTCTTGGAGCTTGGAATCCAAGACCCAAGTCCTAAGACCCAAGTCCCAAGATCTAATTCCGCCGCTTTCGCCAGGCGTCGATCAGTTGCAGCACGATATTGACGATGGCCAGAATTGTCGCGGGATCGATGGACTTCGCGTCGGCGGCCACGTCGTTGGCCGCCGCGACGGCGTTGTATTGCGACCGGGCGCAATCGAGAACCCAGGCGAATTCGTCGAGGCGTTCGTCGAGATCGGCCGCGAGATCGGCGTCCTCGTCAATCGCCGCGGCGGTCGGGGGCGCGTCGGGATTGCCAAACACCAAGGCTTGCAGCGGTCCTTGGAGGTTCCAGGCGAGATTGGCGAACAAGTCGCGTTTTTCCACGACTTGGCCGGCGCGGACGATATCGATCGCCCGGGTGATGTTGTCGAGCGCGAGTGCGGGATAGGGGAGGCGGGCCATGAAATGCTCCTTTCGGAAGGGGTGACGGTAGATAATGTACTTGTGTACATGTACTAAGACCCACGATAGCGAAAGGCCCGGCTTTTTTCCACGAATATTTTCCGTTTTCGAGCGGAAGTTCAAGGGAGGCAAGAGGTTGCGGCGAAAGATAATTCTTCCGATTCGCGGAGGAACGCGCGGACGAGTCGGTTGCGAAAAATCATCTCCCGGCGGAAGCAGCCTGCCCGCCAGGAAAACTCGCCGCAAAATCGCGGAGAATCCGCTAATGAATTATTTGCGCGGCGGGTCGTTGGATCCGCGCTCTTCCAATTTCAGGGCGATGGAATTGATGCAGTAGCGCAAGCCGGCGGGGCCGGGGCCGTCGTCGAAGACGTGGCCGAGATGCGCGCCGCAACGGCGGCACGTAATTTCCGTGCGGACCATGAAGTGGCTCTCGTCGCGCGATTCCTCGACGCTGTCGCCGCCGGCCGGTTTGGAGAAGGCGGGCCAGCCGCAGCCCGAATGATACTTGTCGTCCGATGCGAACAGCGGCGCGCCGCAACAGACGCAACGATAGACGCCGTCCTTGAAGCAATCGGTGTATTCGCCGGTGAAAGCGGGTTCCGTGCCCTTTTTTCGCGTTACGTCGTATTGTTCGGGCGTGAGAATCTTCTTCCACTCGGCGTCCGATTGGGGCAGGTCGCTTTCGTTTCGAACGAGACGTAAAATTTTCTCGGCCAGTTCCTCCGGTTGGCGGCCTTCGGTTTCGACGGCGAAATCCGCCGTTTCGCGGTAGATCGGTTCGCGGCGGGCGAGAAGTTGCACGATCTCCTCCAGCGGCGCGCGGTCGGTCAGGCTCGGCCGACGCTCGGCCGTGGTGGCGTCGCCCGTCATGCGGGCGTGGATCGTTTCCGGCTGCGCGGTGAGCCAGACGACTTTGCCGGCCGCGCGCAGCGCGCGGCGGGTTTCCTCGCGCAGCGGCGCGCCGCCGCCGGTCGCCAGGACCAGGCGTTCGCGGCGGCAGAGATCGGCGATGATCCGCGCTTCCAAGTCGCGGAAGGCCGGTTCGCCGTCCTCGGCGAAAATCCGCGCGATGCTCTTGCCCGCCGCGCGCTCGATCTCCACGTCGGCGTCGAGCCACTCCCAGCCCAGTTTTTCGGCGAGCAGTTTCGCCAGCGTCGTTTTTCCGGTCGCGCGATAGCCGATGAGGGAAAGCATGGGAGGAAGTAGGAATGCTGAATGATGAATGATGAATGGGGATGACGAATGTCGAATTACGAAGGGATAGGATGGAATCAAAAAAGTTTTTCTGTGGTTAATTTTCCCTCATCATTCAGCATTCAGCATTAGTTAGTGCTTGGCGGCCCCGATTGCCCGGCGGATCACTTCGCGCATCAGTTCGGCGGGGCCATCCCGGCCGGTGAAGAGCTTGAATTGCAGGCAGGCCTGGCGGACGAACATCTCGACGCCGGTGACGACCGTGCAATTGCGGCTCCGCGCGTCCTTGATCAACAGGGTGTTTTCGGGATTATAGACCGCGTCGAAGACGATCATCGACGGCCGCATGTGGTGCTTGTCGTAGGGCGTTTCATCGACGTTCGGGTGCATGCCCACCGGCGTGCAGTTGAACAGCAGGTCGGCGGAGATCGAATGCCGCCCGACCCAATCGACCGAGCGGCAGTTGAAGTTTTTCGCCAGGGTTGCGGCTTGCTTGGGCAGTCCGTCGGTTACGACCACCTGCGCGCCGCGCCGCAGCAGGCCGTGGACGATGGCCTTGCCCACTCCGCCCGCCCCCAGCACCAGCGCGGTTCGGCCGCGGAGCATGTATTCCTCGCGGGTTTCGGTCATGCCTTCCTGGCGCAACGTTTCTTCGAGCGTGCTCATGGCGGCGTGATAGTCGGTGTTGTAGCCTAGCCGCTTATTGCCGTTGAATATCACGGTGTTGGCCGCGCCGATGCCGCGGACCGAAGCGTCGCACTCGGAAAGCTTCTTGATGACCTCCTCCTTGTGCGGAATGGTTACGCTCAGGCCGCGGACGCCCAGCGCCGGGGCGTCGTCGAGGAAGCGGGCCAAATCTTCGCGCGGCACGCGGAAGGGAACGTAAACCTTATTCAATCCCAGCGAATGAAAGGCGGCGTTGTGAATCTGCGGGCTTAAACTGTGCCCGATCGGATCGGCGATCACGCCATAGACTTCGGTCTCGGCGTTGATCGCGTCGTAGCGATAGATTTCGGTCATCTGCTGGAAGCTGAGCTGACCCGGCGCGAGCGTCCGTTCGTGGGAGAACGTGGCGTAGGTCATGGGGGAGCGGAATTTACCGGCCAGGATGCGGGAGGGGACGCCGATATCGCCCATGCACAGCGCGATCGTCGGGACCTTGCTCTTCCGCGAGAGTTCGAGCATCCGCAGATTGTCGTGGGGATGGTTGGCCATCGCCGAAATTTTGACGATGTCCGGGTCGCAGGCCGCGAGGCGGCGGTGGGTTTCCTCGATCGTTTCCGGCGTTTTGCGGAAATCGTGCGTGCTGACGATCCGTTTCGTGCGGCCGAAGCGCGGAATCTGGCCGGCCACGTCCTCCTCCAGATCGACGTACTCCACGCCCTCGGCGATCGCGGTCCGCAACAACAGCAGCCGTTGCTCCTCCGCGCCGTTGTACTTCCCGCCGTCTTGCGGGCGGCGGCAGGTGATCACCACCGGGCAAGGGCGGTCCGTGACCAGCCGTTTGATATTCACTTCACCGCTAATGTAATCCAGGCGCAACTCGACCAGGCGAGCGCCCTGTTCCACCAGGTGCTTGTGTTCCGCAAGCATGTGCCGATGCCGGCCGCGACCGATGCTGACGCAAATCATTTTAGGGGATAGGGTTTAGGGAATAGGGGATGGGGGATAGGGGAGAGGGGAGAGGGGAGAGAGGGGCATGACGAATGACGAAGTTCGAAGGACGAAAGAAAGCCGAATGATAAATGACGAATGACGAAAAAACTCCATGCCACTTTGACATTCGGATTTTGAACATTTTTCGTCATTCGGATTTTGGATTTCGTCATTCACCTCTCTCCCCTCTCCCCTCTCCACTCTCCACTCTCCACTCTCCACTTTTCTCCCCCAAACTTCGTATTTCATCTCTCAACTTCGCGGCGTCCTCGAATTCCTCGGCGTCGATGGCTCGTTCGAGTTTTTGCCGTAAAATCTGCATCTTGCTCTGGGGATCGAGCGCGGCGACGGTTTCCTCGTGGGCCAGCAGTTCCGCGCGCCAACGCTCCAGGCTCGCCAACTCGACGCACTCCTCGGCGCGATGACTCTGGTGATATTCTTCCAAAAATTCGCGGATTCCCTCGATCCCCGAATCGATCGCCCGAAACGCCTCGCGGTACGCCTTTTTCAGCACCAGCGGCATGGCCGCCGCCCGGGTATGCATCATCAGCACGTAAGGCCGCCACTGGTCGAATTGCATCTTCTGCCGGTCGTCCTCGGCGAACGCGCAAACGAAAGCGAACAGCCGCAAATTCCGCTGGGTATCGCGGGCGCAAAGCTCGTACATGTCCAAATGCCAAAAACTCAAGTAACGGTGATAATACTGTACGCCTTCGCGCCACAGCCGCGCGCAATCGTCGGGCTTCAGCGAGAAAGGGGGGCTGTCGGGACGAAATTCGTCGTGCGTCCGCTGCCGATGCTCGTAATAATCGAGCCACGAATCGCACTTCTCGGGCTTCAGTCCGTCGGGCCGACCGTCCAGTTCCATTTGCAAAATCCCCAAATCGATCCGCAACTGCAATTTTCGCCTGCCGTCGTCGCCCGCCACGATCCGCACCAAGACCTCTTCCGGTTGGTACGGCCATTCGCTCAGGATTTTGGAAATATCGTTGGACATGAAAGGGATGCGATTTAAACATGAATGAATGCCCTTCAAAGTATAATATCTTAAGTTTACACAATCATCGGGGGGGTGGGTAGTTCGACAGCGCTAACTTGAATTCAATGATTAAATTGGGTAACTTAGCGAAGCCATTAAGTTGCCTATTATACCAATAAAACTACGTATTTTAACGCTTCTAAGCGAGTTTGCACTGTCGAAGTAGATGGGATAACAAAAAAGGACCGGGCGGCCTGACAGTTGCCCGCCCGAAGCCACCCGGTCCTTTTTTCCCGTTAATCGCCGGAGAAGTCGATCCTGATTGTAGTTATGTCGAACTTGGCATATCCATGGTTTATTGCGCTTCATCCATTTTTTAACAATGCCTGGAAACCGGCTTGTTCAAAATGATGGTCCGCGGTTAATGCCGAACGAATATCAAACGATTTCATTACGGCAAAGCTGATGCAATCGGTGAGCGACCAGTCTTTATCGGATCGCAGACCGAAGAGCGAAAGTCCTCGTTCATGCCACTCCGGGCCGGAAACGACTTTCAATTGATCATTTTGTCCGGCATCCTTCAGGAAGCGAAACACCGTGCGGCGAATATCGGGAGCGGATAACGCATCGGCCGTTTCCACCAAGATCCAGGCCGTCGTGATTAACGGAGTTTCGATCGAATGGGTAGCTTCAACCGCCGCACGATGATAGCGATCGCGCGGATTCAAAAGAGCGATAAAGTAGAATGAGTCGGCGAATAACCCGATCACGATCGCGGTTTCCCATGCGCATAATGATCGTGAAGCTCCGCCAAATCGGCCGGCAACTGGGGTGCGACTCGTTCCGACTCCGTTGCCAAACCAAGCAGCCACTCGCGCACGGCCGGTGGACGGTCGTTGGATTGCCGCATCTCATCCGGTGTCGTAACGATAACCTCGATCGGCCCCTCCGGCAAATTGATGCCATTCGGGGGCCGAATGACCTGCTCGGGACCGATAACGGCTTGAAAATGAATGGGCAACATAACGATACCTCTTCAATTCATTATAACCAACGAGGGGATAAAACGACAAGCCCCGCTATTCCCCCTCGAAATTCCGCGTTTTACGAAATATCGACCATTTTTTCCGGGTGCGGGAAAGCCAATGGCGAAGAGAAGAATTTTTACATTTTGTGAATATGATTTCTATCTCGATATGCAGGGACTAAAATATCAGGGGCTGTCGTCCGCGATCAGCTCACTCGCCTCGAAACTTTTCCGGCACGATCTTCCTGCCTGCGAGCGCGGCTTGGTCGTCGTATTTGCCCTTGTTCGACCGCGGGGGAAGTTTCACCTTTTTTCGCGGCACTCTTTCGTAGGGAATGAGGCGGAGCAACTGCGCGATGCAGTTCAGCCGCGCCCGCTTCTTATCGTCCGAGCGGACGATGTGCCACGGCGCGTGCGCGGTGTCAGTGGCGTCCAGCATCGCGTCCCGCGCGCGGGAGTAATCGTACCAGCGGGTCCACGACTCGACGTCCATCGGGCTGAGCTTCCACTGGCGCAGCGGATCGTCGATGCGGGCCTCGAACCGCCGCTCCTGCTCCTTTTTGCCGACCTCCAGCCAGAACTTGATGAGTATGATCCCGCCCTCGACGATGTATTTTTCCACCTGCGGGCAATCGCGCAGAAAGCCCCGGTACTGCTTTTCCGAACAGAAGCCCATCACGCGCTCGACGCCGGCGCGGTTGTACCAACTGCGGTCGAAGATCACGACCTCGCCGGCCGCCGGGAAGTGCTGCATGTAGCGCTGCAAATACATTTGCGTCTTTTCGCGGTCCGACGGGGCCGGCAGCGCAACGAGCCGGAACACGCGCGGGCTGACGCGCTCGGTAATCGCCTTGATGGTCCCGCCCTTGCCGGCGGCGTCGCGCCCCTCGAACAGCACCATCACCCGCAGCCCCTTCAGCTTCACCCACTCCTGCAAGTGGCAGAGTTCCGTTTGCAGCTTGCGGAGTT
Organism: Pirellulales bacterium; assembly: GCA_020846145.1. Lineage (GTDB taxonomy): Bacteria > Planctomycetota > Planctomycetia > Pirellulales > Thermoguttaceae > JADLEL01. Next base: position 10,745 of record JADLEL010000121.1, on the reverse strand, counting down.
CCTTGGCGTACTCTTTTTCTTTCATTTTCGGGATCGGTTCGTCGGCGTCGCTTTTTTTCATGAAAGCACCTTTCGAGCGATTGGGAAAAAATTGTAGGATGCGTGCTTGTACGCACGTTTATTCTGCGTGCGGAATCTCTTGAAAATTACCTCGCATGCGTGCAAGCACGCACTCGACCTTATCGCGTGCGTGTACACTCTATTCAACATTCTTCGGCCGGGGAAGCGGCAAGCGTCCCCTTGCGGCGCGTGAGGATATCTTCGGGCTTAAGGGTTTCGAACAAGTGCAGCAGCCGGGCGATGATTCCCGTCCAGCCGGTCTGGTGGCTCGCGCCGAGGCCCGCGCCGTTGTCGCCGTGGAAGTATTCGTAGAACAGCAGGCAGTCGCGCCAATGCGGATCGTCCTGGAACTTGCCCGCTCCGCCATACACCGGTCGCCGCCCGTTCTCGTCTTTCAGGAACATATTGCCCAACCGGCGCGAGATTTCCTGGGCCACTTGATAGAGGTTCATCCGCCGGCCGGAACCGGTGGGGCACTCGACCGTGAATTCGTCCCCGTAATAGGCGTAGAATTGCAGCAAGGCGCGGACGATCAGCGCGTTGACGGGCATCCAGATCGGGCCGCGCCAATTCGAGTTGCCCCCGAACATGCCGGTATCGGATTCCGCCGGGAGATAGCCCACGCGGTATTCCCGTCCGTCCGTATGGAAGACATAGGGATGGTCGGCGTGATAGCGCGACAGCGAGCGGATTCCGTACTCGCTCAAAAACTCGTTCTCGTCGAGCATCTTCGCCAGTACGCAGCGAAGCTTGGGCTCATCGAGGACGGCAAAGAGACTGCGGCCGGTGGGGCCGACTTTTCGCGGATCGTGAAAAGCCGCGGTCAGCTCGGGGCGAGCGTCGATGAATCGCCGGTATCGCGTCGCAATCTCGGGATATTTCACGAGCAGCGTCCGCTCGAATGACGTGGCCGCGCATAAGGGCAGCAATCCGACCATCGAGCGAACCTTCAGCCGCTGGGCTTGGCCGTCGGGAAGCCGCAGCACGTCGTAGAAAAAGCCGTCTTCCTCGTCCCACATCCCCGTGCCGCCGCCCAAATGCACCAGCGAGGAGGTAATCCAGGTGTCGTGTTCGAGGAACTTGAGCACCATGTCGGCGTAGTCGTCGTCGGTCATCGCCAGTTCGATGGCGATTTCCAGCATGTTGTCGGCGAACAGCGCCATCCAGGCGGTGCCGTCGGCCTGTTCCAGATACCCGCCGGTAGGCAAGGGGGCGCTGCGGTCGAAGACGCCGATATTGTCCAGGCCCAAAAATCCGCCCTCGAAGACGTTCCGCCCCGAACGATCCTTGCGGTTGACCCACCACGTGAAATTCAGGAGCAGTTTTTGAAAGCAGCTCTTGAGCCATTTCGTGTCGCCTTCTCCTTTTTGAGCCTTGTCCAGGCGATAGGTGAAGATCGTGGACCAGGCGTGGACCGGCGGATTGACGTCGCCGAAGTTCCACTCGTAGGCCGGAATCTGGCCGTTGGGGTGCAAGTAGCGCTCGCGGAGCATCAACTGCAATTGCTGCTTGCCGAAATCGACATCGACCAGCGTCAGGGCAATCACGTGGAACGCCAAATCCCACGCCGCGTACCAGGGATACTCCCACTTGTCGGGCATGGAAATGATGTCGCCGTTGTACATGTGGTGCCATTGGTCGTTGCGCGGCGCGGCTTTTTGCGCGGGCTTGAAGGGATCGCTTCCGCGCTCTTCGAGCCACTTATCGACGTCGTAGTGGTAAAACTGCTTGCTCCACATCATGCCCGCCAGGGCTTGGCGCATGACGTTGGCCTGATCGGCGCTCAACGACGGCGGAGTGAGGTTCGCATAGAATTCGTCGGCCTCCTTGCGGCGGGCGCAGAGTGCCTTGTCGAACGGCTTGCCGAGCGGGTTTGCGCCCTTGCCATCGTGCGATGCGAAGTCGGCGGGCGCGCGGTCGCAAAGCCGCAGGCGGACCGCCTGGCTTTGGCCCGGCTCGACGACCATGTGGTAATGGGCGGCGGCTTTCGTTCCCTTTTTCTCCGGATTCACCGCTTCGACATTGCCCTGAACGACATAGTCGTTGATGCTGTCCTTCACGTAAGGCGTTCGGTTGGGAACGCCGAAGATGCGCTGCGTGTTGGTTTCGTTTTCGGTAAACAGCAACGTCGCGTCGCCATCGCAATAGAGATAGCGCGAACCCAGGTCGGGATCGGCGGCATGGACCACGTTCCGCCCGGCGGCGCCGTCGGCCTGGAAGAGCATCGGCCGCTCCGAATTGGCGCGCCACGACCATTGGTTGCGAAACCAGAGCGTCGGCAGGACGTGCAACTCGGCCGGTTCCGGTCCGCAATTGTGAACCGTGATCTGCACCAGGATATCTTCGGGCGTTTCCTTGGCGTATTCCACGAATACGTCGAAGTAGCGATTTTGCTCGAATACGCCCGTATCGAGCAGTTCGTACTCCATTTCCTGCCGGCTGCGGCGGCGGCTGGTCTCGACGAGATCGGAGTACGGAAAGGCCGCCTGCGGATACTTGTACAAGTACTTCATGTACGAGTGGGTTGGCGTACTGTCGAGGTAGAAGTAGTATTCCTTCACGTCCTCCCCGTGGTTGCTCTCGCTGTTGGTCAGCCCGAACAGGCGTTCTTTCAAAATCGGGTCCTTGCCGTTCCACAGGGCCAGCGCGAAGCACAGTCGCTGTTGGTCGTCCGAGATGCCGGCCAACCCGTCCTCGCCCCAGCGATAGGCGCGGGAGCGGGCCTGGTCGTGGGTGAAATAGTTCCAGGCGTCGCCGCCTTCGCTGTAATCTTCGCGCACCGTCCCCCATTGGCGTTCGCTGAGGTAGGGTCCCCACTTTTTCCAAGGAGCCTTTCGGTCCCGGGCTTCGTCGAGCCGAATTTGTTCCGCGGTCATAATGCACCTGGATCGAGTTAAAAGGGCAGTCCGAGCATGTCTTTATAGTGTCCGGGCACGGGTTCCAGATCGGTTTCGGCGTTCGGATAAAAAGGTTGGCGAAGCTCCCAAGGATCTTCGACTGAAGGCAGGAGCCAGAAATTGCCTTCGGGATCCTGCACGATCCACTGCCGGCACATCCGATCCACAAAGAGGCCCGAAACTTGCTTTCCCAAGGCGGTCATGTTTCCCTCCTCCTAAGCAAATCCGCCCTCCCGCAATTATAGGGCGCGAATGGCCGAAGTGAAATCGATTGCGACTGCTGAAAATGCCGAAAATCGCCGCGAAAAAATGAATATCCGCCGCAAGTCCGGGATCGCGCGAATCGCCTACCGATGCCGCCGCGAATTATGCAGTAATCGTCCAGCTTGCAGCGGTTCGCGACGATCCCCCCCCTCATAAAGATGCGCGCGCGGAGATCGAGACGAGGCTGGAATCGCCGTTGGGAAGGGCGGGCGATTCGATGACGCGGCAGCCGACAAAGCACGCGCCGGCGACGCTGGGTAATGCGCGCGACGGCGGAAAAGCCGCGCGAAATCGCTGTCCGACAATCTCAGGTTACTTCATAGCTCTTGGGACGCCGTTTGCGGTAATAGAGCTGGCCCGCTTTCTGAAAGGCCTCCATCGCTTTGGCGAGATCGGGCTGGATGTCGAAGACCTTGTCGAGGCCGGTGATCTTGAACACCTGGCCGATTTCGGGGGCGATGCCGCAGAGCTTCAGCGCGACTTGGTATTCCTTGCACTTCTTGTTGATGCGGATCAACACTCCCAGCGCCGCGGAGGACATGAAAGTAACGCGGCCGAAGTGCAGCAGCACGTTGCTTTCCTCGGTCTTGTCGAGCACTTCGAGAATCTCGCGATAGCACTGCTCGATGGCGGAGCCTTCCAAGAGCCGCGCTTCATCGATGATGATGACGCGGACCTCGCCCGAAAGTTCGTGACGAATAGGCATGGTTTTTTCCTTTCGCGATTAGAACAAACCCACGATTTCGCCCTTTTCAATTCGTTGGGGCGGCAGTTGTACTGCCACCCCTGCTAACCGGCGATTCAAGGGGTGGCAGTACAACTGCCATCCCAACCGACATGTTTTTTGGATAGATACCTAGAACAATCCTACGATTTCGCCATCTTTGTTGATGTCGATGGCCTCGGCGGCGGGGATTTTGGGCAAACCGGGCATGGTCATGATGTCCCCGGTGAGCACCACGACGAAGCCCGCTCCGGCCGAGACCATTACGTCGCGGAGCGGCACGTCGAAATTCTTCGGCCGGCCCACCAAGAGCGGATCGGTCGAGAGCGAATACTGCGTTTTCGCCATGCAGATCGGCAGGTTGCCGAAGCCGGCTTCCTGCAGGGCGTGGAATTTGTCGCGGAGTTTCTTGTCGGCCAGCACGTCGGTCGCGCCGTAGATTTCGCGGCAGATGATGCCCACCTTCTGCCACAGCGTACAGGTGTCGGGATACAGGAGCGAAAAGTCGGTCTTCGTGCTCTCGACCACTTCGACCACCGCGCGGGCGAGTTCTTCCGCGCCCTTGCCGCCTTCGGCCCAGTGGTCGGCGGTGATGATCTTCACCGAGAGGTAGGCGCACTTGTCCTTGATGAATTGGATTTCGGCGTCGGTGTCGGACGAGAAATGATTGATCGCCACGACCACCGGCAGTCCGAAGCGGTGGATGTTCTCGATGTGCTTTTTCAGGTTTTCCACGCCCTTGTCGAGCGATTCGACGTTGGGCTTGGAAAGCTCCTTGAGCGGCACGCCGCCGTGGAGCTTCAAGGCCCGGACCGTGGCCACGATGACCACGGCGTTGGGCTTGATGCCCGACTTGCGGCACTTGATGTTGAGGAATTTTTCCGCGCCCAGGTCGGCGCCGAAGCCGGCCTCGGTGACGGTGTATTCGGAAAGCCGCATCGACAGTTTCGTGGCGATGATGCTGTTGCAGCCGTGGGCGATGTTGGCGAACGGCCCGCCGTGGATGAACGCCGGATTGTTCTCGAGCGTCTGCACGATGTTCGGCTTGAGCGCGTCCTTCAGCAGCACGGCCATCGCGCCGTTGGCTTTCAAATCGGCCGCGGTGACGGGCTTCCGGTCGCGGGTGTAGGCCACGATGATCCGCCCCAGCCGCTCCTTCAATTCGGCGAGCGATTCGGAGAGGCAGAAGCAGGCCATCACCTCGGAGGCGACGGTGATGTCGAAGCTGCTCTCGTGCGGCATCGAGTTGTTCGTGCCGCCCAGGCCCACGATGATGTCGCGCAGGGCGCGGTCGTTCATATCGACCACGCGCTTCCAGACGATCCGCCGCGGGTCGATATCGAACTTGTTGCCTTGGTGGATGTGATTGTCCAACAGCGCGGCCAGCAGGTTGTGGGCCAGGCCGATGGCGTGAAAATCGCCGGTGAAATGCAGGTTGATGTCTTCCATCGGCACGACCTGCGCTCTGCCGCCGCCGGCGGCCCCGCCCTTCATGCCGAAACACGGTCCCAGCGACGGCTCGCGCAAACAGACCGTGGCCTGCTTGCCGATGCGATTCAGCCCGTCGCAGAGGCCGATGCTGGTGGTCGTTTTGCCTTCGCCGGCGGGTGTGGGCGTGATGGCCGTCACCAGCACCAGCTTGCCGGTCGGAGCATCGTCCAGCCGATGATAGAGATCCATCGAGACCTTCGCCTTCACCTTGCCGTAATGCTCCAAATCTTCTTCGGCGATGTCCAATTTCTCGGCGATTTGCGCGATGGGCAAAAGGGTGGCGCGGCGGGCGATTTCAATGTCGGGCGGTAGCGTACGGGCAGTGTCGGGCATGGAAACAGGGGATAGGGGATGGGGGACAGGGGATAGTTTAGCCCCCGCGTCCACGCGGGGGCGATGTGGAATATGGATCGTGAATAGGGAAAAGCCGCTTGCGGCTTCGCAACGCGCTCGATCGCGATGGTACACCCACGGCGACTCGCGCCGTTGTTCAATTTGAAATTTGAGATTTACAATTTGCAATCTCGAATATCATCTTGCGCTACGCATAAAACTCGCGGACGCGCATCAGCACGTCGAAGCCTTCGAGCTTGAGGCATGCGTTCAAACAGGCCATCGCGGGATGATCGGGCGTTAGCTTCTCGTACTTGCGTTTCACCGAGCCGATGACCATGTCCAGTCCCAGCGGCATGGCGAGGGTGAGGAACGCGCTTTCCAACGGGCCTTTGACCGGCGAGCCGTCGGCGCGCTTCGGCGGCAGCATGACCGTGAAATTGCTCAAGCCCACCGAAGCGTGGAAGCCGGCGAAATCGGCGTCGGCGCGGATCAGCTTCATCGAGGCCAAGAGGCGGTGGATGTTGCCTTCCGAATCGCTCCCCAACGGCGCAATGCCCGGATCGATAATGTAGTCGCTATTCTTCACGCCGGGGCAGCGCGTGCGGAACTCCCCCACGATGCTTTTCGCCGCCGCGTAGGTTTCCTCGGCGGTGCGGCAGGGCTGCGATTGGCCGTTCACCACGTTTTCGGAAACCAGCAAAATCGGCATGAACGGCTGAATCGCGTACAAATCGAACATCTTCGACCGAAGCGCGCTGATCGAATTGAGGATCGGCTTCTTGCCGCCCGCACGGGCGAGGTCGTAGGCCTCGAGGCCGGCCTTGATGATGTTGTAGTCGGGCGAATCGATCGACAGCGGCTTGGCCGTTACGCTTTGGATTTTCTTGACCATTTCGGCCATGAATTCCGGCGAGCGCGGGCCGACGTTCACGTCGATATAGCCCGCCCCGCCCTCGTCTTGCGACTTCGCAAGCTCCAAAAGTCCGGCGATGTCGTTCGCGTCGAAAAGTTTCTTCGTCGAGGGGACGGAATCGTTGATCGATTCCCCGATGATCGTCAGTCCGGGCAGGGGCATGTTTGATTTCTCCCGTTAGAATTGTTGGTTGTATTACCAATTTGAGAGTTTATTTTTTAGTGTTTTTCCTATCGTTTCTTTAATTTCATTGGACAATGTACCGAATGGCTTCTGTGCTGCTTGTCCAAACAATAAATCCGCCCTAGAATCTTCCGATATCTTGATTATCGCATGTTTGATTACATACGGTCTTGATCTAGGAATCGTAAAAATCCCTTTCCATCTCTGTACAAACTCGAAAGTAATATTCTCGCAATATTTTTCAGCTATTGATATCAAGATGATATGTGGTTTAAGAAATTTTATTAGTTCTCGCCACAACGGTCTTCCGAAATTCCCTAATTCGTTCCTAAATCTTTCATTAAGTCCGCTCCAAGTTGGATCAGTAGCTACCGGTGAAAACAAGTCGGTATGAAGAGCAGTGTTCTTCGAATTGCCATAAAAACCAGCTTCAAATCCTTTCAATAGATAGTCAAATGTCGAGAACCATTCGTCATACGGGCAATTTTGAAAATACTTGTTCAGGGCATCTGTATATGATATTTCTGCGTTAGGAAATCTTCGGAAAGGCTTGACTTCTGGAAATTCATTCAATGATGGATTTAAGCCAACTGTTACGATGCGAGTTGTTGATCGACTATATGCCTCGTAATCGCCAAAATACAAAATTGGGATCGAAGGTGTAACTTTTATTTCTGCTGGTGCCTTATCGAATGCTACTTTCGCTTTTTCAATCAGAGATTGCATGAGCGCAAATCCTTGAGCAACCTGAAAAAACTTTTACATTCCGTATTTCGTTTGCCCCAACGGGGCAGCCGTTCTCCCAGCCCAGGGCAACGCCCTGGGGACGAGAGAAAGAAAAACTATTTTCGGCCCAGCGGGCCAGTCATACTCTGGCGAACTGATGGCCCGTTGGGCCGATGTATTTCATCCTATGCACCTTCCCCAGGGCGTTGCCCTGGGCTGGGAGAACGGCTCGGCCTTTGGCCGAAAAAATATTACCGGGGCGTGAAAACGAGGAACTCTCCACTCTCCACTCTTCACTCTCCACTCTTCACTCTTCACTTCTTCTTCGCGTGATGATCTCGATCCAAATACGTATTCGCCCAGGAACTGGTGTTTTTCAGCGAAGCGTTGTAGATCGTCACCGGGCGTTCGAGCATGGATTCCGATTCGCCGTAGTATTTCAGCCGCTCGTAAATCCGCGCCCAGAAGCATTCCTTGTCGTCCAGTTCGCAGCGTCCGCCGGCCGAACCGCCGCAGGGTCCGTTGCGGGCACATTTCGAGCAGGATTTTCTCGGGCACAGGTACGCACAGTCGGGCAGGCTGCAATCGCCGCAATCCTGGCAGCCGTACATCGCCGATTTTCCGGCGTGTTCGATCGTGTGCGCCATGCGGAGCAGGAAGCCGGGCTTCTTGTCGAGCCGGGCGAAAATCTTCGTCAACAGCGGGTACAGCGCCTTGTCGCGCGTAAACGCCAGCTTATGCACCAGCCGCGAGAGCCGGTAGTTCACGTTCACTTCTTTCGACTTCGGCGGATGCTTGAGCGAATCCAAATACTGCCGGTTCATCTGCTTCGATTCGCACAGTCCGGTGGCCGGATCGTGCTCGAAAAGGAAGAACTCGTCGGGCTGGGCGTACTGGATTTCCTTGATGAAGTCGCGCCAATCGTTTTCGCCGTAGCTCTTGGCCAGATCGATGATCTGCCCGAAGGTCTCGGCCTTGGCCATGCCGCCCAAGTATCCGGCGGCGAAGCCCAAGCCCTTGAAGACGGCCAACTGCTTGGCGGCAAGTTCTTGGAAGAACTGTTTGCCCTTGTCCGGCCCGGCGGCGTATTTTTCCACGTCTTCGACGAGCTTGTCGGTGACGACGCAGCCCGCCAGCTTGCCGCTGTTGAACAGTTTCGCCACGCCTTTCGTCAGTAGATAGACGTTGCCGATGATCGGCACGTCGATGCCGCGGGCGTCGAGGAACAGTTTTACCTCGTGGTGCTTCCGCATGTCGTAGCCGAGCTGCGGGATGACCCATTTCGCGCCGCAGCCGATCTTGCGGATGAGCTTGAAGAATTGCGGCAGCAGTTCGCGCTCGTGGCGCTTGAAGGGCGAGACCGCGCAGCCGATGAAGAAATGCGTTTGCGGCAGAGTTTCCGGCTTGCCCGTGCGTCCGAGAACCGTCAGCCCGTCGTTCATCGACTTCAACAGCGTGATGAGCGACACCGAATCGAGGTCGAAGACCGGCTCGGCCAATCCGCCGAAGCCGCCGGTCGGATAATCGCCGGTGATGGCCAAGAGGTTATTGAAACCCTCGGCGGCGTAGCGCCACGCGGCGGCCTCGATGCCGTTGCGGTTCATGTCCTTGCAGGTCAGATGCAGCACGACCCGCTGCCGGCGGTCGGCGACCAGGCCGCCGAGCCAGTCGGGCGGGAGCATCGGCCCGCCGCCCGGATTGTCGGTGATCGAAATCCAACCCACGCGCGCATCGCCCAGCAAATCCTGGGCGAAAGCCGCCAGATTGCCGGGTTTGTCGGGCGGTTCGAAGCCACGGGTGGTAACCACCTCGACGCCGTAATAAAACCCCTCGCCAGCGAGCATCTGCGCGAAGTTCACGCTGTCGTTCGTCGCGGGTGCATCGGTGTCGGACATGGTAAAAAACGCTTGCTAAATCGGTTATCCGCTTTGGGAAGAAGAACGGAGTGCAAGAAAACAGCGACGGAATTGCGCGAAAGCCCTTTTCGGACACATTCTGCCTTTCTAGCGAGACGCCGGGTTTATCCCGGCGCTTCGTTCGTCGCCACTATCAACGCGAAGCGCCGGGATAAACCCGGCGGCTCGCTTTAATAATGGAAACTCGTTAGTTCGCGACCAGCTTGCGCGCGACGGCCACGGCGGCGCTGGCGTTGTCGCTGAAGCCGTCGGCGCCGATTTCGTTGGCGTATTGCTGGGTGATCGGCGCGCCGCCGATCATGACCTTGACCCTCGAGCGGACGCCGGCCTTCTCCAGGGCGTCGATCACGTTCTTCATCATCGTCATGGTGGTGGTCAACAGCGCGGAGAGCGCGAGGATCGTGCCGTCCTTTTCCTTGGCGGCCTCGACGAATTTCTCGGCGGGCACATCGACCCCCAGGTCAACGACTTGGAAGCCGCCGCCTTCGAGCATCGACGCCACGAGGTTCTTGCCGATATCGTGCAAGTCGCCCTGCACGGTGCCGATGACCACGCGGCCCATCGGCTCCGCGCCCGACGCCATCAGGTGCGGCGTGATGAGTTCCAACGCGGTCTTCATCGCCCGGGCGGCGATCAGCAGTTCGGGCACGAAGTATTCGTTGCACTCGAACCGCCGGCCGACTTCATCCATCGCCGGGATCATGTATTTTTGCACCAATTCGCCGGGATCGGCGTTTGCCGCAATGGCCGCCTTGGTGACTTCCTCCGCCTTCTTGGCGTTGCCGGTGAGAATTGCATTGTACAGTTCCGCAGGGTCAGACATGAGCTACTCTCCTCAAGAGAAACGAGCTAAAGGTTGTTCGACGCAATCATGAACGATAACGAAAACTCCGCACTAGGTGCCGGAGATACGCCTTCGGCTAGGGGGATGCCCCATTGCCCAGAAATCCGGCCGGAGCTAATTTATCCAAACTAATCTCCGGGCAAACCTATAAGGTAGCGGGAAAACTGCCTAGCGACCAGCCCCCCTGAGTATTTTCATGTTACTATTTGCGTTTTTTTGTTTATCTTTTTCACTCTGTTTTTTGTAAGCGTTCACGCCCCGGTTGGGGACTGGTCCATTTTTCGGCGTGAAAACGTATTTTGTGGACAAACGGTAGGCCGAAAACATGGACCTGTCCCCTTCCCGCGGCGCGAGGGGGACAGTCCCATTTTCGCGGCGATTAAGCACTTTT
>JADLEL010000120.1 GCA_020846145.1 Pirellulales bacterium | reverse complement strand
GGGGTTGCAGTACAACTGCCACCCCAACCGACATGGTTTTGGGATAGGCACTTAATGCCGGCGGCGGAAATTCATCTCCATCCGCCGCCTTCGATTTTAGCCCTTCGCTCGGACTTCGCAAAGAGCGGCTTGTCCAATTCGATTTCACTGAACAAATAACCACGTTTTTGCGTAAAACAGAGCGGGGGCGCGATGGTAGCGGTTGGGTAAGATATAGCCGCAAGTCGTTGGCGGCTAAGTATTTTCGGCGAGAACAAGGTTTCCGCTATCGGCGATGGGGCGAAAAATCTTCAAATTTCTTCGCGAACGTAACGTATGATTGGAGGAAGAGTTACGACGCGTGTTAAACTTTGCGGGCCTTGCGGCCGTTTGCCCCAAGCCGGTTTTTCTGGCAAACTAGAATAATAAGCTATAAATGAGTAGCCGCGCCGCCGCCGAATGGCGGCGGGGCGATACGGCTTTGCATTAAGTCCTCCGGCGCGGGAGCGCCGAGGAATTGCGTTCCCACGCGGGGGCGTGGGAACGAGGATATTTCGTGAAAAAATGGGACTGGCTCCGAACCGAGTTGTCGAAAATAAGCCCAGTATGGATGTCGTGAGGTGCCTGTCCCAATTTTTTCACCGGGAACGCCTGAACGCGAGTATTTCGAGAGAGGAATGAATGATGAACGCGACTTTTCGAATTGCGACGGGATTGCTGGCCCTCGTACTGAGCGCCGCGGCCTTGGCTTGCGATTGCAACCAATCGGCGAGCGTTGTGGGCTACGCGCCCACCACCGTCCATTACGCTCCCACGGTCGTCGGCTACTCTTCGCTGGGGTGCGTGGTCGGGCAGGAGTACAAGATCGTCTATCAGACCGTCTATGAAGAAAAACAGCAGACGGCCTACCGTATCGAATACGAAACGGTCTATGAGGAGAAGCCGGTAACGACCTACAAGCCGGTCTGGGAAACGGCGACGCGGGAAGTCCGCTACACGGTGGCCAAGCCGATCGTCGAGACCTCCGAGCGCGAAGAGACCTACACCGTCGAGAAGCCGGTGTACGAAACCGAGATCCGCGACAACAGCTACACCCGCCTCCGCTACGTGCAGGAAACCTCCGAGCGCGAGGAAACCTACACGGTCAACCGGCCGATCTACGAGACCGCCGAGCGCGACGAGAGCTATACGGTCATGCGCCCGGTGTACGAAACCTCGAGCCGCACGGAAAACTACACCGTGATGCGCCCGGTTACCAGTTGCCAGACGCAATACGTCAACCAGCCCATCGTCTCCCAACAAACGGTGCTCAAGCCGGGCTGGCCCGCCACGCGGCTGCGCTGGTCGGGCGGGAGCAGCGCAATCGACCCGGTTACGGGCCTGGCCGTGTATCAGCGGCCCGGCTTCTATTGGGAACAAACGCCGCGGGGCACCTACGAGGTCCAAAGCGTGGTGCAGAATAATATCATCCCGCAGCAAGTGCAGACCACGAGCTACGTGCCGCAGATCGAAACCCGCGAAGTGCCGGTGACGACCGTGCGTTACCAACCCGAAACGGTGGTCCGCAAAGTGCCGGTGCGGACATGCCGCATCGTGCAGGAGCAAGTGGTGAAAAAGGTCCCGTTTACGGTGATGAAGCCGGTCGAAGAGCGCGTCGAGGTGAAAGTGCCGGTGAAGGTCTGCCGCTGGATAACCGAGCAGCACGTCCGCAAGATACCCGTTACCACCACGCGGATGGTTTACGAACCGCGCATCGAGCAGCAGCCGTACCAGGTCTGCAAGATGGTGCCGGTGCAAGAGACGATCCGCACGCCGCGGTTGGTCGAGAAGCGGATTCCGGTAACCTACACCTACAAAGTGCCGCACGTGACGTGCTACCGCGTGCCGCTGGACGCCTGCGGCAATCCGATCGTCGAAACGGCGACGCCTTCGACGAGCGTTATCCGATCTTCGGATGCGCCTTCTCCCATTCCCGACGCGGCGAGCGATGTTCCGTCGAAGTCCGGCGAGCCATCGCCCACGCCCGCCAAAAAGCCGTCCGACGCGGACGCGGCGACTCCGCCCGTGGTCGAGAAGACCGATCCTTCCGCATTGCCGTTGAAAGAACAACCCAAAGAACCGTCCGGCGAAATCAAGCCGCCGGTCGGCCCGGTGTTGCCCTCTCAACCAGGCGTCGGTGAGAAGACGAATCCGACTTCGAGCCGATACATGAACTTCCCCGGCAGCCACGCGTGAGGTTGGCGTAAAACAAGTTCGATCGAATCTCGGGGCACAAGCCGCCCAATCGGTTTGTGCCCCGCTTGCATGCGCGGATTGCATAACCGATCATTGACAGTAGGATTACGGAATCGTTATAATTCAAGAATCGAGTTTAGCGAATTTGCACAACGGTAAACTCAGGAGGGAATATCATGCAAAGAGAACAAATCAAACAAGTTGCCGATGAATTTCCTGAAGACGTCGATGTGGATGCCTTCCTTGAAAGAATATATCTGCTTCGGAAAATTGAAATTGCCGAGAAGCAATTTGCCGAGGGAAATGTTCATACGCACGAGGAAGTCAAAGAACAATTGAAATCATGGCTCGAATAATATGGTCCGACCAATCTTTGGAAGACGTGAAGAATATTATTGCTTATATTGCCAAGGACGCGCCCTTGACCGCGAAACGATTCGCCCAACGCATCGAAAGTCGGGTCGATAAACTCTCAAAAAATTCCTTTCTTGGCGGGTATATTTTCGAAGCCGCCACAAAAAAATATCGCGAACTGATTCAAGGAAATTATCGGATCATTTATCGCATCGATGGACAAAATGTCCAAATCGTCACCATCTACCATGCGGCTCGGCTATTAGACATCGGTTTGCTCGATTAGTAATTTTGCGGCAATTTTCCGCACCCAACCAAAATCTGCAAAGTCGCGCGAAAAATATGTTCCGCTCCGACGACACCGCCGCCCTCCTGCAAAGCCGCCGCGCGGCCTTCCTGGGCAAATTGGCGAGCATGAACCGGCGGGAGGCGGGGCAATTGCTGAAATCGCACGGCGCGACGGTGCTCGACGCGCCGGACGCCTCGGCCGATCTCCTGGTCGTCGGCGAGGAAGAGTTGCCTTTTCCCCAGGGCGAAAATCTCGACGACTGGCTCGACGAAGCTACCCGGCAGGCGGCCGAGGAAGGCAGCATCGAGATTCTCACCGAAACGCAGCTCTGGCAGCGGCTGGGACTGGTCGATCGCGAACACGATATCCACCGGCTTTATACTCCGGCCATGCTGGCCGATCTCTTGAAGGTGCCCGTCACGGTGATTCGCCGCTGGCATCGCCGGGGATTGATCGTGCCGGCGCGCGAGGTCCGCAAGCTGCCGTACTTCGATTTCCAGGAGGTCGCCGCGGCGCGGCAGCTCGCCAATCTGTTGGCGGCGGGCATGACGCCCCAGTCGATCGAGAAAAAACTCGCGCAAATCGCCCGCTATCTCCCCGGCGTCACGCGCCCGCTCGCGCAGCTTTCGGTCATCGTGCAAGGCAAGCAGATTCTGCTGCGGCAGGGGGACGGACTAATCGAACCCGGCGGGCAGATGCACTTCGACTTCGAGACCGCGGCCGCCGAAGAGCTTCCCGCCCCGCGCCCGCTGCCCGCCACGCCCGAACTGATAGCGAACCTCGCCGCCGAACTGGAGGAAGACGGCCAGCTTGTCGAGGCCGCCGAAATGTACCGCGCCGCGATGGCCGCCGGCGGGCCGAAAGCCGAACTCTGTTTCCAAACGGCCGAATTGCTCTATCGGCTGGGCGATCTTTCCGCCGCCCGCGAGCGCTATTACATGGCTGTCGAACTGAACGAAGATTACGTCGAAGCCCGGGCGAATCTGGGCTGCGTGCTGGCCGAAACCGGTCAGCGCGATCTGGCGGTCGCCGCCTTCGAAGGCGCGTTGAAATTCCATCCCGACTACGCCGACGTCCATTATCACCTCGCCCGTACGCTCGAGGATCTACATCAATCCGAAAATGCCGCGGAGCACTGGCGGCGGTTTTTGGAACTCTCCCCCGACAGCCCCTGGGCGGAAGAAGCGCGCCATCGAACGTAGGTCGGGCTACACTTGGCGAGTAAGAGATTACCATGTTAAGCCGGTTTCCGAATTACTACTTCTATTAACCGTCCGTCTCGATGAATTCGACAAATCACACCAATGCTGCCGCCGCCCGTTATGTCGTGGGCTTCGACTTGGGCACGACGAACTCGGCGGTGTGTTATGTCGATACGCAAGAGACGCCTTGGCGGGTGCGAACGTTCGCCGTGCCGCAGTTGGTGTCGGCCGCGCAGCTCGAGGCGCGGGAGACGCTGCCGTCGTTCCACTATCAGCCCGCCGCGGGCGAAGGGGAAAAGGCGGAAGGCGGAAGGCGGAAGGGGGAAAAAACAAATTCGGCATCTCCCCCTTCCGCCTTCCCCCTTCCCCCTTCTGCATACACCGTCGGCCTCTTCGCCCGCGATCAAGGCGCGCTTGCGCCGGGCAGGATGATCAATTCGGCCAAGTCGTGGCTCTGTCATGCGGGGGTCGATCGGACGGCGGCGATCTTGCCGTGGCGCGGGGCGGAGGACGTGGAAAAACTCTCCCCTGTCGAGGTCAGCGCGCGGTATCTCGTCCACGTGCGCGACGCATGGAACCGGCAGTTTCCGCGGGAGCCGCTGGAGCGGCAGGATTTCGTGCTCACGCTGCCCGCATCGTTCGACGAAGTGGCGCGGGAGTTGACCGTCAAAGCGGCGGCGGCGGCCGGATTGCCGCGGGTAGTGCTGATCGAAGAGCCGCAAGCCGCGTTTTACGCTTGGATCTACGCCCATCAGCACGATTGGGAGCAGTTGGTTTCACCGGGTCAGAAGATATTGATCTGCGATATCGGCGGCGGGACTTCCGACTTCACGCTCATACGCGTCCGCCGCGGCGAAGGGGGCAAGGTGCAATTCCATCGCGTGGCGGTGGGCGATCACTTGATCTTGGGCGGCGACAACCTCGATTTGGCGCTCGCGAAGTTTATCGAGCGGAAGATCGAGGGGAGAGGGGAGAGGGGAGAGGGGAGAGAAGAAGGCGGAAGGGGGAAGGAGGAAGGGGGAAAGTTTAGCCCCCGCGTCCACGCGGAGAGCGAGACGAGGGAAGGGGGAAGGTTTAGCCCCCGCGTCCACGCGGGGAGCGAGACGAGGGAAGGGGGAAAGTTTAGCCCCCGCGTCCACGCGGGGAGCGAGACGAGGGAAGGGGGAAAGTTTAGCCCCCGCGTCCACGCGGGGAGCGAGACGGAGGACGGGGGAAGGTTTAGCCCCCGCGTCCACGCGGGGAGCGAGACGGAAGATGAGGTAACGGGCAAAAAAATCGACGCGCGGCAGTGGGCCGTCTTGACGCGGGTTTGCCGGGCAGTGAAGGAGACGCTGCTGGGGCCGGATGCGCCGGAAAAATACACCGTCAATTTGCCGGGGGGCGGTTCGCGGCTGATCGGCGGCGGCATCCACGTCGAAGTGCGCCGCGAGGAAGTGGAAAAGCTGCTGGTCGATGGGTTTTTTCCCAAGGTCGGCTTGGAGGAAAAGCCGCTTGCCCGCCGATCGGGATTTCAGGAGTTCGGGCTGCCGTTCGCGGCCGATCCGGCGATCACGAAATATCTGGCCGCGTTTTTAACGGCCCATCGGCACGTTGCCTTGGACGATATCGAGCCGAGCGGCGACCACGATCCGGCCCGGCCCGATATCGTGCTGTTCAACGGCGGCGTGTTCGAGTCGCCCGCGCTGAAACAGCGGCTGCTTGCGGTGATCGCCGGCTGGTTCAACGAAGAACACACGCCCGCGTTCAGCCCCCGCGTCCACGCGGGGGAAGCTCCCGGTAACGAAAAGCATTGGCAGCCCATCGTTCTCGACAACGACCGGCTCGATTTGGCCGTCGCGCGCGGCGCAGCGTATTACGGCATGGTCCGGCGCGGGCAGGGCGTGCGGATTGCCGCCGGATTGGCGCGAACGTATTACATCGGCGTGGAGGAGGGGAGAGAGGAAGGGGGAAGGGGGAAGGCGGAAGGGGGAATGATTAGCCCCCGCGTCCACGCGGAGAGCGCACTGGAGGAAGCGGGGACGGGGAACAGCGAACAGGAGACGGAAAAATGTGAGCCATCCATTATTCCACTCTCCACTCTCCACTCTCCACTCTCCACTCCAACTCTGTCCCCTGTCCCCTGTCCCCCGTCCCCTCCCTCGCCCCTCGCCCCACACCCCTCGCCCCTCGCTATCTGCCTCGTACCGGCGAAAGCCGAGCCGGGGCAGGATATCGAATTGACCGCGCGGAAGTTCAATCTGCTGGTCTCCGAGCCGGTCGAGTTCCCGCTGTTCGTTTCCAGTACGCGGCTGACCGATCTGCCGGGCGAGTTGATCGCGATCGACCGCGAGCGGATGACGCCGTTGCCGCCGATCCGCACGGTGATGAAAACCGCGAAGAAAGGCGAGGCCGAAGTCGTGCCGGTGCATCTGCACGCGCGGCTGACCGAGATCGGCACGCTCGATCTGTGGTGCGGCGAGATCGGGGGGCGGCGGAGTTGGCGGCTGCAATTCGACGTGCGCTCGACCACGCAAACCGACGTCGCGGCGCACGAGTCGGCCGCCGAAAGCGAAGGCTTCGTCGATGAGGCGATTTGGCGGCGGTGCCGAGCGCTCATCGAAAGCACGTTCGGCGCGGACGGCACGGACAAACCCGAGGGCTTGGCCAAAAGACTGACCGAAGCGACGGGCATGAACCGCAACGCCTGGCCCAGTTCGCTCTGCCGGCGAATTGGGGAGGCGCTGATGGAAGTCGAGCCGGGCCGTCGCCGCGGCGCGGTGCATGAAGCCCGCTGGCTGAATTTGCTCGGTTTCGGATTGCGGCCCGGCTTCGGCTTGGCGGTGGACGATTGGCGCGTCGCGCAGACGTGGGCGGCCTTGCAAGGCAAATTCGCCTTTCCCGCCAGCCGGGCGGAAGGCTGGATTCTCTGGCGGCGGATCGGCGGCGGCTTGGCGGCGGGCCAGCAGCAGGCGTTGGCCGAGCCGCTTTTGGGGCCGGTTCGCGCGCTGCATCGCCAACTCACCACCGGCAAAGGGCGGGCGGGCGACATGAGTTTCGCCTCGCGCGAGATGTCCGAAATGTGGCGGCTTCTCGGCGCGCTCGAACTGCTGCCGCTGGCGACGAAAATCGAACTCGGCGCGCTCCTGCTCGAACTGCTGCCGAAGCGGAAAATCGAACCGGTGCGGCCGGCGATCCTCTGGTCGCTGGGCCGCATTGCCGCGCGGCGGCCGATGTACGGACCGCTCAATGCCGTCGTGCCGCCGGAGACGGCGGCGGCCTGGATGACGACGCTGATCCAACTTGCCGGCAACGACCGCGAGACGCCGCTCGCGGTGATGCAGATCGCCCGGCGGACCGACGACCGCTACCGCGACCTTTCCGAAAAACACCGGCAGGAGGCGGCCGATTTCCTGCGGATCGCCGACGCGCCGACGCATTTCGTCGATCTGGTGCGCAAAGCCGGCGCGCTGGACGCCGCCGAACAGGGCCTGATCTTCGGCGAATCGCTGCCGAAAGGATTGCGGGTGATGTGATGTTCGCCGCGGAGAAATCGCATCTTCCCCTCATCCGCGAGCAGGGCTTCCCCCTTCCGCCTTCCCCCTTCCGCCTTCCCCCTTCCCCCGGTTGCCTTCCCCCTTCGCGTTCGTCTTTTCGAAGGACAGCGGCGATTCCTCGGCGGGGTCGGTAACGCGGACGGCGATTTTTCCTTCCAAGAGTTCGTCGAAGAGCTTGCCCACGAAATGCGCCCGCCAACCTTTCGCCAAGCGCGGCGTTTTTTTCGACTTCACTTGATGCGTGCGCTGGGCGATCAATTCGCGGATGTCGCTGGGCGTGCCCACCAGGGCCGGCGCCAACTGCGACTCGCGGCACAAGCTTCCCAGCGCGGCGAAGAGAAATTGCCCCAGCACCGAAAGTTGCGGCAACTGATCGAGCGGGACATTTTTCGGGCACTCCTGCTCGGGCAGTTCCAAGGCCTTTCGGATGCACGCCGCGAGCGCGTCCACCCGCCGCGCGAGATCGCCCCGTTCCATGCCCCGCACGGCCTGAATCTGCTTCGGATCGGCCGTGCCGCGCTTCGCCAGCTCGACGAGCAGATCGTCGCGCAGCACCCGCCGGGCGGGCTGGTTGCGGCGATGCGCCTCGTGCTCCCGCCACTGATACAGTTCCCGCAAGACGGCCAGCGCCCGGGCGTCCAAACCCGAATTGCCCGATACCTTCCGCCACCGTTCGTGCGAAAGGGCCTTCTCCAGGTCGGCCTTCCACGCGGCCATCTCCTCTTCCATCCACGCCAGCCGCCCCAGTTCCACGAGCCGTTTGGCCAGCGTTTCGTAAAGCGGCTCCAAATGCAAGGCGTCCAAGAGCGCGTATTCGATCTGTTTCTTGCTCAACGGCCGCCGCCGCCAATCGGTGCGGGTCTCGTGCTTCTTGACCTTCAGGCCCAACACTTTCGAGAGCAAATTGCCGTACCCCGCCGGGTATTCCACGCCGATCAGCCCCGCGGCGATCTGCACGTCGAAAAGCCCGGCGGGCGGACGGCCGATCGCGTGCATCGAGAACTCGACCTCGCTGCGGCCGCTATGCACGATGGTCGTGCGGCCTTCCGCGGCCAGCGTATTCCAGAAGGGCGTAAGGTCCTCGATCGTCAGCGGATCGATCACCGCCAGATCTCCCTCCGCCGCCACCTGAATCAGGCACAGCACGGGGCGGAACGTATGCTCGGAGACGAACTCCGTATCGAACGCCGCTCGCGGCCGCGCGGCCAATTCCCGGCAGTATTCCCGAAGCTGCTCGTCGTTGGTGATGTTGCGATATTGCACGTTTTCAAAGCCGCGACCGGTGGTCGCGGTTTATGGCGTTTTCAAAGCCGCGACCAGTGGTCGCGGCTCGAAAAATCTTCGCGAAGCCGCAAGCGGCGTTCCTCCTACAAAAACAGCCAATTCGTCAGCACGAACAGCGGAACCAGAATGCAAATACTATACAGCATATAGCCGAAGAAGCTAGGCATCTTCACGCCCGATTGGTCGGCGATCGACTTCACCATGAAGTTCGGCCCATTCCCGATATACGTGTTCGCCCCCATGAACACGGCCCCCAGGCTTACGGCGGTGAGCAAGGCGTGCGAAACGCCGGCCACCGGATCGGCGAGGCCGTTTACCTGAGTCAACGCCTTGGCGGCGGTGAAAAACACGACGTAGGTCGGGGCATTATCCAAAAACGATGACAGCCCGCCCGTCGCCCAAAAGAATTGCGTCGGCGTTTCGAGTCCTAGTTTCGGGCCGAAGACCTCCAATAACTGCAATGCCGGCTGCATGGTGATGAAAATGCCGAAGAACAGCGCCGCCACTTCCAGGATCGCGAAGTAATTGAAGTGATTCCGCCGGCGCAGATGTTCGTTTCCCAAAAACAGGGATAATCCGACCAAAGCCAGTTGCACGACCTCCCGCAGGTACATCCACGGATGCCACCCGGTGCCGGGAAAGACCTTACCCGGACTCAAGGTCGCCACCGCGACGACGACCAATAGCAGCAGCGGGAGATTCGGCCAAAGGCCGCCGAACCGCAGCCGATGCACGCGCGCTTCATCGCCGCGGATATCCGCCTTCTTCTCCCGCGGATGGAACCAATAGCGGTCCCAAAGATAATAAATCGCCAGCAGGCAGCCGTTGACGAACAGCCATTCCTTCCACAAATCGAGCGTGTAAAGGAACGGCACGCCCAGCAGATAGCCCAGAAACAGCGGCGGATCGCCGATGGGCAGCAGGCATCCGCCGCAATTGCAAACGATGAAGATGAAAAAAACCACCGTATGCACCACGTGCTTTCGCTCCCGATTGGTATGCAGCAACGGGCGGATCAACAGCATCGCCGCGCCGGTGGTGCCGATGAAACTCGCCAGCAATCCGCCGACGAGCAAAAACTTGGTATTCGTCGCAGGCCGAGCCGACAAATCGCCTTCGATGCGGATGCCGCCGCAAATCGTGTACAGGCTGAACAACAGCGTCATGAACGGCAAGTATTCCCGAAAAACCGCGCCCGTGAAAACGCCCCAAGCAGAGGCAACGTTCGGCCCGGCGGGATTGGGCAGCGCGAGATGATGCGCCGGCCAGTGGACATCCAAAGGATGCTCGTGCCAGAAAAAGTAATACAACAGCGTCGCGGCCCCCAAAATCGCCGCTACGTAAAACTTGTGCAAATTACTTTCCCACCAGTGGTGGGTGCGGGACAAGAGTGGGAACAGCGCGATCGCCCCCAGGAGCAAGGCGAACGGCGCGATCATCGCTACGGGCGGCGGCGCGGTCTCTTTCTCGCCCGCGGCCGGCGCATGCTCGTGCCGTTCGGCGAGAATCATTGCCGTCCCCCGCTGGGGCCATTGCAGGAACAGCGCGGCGCAATAAAGCACGATGATTACGCCAATCCCGGCCAATACCCGGCGGCTCGTTCCCGCGGCTTCCTGCTGGTGGATCATGCCCGACGCTCCAATTTCATGTAAAGAATAAAAAAGATAAGGAGCAATATCGCATAAAACTCTCCGTTTATCAACGACTCAGTCCGCCGACACTCACGGGACGGATTTTTCGAAAATAGGTCCCGCTCGCCGAGCGAGATCCGGCATGAAAATCTGCACGGCAAGCGGGACCTTCGCGACCAATCCTTGCTGATTTTCGTGCCAATGAACGAAAAACCCCCGGTTTGGCGTTTGCTTTCCACCCGGCAGCATCATTTTCATCGGCACTCGACACTAAACTAAGATTGACGAAATCCCCGGGAAATGTCACCTTATATATCAACAACTACGGAATTGTCCGATGAACCGCGGTTTCTATTCCCGCATCATCGAATAAAAAACATTTTATTCAAGGAAGGATTTGCCATGAACTGGATCAGTCTAGGTGTGATTGCCATATTGCTGGGGCAAGTCGAAGACATCACCAATGTGCCGACGCCGGCGGTTCGCCCGGCGACGGACGCGGCTGCCGATCCTACTCCTGCAACTCCGCCGGCAAATAGCAATCCCATTTCGCCGGCATGGTCTCCCTCGGCCGATGCCGCGAGAACTCCCCCCCCCAGCGAAAGCCCGCCGCGCAACACGGCCGATATTCCACCGACCGCTAACCGGGAAGCCGGAATTCAGCCGGACGCTCGGAAAAATTCCGATGTTCCCAAGAATCCCGAAACCGGAGATATTCCCGATGCCGCGAATCTCCTTCCTCCTTCCGGATCTTCTCCCGAATCGCCGCCGCCGACAAATCCGCCGTCGAATCCGCCATCCGCGCCTCCGAATCCCCCCGATCGCGCAAAAAATCAAGCCCAGGAGATCGTCGCCGAGGCGCTGCAAATTTCGCCGGATGCCTCGATCGCCGGTCAACCTTGGCAGCTTGCGCAAGCGTTGGCAACTCCGCTCGATAGAAAACAGCAATTGCTGGTGATCCACGGTTATTGGCAATTGGCCGAAGCGGTGGCAAAACATCGCTTTGCCTTTCAACATGCAAAACAATTCGAGCAGTTGACGGGCCGCCCGGCCGACGAGTCCGCGCTGCGGGCGGCGCGTTCCGCTTCGGCCGCCGCGCTGCAAGAGGCGAAGTTGGCCTTGCTCTCGGCCCAACACGAGTTGGCCGCGCTGCTGCAACTCCCCGCCGACGCCCCCTTGCCGCTCCCCGGCGATAAGCCGCACGTGGGCGGATACCGAACGAACTACCAGGGATTGTTCGCCATGCGCTCTCCCCCGCCGGTCGTCCGCGTCATCGATCGCACCCTGCCCCTCCGCCTCGAGGCCGTCAAGGCCCGCGCGACGGCCGCTTACGCCGCCGCCGATGCCTGCCTCGCCGCAACGGAAGCCTACCAAGGGGGGCAAACCAACGTTAGCGCCGCGATTTCGTCGGGCGATCAACTCTTGCACGAGCGGCGGGCGTTCATCGAAACGGTCTGCCGGTACAATCACGACATCGCCGAGTACGCCATCGCCGTGCTGGGGCCGAACATCACCGCTCAGCAACTCGTCGGCGCGCTGATCGAACCGAACCGCGGCGCCATCGAACCCCGCGCGGCGGAAAACTCCGGCGCCGTTCACCCCGCCGAATTCCTCCAGCCCGCGACCCCGCCGGGCCAAATTCATCCCTCCCCACCCGTTCCCGGTCAGCCCACCCCGGCGTTACGGCCCCTGAAACAAGAACCCACGCTCGTGCCCCTCGATACCCGTCCGACATACGATGATTCGGCGGAAAAAAAGGTTGCGCGTCCACTCGAGCATTCCGCGAATAAAATCCTAACCGACCCCAACCGCGATCCCGGGTCGAATCCGGAGCCGGCGGATTCGTTTAGCCCGGAGCCGGCGGCGACGGCGGCGCTCAATGCCGCTGAAAAATCCGAAATCCAAAATCCGAATCGCCCCCGTGCCGTCGCCGATGGCTCCGGGCCAAACGAAATGAGAAATAACGACTCCGCGGCGCTCTATCCGGCGTTGGTCGATGCCGCGCCGGCCGTTCGCGCCAAGCAGCTTACGCTCGCCTTGCATTGGGACCGCGGTTTGCCGGAAAATACGGCCCGGCCGATGAGCCTCTCCGAATGCCTCGCCCGAGAAGCCGGCGGCAACCGCCGCGAAACGCTGGCCGTTTTTTGGACCGCGCGGCAGCGGGCGGCCGAATATCAAGCGATCGCCCAGGAACTCGAGTTCCTGGAAAATCTTTCCGCCGACGCGCTCGAGCGCCGCAACGAACCGTCGGGCGCGGCCGAAATGCTCTATCTGCGGGCCGCGAAGCTGAGCGCGAAGGCCGCTCTGCGGGAAGCGGAAGCTGCGCTTACGGAAAGCCAATTCGAACTGGCGCTGCGGACCCAATCGACGGCCGAAAAACTTTGGCCGCTCCCTTCCACCCCGCCGCATTCGGGCGGCTACGAACTGAATCTCGCCGCGCAGCCGCGGCAACTCGCGCTCTCCCGGCCCATGCTCCGCCTGGCCGCCGCGATTCCCGTTCAAGAAGTCGGCGTGCAAGAACGGGCCGCCGCCGCGGTCGATGCCGATGCCGCGCGCGCCGCCGCCCTCGATGCCTACCGCGCCGGCGCGAAACCGCTCGACGCCGTCCTCCGCGCCGTCGCCGCGCAAAACCGTCAAACGCTGGCCTTTCTGCAATCCCTCTCCGCGTACAACGGCTCGATCGCCGACTTCGCCCTTGCCGTCCTGACCCCCGACGTTCCTTCCGAAAAACTCGCCGCCGCGCTCGTCGTGCAGCCGTAAAAAACGAGCCGGGCACGCGAGTTGGTGCGGGATCGGCTCGCGTGCCCGGCGTCGTTAAGTAGTTGTAGCGATGAAATGCCTTCTTCCGGCGAAGAGCGCGGTCGAGCAAAAATCCCATCGAGAAAAAACTGGTCGTCGCCCTTCGCGGCCGTTGCGTGCGGACTCTCCTTTGCCACAACGATCTCCCCGCACGACAGGCTGGAAACCCGTCCTCCTTGCCCCGGAATGACAGGTCGGCGACCTGTCCTATGCTGACAGGTTGGAAACCCGTCCTACGGGAGCGTAGCTAAGGCGGATGCGACACCCCGATCCAACCGGCGTTTCGAGACATAATGCTTCTCCATCGAGTAACGAGGGTTCATAACGCACATTTCCTGATCGCCAACAAACTGGTACTGCTGCCTGCAAAGCCGCATCGCCCCGAAGCAATCCTCAAGGGAGCGTCACTGGGTGGTTTTTGATGTTTCTCCTTGTCGTTTGCGATGCACGTTTAGGAAATGGATATCTCGCCGGTTTAGCTATCGGACGCCGCCGCGATGCGCCTGCATGGGAATGAGCCTCGAAACTTGAAAACTTTTTTCGAACGGGCGGCAGTTTTCGCATTCCCGCCACATCTTTGGGAATCGTTTCCGGCGGCGAAAGAAAATCGACGGGAAGCGCGGGAAAGGACGGCGATACCGGCAAAGTTTGCCCAGCCGGAAGGGTGCTAGAAAATTGGGATTGGGCGTTGCCCGACGATAAGTTGCCGGAATCGTAGTAGGCACACTCCGTGTGCCGTCCGCGAAATACGGCACACGGAGTGTGCCTACTACATAGGAATTCGGTAGTTTGTTGTCGGACAGCGCCTTAGCAATTAGGAATGTCGTGCTTGAAAGGGGAATGCATCAAGCAGTTTTTCCTTCTCTGGAATCGGCAATCATCACGATCGATTCTCCCTATCTCCCATCCCCTATCCCCTTCCTACGGCAGTTTTTGGCCGTAGAAGCTGCTCAAAATGCGGACGCGTTGGACCATGTAGGCGACGATCCCGGCCAGGATTACGAGCGACACGACGAAGATGATGTGGCGGTCGAGTCCGTCGTTTTGCGGATTGTGCAGTTCGGGCCGCCAGCGGTAAAAATCGACGATCAAAATGCCGTAGGAGATGAGCGAGAGGACGGCCATGAACCAGACGTAGCGCACGCGGAACCACAGGCCCGACGCCACGATGACCAAAAAATAGCACACGATAAGCGGACTGGCCGCGCCGTCGGCGATGAACTTCAGCACGACGAACAACAGCAGCGAGTCGAGCGTGCCCCAGGCGAATCGGGCGGGGAGCGACCAAGGGCGGCGGTCGAGGAACTGCTGGCAGGCGATCGAGGCCGCCGCCCAAACGGCGATCACGATCGAAATGTACAGGTGAAACTCCGCGGTAACGCCGCCGATGCCCAATAAGAAGTGGGTCGTATCGACCAGCCAGAACAGGCCCAGGCCGATCAGCCGCGAGGCCAAAGCCGGCTGGCGGCGGGTCCAACTCCAGAAGCGTTGGCCGATGCTGGGCGGGCGCATCAGCAGCGGTTCGCCGCGGGCAAAGCGGTCGAGGTCGTCGGCCAGCGCCGCGGCCGAGCGGTAGCGGTCGGACGGCGATTTTTGCAGGCATTTCAGGCAGATCAGTTCCAACGCGCGGGGGATTTTCGGATTGATCCGCCGCGGCAGTGGCGGATCGCCGCTCAAAACGTCCAGCAGGACGTCCAACGGATTATCGGCCGCGAACGGCGGCTGGCCGGCAAGCAGTTCGTAGAGGATCGCGCCCAAGCTATAAATGTCGGCGGCGGGGCCGATTTCCGCGGTGCGGCCCGCGGCCTGTTCGGGGGCCATGTAGCTGGGCGTGCCGGCGATCACGCCCGTCGCCGTGCGGCGGCTGTCCGATTCGAGGAACACCTTGGCCAGTCCGAAATCGGTCAGAAACGGATCGCCGTCGGCGTCGAGGAGGATGTTCGAGGGTTTCAGATCGCGATGCACCACGCCCTGCTTGTGCAGGTAATCGACCGCGCGGGCGATGGCCGCGACGATCCGCACGGCGGCGGAAAAGTCGATCGGGCGGCGGTTCAAGCGCTGGGCGAGGCTTTGGCCTTCGATGTACTCCATCGTGAAGAAGTCCTGCCCGTGCAACTGGCCGACCTCGTGAATCTGCACGATGTGCGAGTGCCGCAGCTTGGCGGCGGCCTTGGCCTCGGCCTGGAAGCGGCGGACGTGTTCGGGCGAGGCGAGGTGGCTCTGAAGGATCATCTTCAGCGCGACGACGCGCTCGAGCTCCTGCTGCCGGGCCTTGTAAACCACGCCCATCCCGCCGCGGCCGAGTTCGCCGAGCAGTTCGTAGTTGCCGAAAGAGCGAGGAAAATCGACGGCGGAAACGATTTCGGGCAGCGTGGAGCTTTTTTGGCCGAGCGCGGTTTGGTCCTCCTTCGGCGGGGCGAGATTCTCGAGCGCGTCGAGGCACTTGAGAGCCGACGCTAATTGGGGATGCTCCCGCAGGAACGCGTCCCGATCTACCGCCTCGCCGGCGTGGAGCCGTTGGAGGTAGGCTTCGAGGGCCTCGAAATCGGGTTGGCGCGGATCGGGATTCAAAATTGCCGTTCCCCAGTAGGGTTATGGGACGTCGAGGAACGATTCTTTGTAAAGCAGCCAATCGATAGATTATAACCGCAAAATGACCATCGTGCTAAGGGTGCTAAGGATGATTCCCACGAGCGTGGTAACGATCATCAATTCCTGGAGGGTGAACTGGGGGAAGAATCTCGTGCGGCCGAATTGGCGATAATCGCGGACGACGATGGCGGCCATGCCGGAGATGAGGGCGCCGGAGGCGACGACGAGGCAGGAGACATTGAGGATTATGAGAAGCGCGAAGGGCATCACGGCATTCCTCGCGATAAGCGCGATCGCGAGGATACCGTAAACGCCCATCGCACAGGCGAACAAAATGGCGCCTTTGACGAACGCGCGGACGACTGTTTTGCTCCGCGCGCCTTCGAGGCCCGCGAAATATCCCAAGGCGGCGAGAATGAACGATACGCAGAGCGCGCTGCCGAGCGCGGCGCCAACCATCGTCGGCTCGAAGAATGGATCGCGCGGACCTTGAGTTGCGCCCATGATAAAGAGGGGCACTCCCGCGAAGGTAATCACGAACGCAATCGATGCGCCCGCACAGCCGCCGCGCGAGCTGTCGTCGTTCATGGGTCGTCCTCCGTTTTCAATCGCAGGGGGTTGAAACCGTTTCGAAAAATCCGATTTCGTGCCAAGCGGATGCCTTTGATGTTCGGATAATCATGATTACGGATTATTCGTAACCGTTCACAGGGGACTGTCCCGATTTTCGCGGCGCAGAAGATTATGATGCCGGAAAAGTGCTTAATCGCCGCGAAAATGGGACTGTCCCCCTCGCGCCGCGGGAAGGGGACAGGTCCATGTTT
>JADLEL010000119.1 GCA_020846145.1 Pirellulales bacterium | reverse complement strand
AGTGAAAACATCTGAGGGAACACTAATATCCGCTAATCTCCACTGATATTAGTGGTAATCAGTGGAAATTAGTGTTCCCCTTTGCGGAGCACCACATTCACGACAATTATTGATTTTCCGGTCCTTAACGCCGAAAAAATCGGCTCCCTCGATTGCGGGATGAAAAACATGCTATCGGGAACAAATCGCCCGAAAAATCCCCGTAACTTCCGAGAAAAACGATATGCCACAACATCCAACACCCCGAAAAATCCCATATTCGCCTTGTTAAGCCATAAGGAACAATTCGCAGTATGGCGAAAAACCCGATAAAAACGCGGTTTTCAACCGACGCGAAATCAAATCAATCGGAAAAATTGCCGACCGTGATAGACTTACGACCGATTTCGGGGGCGAGGACGCCCCGGCTTGCTAATCACTAACCCCTAACCCCTAGTCCCTAGCTCCTCCCCATGCCCGCCGACTACACCCAATACGACAATCCCCTCCTCACCCGCTACGCCTCCCGCGAGATGATGGAGCTTTGGAGTCCGCAAAAAAAGTTTTCCACCTGGCGTAGGCTTTGGGTGGCCCTGGCCGAGGCCGAGGCGGAATTGGGCCTGCCCGTGAGCCGGGCGCAGATCGAAGAGCTTCGCGCGCACGCCGACGACATCGATTTCGCCGCCGCCGAAAACTACGAGAAAAAATTCCGCCACGACGTGATGGCCCACGTCCACGCCTACGGCGACGTCTGCCCCAACGCCCGGCCGATCATCCACCTCGGCGCGACCAGTTGCTACGTAACCGACAACACCGACCTCTTGCTCCTCCGCGAAGGCCTCGAAATGATCCGCTCCCGCGTCGTCGCCGTCATCGAGCGGCTCGCCGCCTTCGCCGAAAAGTTCCGCGACCTCCCCTGCCTTGCCTTCACCCATTTCCAACCCGCCCAGCCCACCACCGTCGGCAAGCGGGCCTGCCTTTGGGCCTACGACTTCGTCCTCGATTTGCAGGAAATCGAATTCCGCCTATCCCAATTAAAAGCCCTCGGATCGAAGGGCACGACCGGCACCCAGGCGAGTTTTTTGGAACTTTTTCATGGCGATCACGAAAAGGCCGGAAAGCTCGACGAGCTGGTCTGCCGCAAAATCGGCTTCGAGTCGAGTTTCGCCGTTTCCGGGCAGACCTACACGCGAAAGATCGATTTCCAAGCGTTGGCCGTGCTCTCCGGCATCGCCCAATCGGCCCATAAGATGGCGACCGATATCCGCCTCTTGGCCCATCGCAAGGAAGTCGAAGAGCCGTTCGAGAAGGAGCAGATCGGCTCCTCGGCGATGGCCTACAAGCGCAATCCCATGCGCAGCGAGCGGATCTGCGCGCTCGCCCGGTTCGTGATAAGCCTCGAACAGAACGCCGCCCAGACCGCCGCCGTGCAGTGGCTCGAACGGACGCTCGACGACAGCGCGAACCGCCGCCTTTCGCTGCCGCAATCGTTCCTGGCGGCCGACGCCGTGCTAATCCTCTGCCAGAACGTAACTTCCGGCCTGGTGGTCTATCCGAAAGCGATCGCCGCCCACCTCGACGCCGAACTGCCGTTCATGGCCACCGAAAACCTCCTCATGGCCGCCGTCGCGGCCGGCGGCGACCGCCAGGAACTGCACGAACTCATCCGCCGGCACAGCCAGGCCGCGGCGAAAGTCGTGAAAGAGGAAGGCGGCCGCAACGACCTCCTGGCCCGCCTCGCCGCCGATCCCGCCTTCGCCAAGGTCGATCTCGACGCCTTGCTCGATCCCGCCCAATTCGTCGGCCGCGCCCCGCGGCAAGTCGATGAATTCCTCGCCGAAGTGATCGGGCCGATCGCAAAAAAATACGCGGACGATGGCCAAAATGAAGCGGAAGTGAAAGTGTAATCGGTAAACGAAGAAGGAATCATCAGCCGGAGAGGTCGAGCAGATTTCCGGCTTGACCCGTGGCGTCGCGGCTTTGCGGCGCGGTTGAGGGGGGATTTTCGACGGGGGGATTTTTTTTGCCGCCGGTTGGCGCTTCCCAAAGCCGCCGACCGTCGGCGTCGCGCTCCGCGGCTTCGTGGTCCTGGCCGTCGGTCTCGCCGATGCCGGCGGCCGACTCGGCCTTCAGCGCGTTGAATACTTGGCGCTGTTGCGCGCCGACCTCGACGTTCGTCCGTTCGACTTCCGCTTTCGACTGGGCCAAGGGCGTGCCCGCCGCGCTGGCCACGACTGCCGGTAATGATCCGATGCTCATGAGAACGCTCTCCGCGAAGGGCCGTTTCGATTCTCAAGCGATGAAAGCCTGGAGTAAAGCTCCGGTAAAGTGTAGGTTTTTGTAAGGCGGAAGGCGGAAGTAGAAAGGGGGAAGGCGGAAGGGGGACGGCGGTATGGGGAAGGCGGAAGGGGGAAGGCGGAAGGGGGAATTAATCATTTTCGTGTTTTTCGCGTGGAACGGAGATGTATCCTTTGAAATCGGCCCTCCCCCCTCCCCCTTCCGCCTTCCGCCTTCCCCCTTTCTACTTCCGCCTTTCCTGCAATTGCTGGATCGCCTGGTTCATGGCGGGCAGGGCCACCTGTTCGATGTTCGGATTCTGCAGTGGACCGCGCACGCGGAAGAGCATTGCGCCGCGGCTGGTGTCGGAGATCACCGGGCCGAAGATCGGGATGCGGGAATCGTTGCGGGTGATGCCGGCCGATAAATTCACGTTCAGGTTCGCCTGCCAATCCATGTCGCCCTTGCCGTGCAGGCTGATGGCGTCGCCGTCGAAATGGATGGTATCGAAATAGATGTGCTCGCCCTCGATGCGATACCCGACGTCGATTTTGCTGAAGGCGTTGCGGTCGGGAGGGCGGAACCGCAGGATTTTCAGCAGTTGCATCATGGCGGGAAGCTCGTAAACGTAGGCGTCCGAAACGCGAATGGCGCCCGCCCCCTGCAATCCGTTGCGCGAGGAGCCGTTTCCCTTGAGTCCAATGCCGGCGTCGATCTTGCCTTGCAGGTTCTGTCGGCCGGGAATGATCCTGGCCAGATTGGCCTGCTGCAGAGTGGCTTCCAGGCCGTATCGCGGTTCGGTTCCCAATTTGATCCAGCCCTTGCCGCGAACGATCCCCTCGAACAAGTTGGCCGAGATCGAACGCGGCGGCCGCGGCGGCTCGGCGGGCGGGGGCGGCGTGGCCTGCTTCGGATCATCGACCCAATTTCCCAGCAAAACACGGTCGTCGTCGATCCAAAGCGGACCGGAGACGTTGGTGAACTGATAGTCCTTGAAATTGACCGAATCGAGCGCCAATTCGCCGCGGCAGCCGACGTGCCGGCCGTCGCAATGTCCCTTGAGCATGATTTTGCCGGCGATGTTTTCCAATTTGACGCCGCACTGCAGTTCGTTTTGAAACAGGTTGACGGCGATATCCCAGCGCGATTGCAGCGGCTCGCCCGGCAGCCCCACGTGATAGAAATCGAGGTCGCCGTGCAAATTGACCAGGCTCTTGTTCGCGTTCGGCGGCCGGCTGGGATTGAGCGCCAAAACCGCCTTTCGCAACCGTTCGGGGAGGGCTTGAATCAACTCGCGGTCGAGGCCGTTGATGTACAGCCCTTTGAAGTGCATTTCCCAGGGGCCGGCGGGATGGAAATCGCAGATGCCTTCCGCGCCGAGTTCCACGCCGCCGTGCCAGCCCCGCAGTTTTTGCAGCGTTACGTGCCCGTCGCGGTAGATCAGCTTGCCTTGCAGCTTCTCCATGCGATAGGGGAAATAAACCGGCTCGATCGAAGCCGTGTCCTTTTGCGGTTCGGCGGTAACGCCCACGCTGAGCTGCTTTTTTTCGGCAAGATAGGCGATGCTCGTAACCAGATCGACCGCGCCGGCGGGCTTCAAGTCCCGCCAAATCGCTTGGATGTTGGGCGGCAAGGCGTTGCGCAAATCCTGCTCCAAAAGCACGCCCTTCCCCGCCAGTTGCAGCTCGAGCTGATTGCCCTCCATCGTCGGGCGGAACGATCCCTTGCCCGTGATGCGGGTGGTGTTGTTGGCTCCTTCGAGATCGAAAAAATCCCATTGGTCGTCGAACATCACCAACTTTCCGCGAACGTCGCTGATCGGGTACGGAAACTTATGAAAGCGGATCGAGCAGCGATTCATCTCGATCAGCAGGTGCTGATGCGGCGGCCCGCCGGGAACGTCGCGCGAAGAATGAAAGTAGAAATCGACCGTCCCCCGCGGGTCCAGCGAGCGGACCACGTTTTGCGGTTTTTCCTTCAGCGCCCGGAAGAGATTCTCGTCGAGCGGGAAGGCTTCGCCGCGGGCCTCGAACCAATGCGTGGGGCCGTCGAGGGGATTGGTAACTTCGGCCTTCAGCCGGATCGGGCGGTTGCCGCCCTGCGCCGTGGCGTCGAGCGTCAGACGGTTTTTCGTCCAGGTCAAAAAACCCGTCCCGCGCTCGAAACGATACTGGAATTTATCGGCATGAGTGAAGGAAAGGTTCGAACTGCGGACGGTAATTTCCGGCGCCCACTTTTCGCCGTCGAAATCGAGCCGCAGGTCGGCGTCGATCCTGCCGGCCGGCCGATAGATCTCCCATTGCGCCCGCAACGGTTCGGGCAGCGCGCCGAACAGCGCGCGATCGAGCTCCAACTGCCGCACTTCGGCCTGGAGGTGTTTGCGGGCGCTCGGTTCGTAGCCCCGGCACTCGTAGCGGAAAATCTTCAGCGACGCCCGATCGATCTTCGCCGTCAGGTCTTCGACGAGGAATCCCGAATTGTCGGCGCTGAACTTCGCCGCGACCTCGGAAAGCGGATGCGGACAGCGCGGGTCGTCGATCCGCCCGCGCTCGATCGAGCCGTCGATGCGGAACGCCGGCGGTTCGGGCCGAGTCGGATCGTAGGCGACTTGGAAATCGAATTTCCCCTCGGCGCGGAGTTCGCCCCAGGCGTGGATTTTCGCGCACAGCGGCTCGGGAAGCGCGTCGCGCAGTTCGGGCGAAATATCCAATCCCTGCGTCGTGCCCGAGAAAGTAAAGGCCCCGCTTTGCGCATCGACCGTTCCCCGGAATTCCACGCGGCGGAGGTAATCGCAGGCGAACATCCCCTGCAAATCGCGGATTTCCTTGCGCGTGCCGTCGCGTGCGGTTTCGATCGCGGGATGAACCTTCAGATTCACGTCGCGCAGCGTCAGCGCGCCGCTGGGACTTTTCGTGGGATCGAAAATCTCGATCGTGCCGTTCTCGACCGACACTTCCGGCGGGCAATGGCCGAATTTCGGCGGCGGAAGGAGTTTCGCCGCGCTCCAACTGCCGTCCCGGCGCCGCGTGCCGTGCAGCGTCGGATGCCGCACGACGACCCGTGTAACGATCGGATCGCGCACGAGAAGGTCTTTCAATTCCGTCTTCGAGGACAGAAAAATTTCCTCGACCGAGAGCAGTTCGGCGCGCGGACCGTCCGCCGACGGATCCGCGATCGAAAAACCGCGAATCCTGATGCCTTCTCCCG
Organism: Pirellulales bacterium; assembly: GCA_020846145.1. GTDB lineage: Bacteria > Planctomycetota > Planctomycetia > Pirellulales > Thermoguttaceae > JADLEL01. Next base: position 25,999 of record JADLEL010000119.1, on the reverse strand, counting down.
CCACGAATTCGGCGGAGCGAACGTCCACCTTCAAGCCGGGATAATGCTCGGCGATCAGATTCTGGAAGCGGCAGCGGATTTGTTTATCCACTTGATGGGATAAAAACGGAATCGCCGCGACGCCGCCGATCACCGCCAGCGCCAGTCCCCATTTGAAGCAGAACCAGCATAGGTTGACTAGTCGCGCAACAATGACAAATAACCCTCCCTGGTTAATGTTGTCCTACGTGCATTCGTAAAGCCGCGGCCATCGGTCGCGGCGAAGTTTCTACGGAAAACCCGCAATCCCGGATCGAACTGTAAATGGGAAAATCAGGGCAGAGCATCCCTAGGCGTCTTCCTGCCCATTATCCCAAAAATGAGGATTGGAGTATATGGGAAAAACGCATGAAAATAGAAGCGAGTATGCAATATGAGTAGAATGGATAAGCATTTTCGGCTATCGCACCACCATGCCTCTTATACTTCGCAATCTTCCCATTGTTCCAGAAGACCCCGTTTACGCTCGGTATTATTTCTCCAGCAGCAACTCCAAATAACTCCGCCGCTCGCTCTCGCGCAGTCCAAGTTCTTCCGCCAGAGAACCGATGCAATCCTTGGCGGCCTCGATGCCTTCGGCCTCGGCGATCAGTTCCAATTCGAAATACGCGCCGACCCCTTCGACTTCATCCAATGAGCCTTCGACCTCCCGGCCTTGCCACACGATTTTGGCTTTCCGGCGGCTCTTCTTCACCTCGGCGACGGGGCGAAATCCCACGGCTTCGAGCAGGGCCTGCCAATGCGAAGCCGTTTCGCCGCCGGGCAGCACGGGCAGATCGATTTCCCGCCGCGTTTTGGTCGTGGGATCGATTTTCGGCCCTTTATACGTCACGAAGTTCTTTTCTCCCTTCCGGCGGATGCGCAAGGCCTCGTCGGTTTGCCGAAAATCCTGGCAAGGATGGGCGAAATATAAATCGGCCTCGGCCTGCGGCACGGCGATCATCGCCCCCAATTCGATCAATCGCTTTTCCAACCGCGCCATATCGGCGACGGGAAATTTCTGTTCGACTTCGTAGAGCATCTAGCGCGCCTCGCTATTCGATACGGCAATTGTATGATGATTGTTCGATTTCCGAGCTAAATGCAATCACTGCAGCATTGTCCAAATATCCCTACAGAACAGATGGTCGATTGTTTGGATATGTTTGCGAAGTAATTGATCGGTTTCCATGTTGGGCCGAATATCGCAATAATAGACGCCGTCCAGAGGATTCAGTTTGATCGTATAGCCTTTGAAATGTCCGGGCAGAAAAGTGGCGTTTACGCCGTATTGGTTTTCCCGTTTGGTCTTTTTTCTCTGCACGTCATTGAGAAAGACGGCTATGTGGGGGATAGCTTTTTCCGCGAGTTTGTTGTAGAGAAATTTATCGATGAATATTTTATCGATGCGATCCTTGCTCGATGTTTTTACCGAACCGATGACCTTAATCTCTTCTCGTAGGCGAATGATGAGATCGTGTTGATAGCTCATCGCAAATTCTTCAACGCCATCGACGACGACGGGCAATTGCACGACTCCGCTCGTGCAATCGATGCCTAATTCGGAAATCAGCAAGCGAATCAACCTTTCGAACAAATCGCCGTTGATTTTTCTGGCGGTGTTTGATTTTCCCGCCGGCAAGGCATCCAAGACCGCTCCGATCGATTGTTGAATCGTATAGATGGAATTGCGAATGACGGCCCGATTTTTCTCGTCGTCGATCCCGATGTCTTTGGCGTTTTTCAGAGTTTTTAGAAAACGCGATTCGAGAAGGGTTTGATTCTTTGCGCCATACATCAAGTGGGAGTTGATTGGGCGCGTGATGTTGAACGAACCGTCCCTTTTGAATTGATAGAAGCAGTAATGCTGTTCATTTTGAGAGATGATGACGGCTTGTAATCCCTCTTCCACGAATTCCAGAAATCGAACGCAAAAATCGAGGTAGTCCGAAAGACGAGTGAAATTCTCCTTACGGGAGGCTTTCGTCAACAATTGCTTGAGATTCATCGTATGCTTTCCCTGCGCGAAGCGATGGTTCTGTCGAGATCGATCCATTCCGGGATGCTGCGGCAGGGGACATTTTCGAGCCTCTGGACGGCCCAGGAACAGTATTCCTCGTTCAGATCGCAGCCCCGCCACTTTCGTTTCAATTGTTCCGCGCAAACTAAAGTAGTTCCCGACCCGCTGAAGGGATCGATGACAAGATCGCCTTCATTCGAGGAGGCGATAATCAGTTTTCGAACGAGTTCTTCCGGCTTTTGCGTGGGATGGGGGGTCTTTTCCTCCATGCCGTTGCTGGTGACGGGGATCTCGAAAACGTCCTTCGGTTTCGCACCCTGCGGATGCGGCTGCCAATCCTGCCGGTCGGGCTTGTTGTTGCGATATTGGCTGGATTCCGCCTGCGGATGCACGGGATATTTAAGCGTGTGCCGTCCGTAAGGTATGCGAACCTCATCGACATTGAAAGTGACTTTTTTACTCTTCCGAAAATGCAGAATCGATTCGTGCGAACGACCCCAATCCTTCGTCAGATTCGCCTTGTTCTTGTAGAACCAGACGAGCCATTTACAGCCCATGAAAAAACGAGACGCCGGACGTCGCAAGTCGGCTAATATTTCGGAAAATCCGCAGATATAAAGGCTTCCGGCCGGCTTCAAGGCTCGTGCGGCGAGTTCGATCCATTGCAGGGACCAATCGATATACGCATCGTGGGAATCGAACTCGTCCCAATCGGCTTTGCCGATATTGTAAGGCGGGTCGGCAAAAACGAGATCGACCGATTCCGCCTCCAACGCACCGAGCCACTTCACGCAATCTCCGATAAAAAGGCTTCCATTCGGGTGCCTGTAAAAAAGATGGGGAGTTCCATCCGAGCTTTTGGCGGAAAAATCATAGGTTTGCCCCAAGGACGGAAGCGAGCCAAAAAGCCCCGCTTCGGGCCGTCGCGATAAAAACTTGTTTCCTACGGGTATTTTGGGCATATTCGCGAATTGTATCGTGTAATATGAATTGAACCGTTTATCTTCCCATTATAACGGCAGTCGATCATTTTCCGAATACCCCGCTCTTGATTGCAAGAAGGATTCCCCCCATATTCCGGGAACGAGAAACCTTCATTATTTATCTTTCGTGCCGCGCACGGCGATGATCGGTATTTTCAATCCGTGGCGGACGCCGGAGATGGTCTGGCCGAAGAGCAGATCGGAAATTCCGCGGTGGCCGTGGCCGCCCATCACCACGAGATCGAGCTTTTCCCGCCGGGCGATGCCCACCAATTCGGCCGAAGCGTTGCCGTAGCCCAATACGGAATCGATCGCGGGTATTTCGCTCGTCGGAAATTCGGCGCGCAATCGCTCGGTCAAGGCGCGGAGATACGCCTCGTCGTCGCGGCTTTCCCGGTCGCCGGTCTGATCGCCGTACCAGGTTCCGCCCACGCCATCGACGACGTGCATCAGCACCAGTTCGGCGCGATGCTGCCGCGCCAATGCCAGGGCCTCGGCGAGCATCGTCGAATCGGCCGTCGTGGCTTCCAACGCCACGCCGATGCGTTTGAAATGCCGTTGCAATTCGGCCGCTTTGGCGACCACTTGGCCGGCCGAGATTTCCGGCGTTTTCGCCATCGGTTTTTCCCGCCGAAACGTCATCCACGCCAGCAAACCTAGAAGTCCCAGGGAGAGCGGCGCCACCACGACGATCACCAGCCAGCGCCAATCGCCCGCCGTGTCGATCCAGCCCATGATTTCTTCGAAGACCAGCTTCACATTGAGCGAGACGATGATGGCCGTGGCGATCCACGCCAGCAATTGCACCCAAAGGCGGTTGACGAACGGCCCCATTTTCTGCTTGCTGCCGGTGAACCGCACCAGCGGAACGATGGCGAAGGAAAGCTGCAAACTCAGCACTACCTGGCTGAGAATCAGGAGCTTATACACGCCTTTTTCCCCCATCCAAAAAATCACGCACACGGCCGGAACGATCGCCAACAACCGTGTAATCAGCCGCCGCACCCAGGGTTTGATGCGGAATTGCAAAAAGCCCTCCATCGTGATCTGGCCCGCCAGCGTGCCGGTGATGGTGGAGCTTTGGCCCGAACACAGAAGCGCCAAGGCGAAGGCGATGGGCGCAAGGCTGGAGCCCAAGGTGAGCTCCAACAGCGAGTGGGCTTCTTCGATTTCGGTCACGGGGAGGTTCCGCGTCCAAAAAGTCGCCGCGGCCACGATCAGAATCGCGGCGTTCACGAAAAACGCGGCGTTCATGGCGACCGCCGAATCGATCAGATTGAAGCGGCACGCCTGGGCCACCGCCTCGCGGCTGCGGGTGACGTCGCGGCTTTGCACCAAGGCCGAATGCAGATACAAATTGTGCGGCATAACCGTCGCCCCGAGAATGCCGATGGCCACGTAAAGCTCGCCGGGCATGAACGGACGCGGCACGAAACCCGCGGCGATCTGACCGATATCCGGCTTGCACAAAAATATCTCGACCAAAAAGCAAGCCCCGATCGTCGCCACCAACATTAGAATAAAGGCTTCCAATTTGCGGATGCCGGCCTTTTGAATGAGCAATAGGAGAAGCACGTCGAAACCGGTGATCAACACGCCCCACAACAAGGGAATTTCGCCCTGGAGGCCGAAAGCGGCGAACACCGCGTGCGAGAGCAGTTTGAGTCCGATGGCCGAGCCGAGCACTTCGGCCAGGTCGCACGCCGCGATGGCGATTTCGCAGAGCACGAAGAGGACGTAATTGATCGGCCGCGGATAATCGTCGTGGCAGGCTTGCGCGAGGTCTCGCCCGGTGACCAGACCCAATCGGGCGCTCAGGGTTTGCAGCAGCACGGCCATCAGGTTGCTCATCAAAAGCACCCAGATCAGCCGGTAGCCGAACGTGGCGCCGCCTTCGATATCGGTGGCCCAATTGCCGGGGTCCATGTATCCGACCGAAACCAGATACGCCGGCCCGGCGAAAGCGAACATCCGCCGCCACCAGACGGTCGGAATCCGCACGGAACGATGCACTTCTTCCAGTGAACGGCTCTTTTGCGAATTTTGAGGTGTTTCCGCCATGAATATTCCTTATGTCAAGAAATTTTATCGAGAAGCGAGCCGAGGGGGGGCCTCGGCTGGAATTGCCGAGCGATATTGCACTTCAGCCGAGGAATAAATCCATCGACGCGCTTTCCGGGTTCATTTTAACTCCAATGGTTTTACATACTCCTCGAAATACTCTTGCAAACCGATCTTCCAATGCGGCATTTCCGGGCCGCCGAGGGAATCGTATTTCGACGTGTCCAACACGCTGTAAACGGGCCGCGGAGCAGCAGCGGCGAATTCGGCGGTGGTGATGGGAAGGATGGGGATCGTCTTATTCGCGAGGCGGAGGATTTCGGAGGCAAAACCGTGCCAAGTGGTGAAGCCGCGATTGGTCGCGTGATAAATGCCATTTACGCCATTCGAACTCTTTTCCGCAAGAAAAAGTGTCGCGCGGGCGACGTGCGGCACGTAACTGGGTGTGCAGCGTTGATCGTTGACGACTCGCAACTCCGCTTTTGTTTCGGCGAGGCGAAGAATAGTTTTCACGAAATTTTTGGCGTTTGCGTCGCACGGCCGAGCGTATAGCCCGCACGTCCGCACGATGATGTGCTTTTCCCATTTCATCGCCGCCCGTTCGCCTTCCCACTTAGTCATCGCATAAACGCCCCGCGGAGAAGGCTCGTCCTCCTCGGTCCACGGGAGTATGCTTCCGCCTTCCGCCTTCCCCTTTCCCCCTTCTCCAAACACATAATCGGTGCCGATCTGCACTAGCGGACAATCGAGCCGCCGGCACGCTTCCGCCAAATTTTCAACCGCCCCCACATTAACCGCCCTGGCAAGCTCCGGTTCGGATTCGGCCTTATCGACCTGGGTATAAGCGGCGCAATTGATGACGAGTTCCGGATCGGCATCGAGCAGCGCATCGATCGTCGCTTGCCGATCGGTCAGATCGAGCACGTCGATATCCAGCGGCAAGGCGCGCTCGCCCAGCATCCGGCACAATTCCCCGCCGAGCTGCCCTTTGGCTCCGGTTACGGCGATGGTCCTCTCGGTTCTCTTCATCGCAGATATTTTACCGCCCCCCCCCAAATCGGCAAGGGCGATTCGGGATTGACAGAATCGGCGGCACGCTTTGTAATGGGGACGGATCGTGGAAATGGACGAGAACCTCCGCCGCTTGCGGCCTCGCAAGCGATCATACGCTCGGAATTTATTTACGAACCGCGACCATTGGCCGCGGCTTTACAAGATCGACAACCCATGAACATACTCGTCGCCGGCGGGGCCGGTTATATCGGATCGCACGCCGTGAAGCAGTTGCTCGCAGCCGGGCACGGCGTCGCGGTCATCGACAATCTCTTTCGTGGACACCAAGCGGCCCTACTGCCCGAAGCGGCTTTTTATAAATTGGATCTGGCCGATACGCTCGAGCTGACGCGCGTCATGCAGGAGCATCGGGTGGATGGCGTGATGCACTTCGCCGCGCTGACTTACGTCCACGAGTCGGTCGAGCAACCCTGGCGCTATTACGAAAACAACACCGCCGGCACGATCAGCCTGCTCAAGGCGATGCGCGCGGCGGGCGTCGGGCGGATGGTCTTTTCCTCGACCGCCGCCACCTACGGCGAGCCGGAATCGGTTCCCGTCCTCGAAACCATGCGGCAGCAGCCCATCAACCCCTACGGCTGGTCGAAATGGTGCGTCGAGCGCATCCTCCGCGACACCGCGGCCGCCGATCCGGGCTTCGCCTTCGCCGCGCTGCGATATTTCAACGTGGCGGGCGCGGCGGCGGACGGCACATTGGGCGAAGATCACGATCCCGAAACGCATCTGATCCCAAACATCCTCCTCGCGGCATTGGGACGAAAAGAGAAAATCACCGTGTTTGGCGCCGATTATCCCACGCCCGACGGCACCTGCATCCGCGATTACATCCACGTCGAGGACCTCTGCGCCGCGCACCTCGTCACGATGGAAACGTTGCATCCCGGCGACGCCCGGTTCTACAATCTCGGCATCGGCAAGGGTTATTCGGTCAAAGAGGCGATCGAATCGGCCGAACGAGTGACGGGCCGGAAAATCCCCCGCGAGTACGGTCCCCGCAGGCCCGGCGATCCGGCGATTCTCTATGCGAATGCCGAGAAGATCGGCCGCGAACTCGGCTGGAAAGCAAAGTACGTTGAAATCGACGAAATCGTGGCCTCCGCCTGGAACTGGTTCGAAATACATCCGCGGGGGTATGCGGGATGACGTTCGCCACCCCCCGTCAGCTTGCGTTGGGCTAGATTTTTCGGTTACTCCCCCCTCGCATTTCCACCCTGAAATCGATCCGCATAACTCTCTAAGGTTATTGTCCGAACGGGACAACACGCGAATAATCCAATGGTTAGCCCAACACGGCTGGCGAGGAGAACCGAATATCGGTTGCGGTGTGAAGGAGCCTGAAGTGTCCGCGATAGGTTCCCGAATTTCGAGAGCCGCACTTCGGGCAGACTGGGTTTTGCCGGTTGTTCCTGGAGAAGGCGCCGGCAGTTCTATGCCCAGCCGGTGATTCGCCGGCAGCGTAGCCGGCGAAAAGTTGCGGATATCGGTTTTTCCGTCGCAGCGGCTCCTCATTCCAATCCTGCGCTACGGAGTCGGTGCCTAGTCAACCGTGTGGAGCGGCCATTCGATTTACCGCCCCGGCGCCGTGCCGGGGCGGTGTTTTTTCTTGTTGTAGAGTTGTACGCGGAACGATCGGTTGCGGCACGAAGCGCGATTCACGCCACGATCTCGCGCCGCCGGTTCAGGTAATCCCAAAGCACGTAGCGGTCGAGGTCCCGCCCGGCGGTGAAAAATACTTTGCCGAGGGTCGATTCGGCCAGTCGATAGGCGAACTGCACGTCCTCGCGGGATTGCGACCAACTGGGGAGCAGAAAGATATTGATTGCGATCCCTTCCCGCCGGCAAAAATTCCCTTCGCGAAGCGTGGCTTCCTCGGTGCGGCGGTCGGGCGGGTAGAGCAGATACAAAAGATGGTCCTCGAAATGCGCCGTGGGCAGGCCGTCGGTGATCAGAATCACCCGACGGTTCGGCGTGTCTTGCGCGGCGAGCAATTGCCGCGAGAGCTTTAGTCCGTGCTGGATATTCGTGAAATGCTGCGGCACGAAAAGCTCGTTCATGTTCGGATCGCTCATGTCGGCGCGGAGACGGACGATGGAATCGAACACGGTAACCGGCTTGGGCAGGAGCTGCACGATTTCGCCCGGCCGCCGCGGCCTGGCGAAGGTCGCCATTTCGACGAATTGCAAGAAATCGCCCGGATATTCGCGGCGAATCAGCCCGTCGAGCGCGAGGCCCATCCGCTTCACGCCGACGTACAGCCCGTCGTAGCGCATCGAACCGCTCATGTCCAGCAACACCACGGTGGCGCATTTCGGGGCGTTCCGCGTGCGGTGGATTTCGATGTCTTCCGGCTTGAGGCGGATGGGAAGCTTCGGGCCTTCGCGAATCATCGCGTTGGTCAACGAGCCGGCCAGATCCATGTTGGCCAGCGAATCGCCGAACTCGTAAGGCTTGGTCTGCTGCATTTCGACCGCCCCTTCGCCGACGATCGGTCCCCGGTGCCTCCCGCTGCGGGCGGCTTCGAGGTTGCTGAAAATGCGGTCCAACAGCCGCCCTTGAAACAACCGGTACGCCTTCGGCGTGAGCCGGTAGCCGTTTTCGTTGCGCTCGAGGCCCTGCCGTTCGGCCAGGTCGCGGAGATACTGCTCGATTTGCCGGGCGAACTCGCCGAGCTTTTCGATATCGCCCGGCTCGGCGTATTCGGCGAGGGCCTCGAGGTCGATGATGCCGATCTGCGCGGTCTTCGCCGCTTCTTCAAGCTGCTTCAACAGCCGGTCGATCTCTTCGAGTTCCTTTTTGATCTCGATCGCCTGCGGGATGGTGGGCGCCGTGCGGCCGGTGAAATGGTATTTCGCGGCGAGTTCGTCGATTTGGTATTTATCGCCCAGCCGGTCGAGGAGCTGCACGAGTTTTCGGGCGAACTCGCCGCGTTCTTCGTCGGTCCGATACCAGAGCCGCTCCAGATCGTAAAGCTGCTCCCGTTCGAACGCCTCTGCAAAGCGGGCCTTGAGATGCTTGGGCGGCTGCATCCCTTCGCCGAGTTCCCGATACCGCCGCCGGGCCGCGGCTTGTACCCGCTCGGTCTCGTAGGTTTCCAAAATCTTCTTCTTGCGCTGCCGCAGCAATTCCATGAGCGATTCGAGGCTCGGTTCCAGGCCGGCGATCTGCCGCGGATCGAGTCGCACCGCCCGGGCAAGTTCCTCGTCGGTCAGATCGCGCATTTCGCCGAAAGCCAGCAGATGCTCGAAGGCCCCCGAAAGCACGTCCGGCTGCTCGGACAGCGGACTGGGTATATTCCGCGGATCGTACCGCTGGTACGCGTGGATGATTCCGCCGATAGGGTAGCTTGGGGGCATAGTGGGTAAGTGGGCAGTGGACAGTGGGTAGTGGGCTTTCAACGTTTTATTCCCGCGACGAGTCGCGTATGCCGATGTCTCTTCGTTACACTGACCCACGTCCCTCGCCCCTAAACTTCATACACGATCTTTCCGTACTTTTGCGACCGGGAAATTTGCTCGGTGGCGTAGAGGCCGGCCAACACGAATTCCACGCAGGAAGCCCGCACGGCTTCGTCGCTCGAGGCGTTCGCCTCGAAGGCCTTTTCCCACGCCGGAGGCACGCGCTTCAATCGTTCGGCATAGTGGCTCGAAGGGAGCATGTCGCCGACTTCGATCTTCACGCCCTTTGAAAATATCTCGGCGATCTCGTGCAGTCCGTGGCGATCGACGTATTCGCCGAACACTTCGCGGATCGCTTCGGCCAGAATCGCGTCGAGCGCCTGCCGCTCGGTCATCTGATGGCTGCTCATCAGGTCCAGTTCCAGCTTGCCCAGCGATGAAGAATACAAATGCCCGAGGTCGCTGATCCGCGGCACGGCGGGTTTCTCGCCGAGCACCGCCGCGCGCTGCCGGGCGCTGGCCACCATCGTGCGGTAGTTGGCGATGCTGAACCGCGCGCTGACGCCCGACTGCTGGTCGATGTACTTGCTCTTCCGCGCGGCGACGCTCATCTGCTCGATGATCTCCCGCATGAAGTAGGGCACGACGACGGGGAACTCGCCGTCCATTTCGATCTTTGCCTCCTGCTCCACGATCTCGATGCCCTGCGAGCGCGAGGGCGGATAATGCGTGTGGATCACCGAGCCGATGCGGTCCTTGAGCTGCGGAATCACTTTGCCGCTGCGGTTGTAGGTGGCCGGATTGGCCGAGAAGACGATCAGCATGTCGATGTCGAAGCGGATCGGATAGCCGCGGATTTGCACGTCGCGCTCTTCGAGGATGTTGAACAGCCCAACTTGCACGAGTTCGTCCAATTCGGGCAGTTCGTTGACGGCGAAGATGCCGCGGTGCATGCGGGGGATCAAACCGAAGTGCAAGGAATCCTCGGCCGACATGCTCACGCCGCCGGCCAGTTTCGCGGGATCGATCTCGCCGATCACGTCGGCGAATTTCGTGCCCGGCGCGAGCCGCTCGGCGTATCGCTCTTCGCGCGGCCACCAGGCGATGGGAATTTTTTCCTCCGGCAGTTCCCGCACCGCACGTTTTCCCTGCTCGGTGATCGGTCGAAACGGATCTTCGTGGACCGGGCAGCCGGGCAGGTCGAGATACGGGATTTCGGCATCCAGAAACCGCGCCAACAACCGCATCAGACGGCTTTTCGCCTGGCCCTTCTCGCCGAGGAAAAGCAAATCGTGTTCGGCGATCAATCCGAGGTTGATTTCGGGAATGACCGTGTCCTCGTAGCCGATGATGCCGGGGTATAGCTCCTCCCCCCGGCTGAGCATCCGCAGAAAATTATCGTGAATCTCCCGCTTCACCGGCTTGGACACCCAACCGGAGTTGCGGAGTTCGCCGAGCGTGCTGGCTTTGGTGGAAAGTTTGAGCATGATTCCCCTTCACGGTACGCCACGACAAAAAAAGGCCACTTGGAGGCGGCGTAAGCAGGGCCGACCTCTCACTTCCATTGTAGCGCGAAGCGGCGCGAGGAAAAGAAGCAAAGTGGAAACGCAGGGCGCGGCAAGCGCAGCGATGTCCCACCTCATTCAGTTTTTCGCCGTCTCGTCGATATTGTCGCCCGCAGCGCGGGTGCAGAGGGCCTTGAAAACGGCGGCGTCGATGTTCTGATCGACGAGCCGCGCCGAACCGTCGGCCGAGCAGAAATTCGTCCCCTTCGAATGCCGGCTGCTGAAATTGTGCGGATCGGGATTATTGACGAAGCCGAGCGTGTTGGGCGGATCGAGCGCCGATCCCAGCACCAGGCCGGGACCGCAATCGTCGTTGGCGGGCGAACCGACCCAGGTCGAGAATCCCAGCGCCGAGGAGCGTTCGCCCAGCATGAAGGTATGGCTCAATCCGTCGCGGATATCGCGAAAGCCGACGGCGCTATTGTGATAAAAGATTCCGTCACCGGTGAATTGCCGACCCACTGGAACGGTTGCACAATCGTGGATATTTCCCGTGCCGAACGCGCCCACGTAATTCCCCACGGCCAACTCCTGCCGCAAGGGGTCCTCGTCATCCACGAATGTCAGCTTGGTCGGATCGGAAGGGCAGCGAAAACCGGCCAGATAAAGCGTCCGCACGTAGGCGTTCGCCGGATCGGACAGGGGTAATTTGGCCTTGATCGAGCTTTTCGAAACGGCGCTAAGTTCCATATAGGGCAGAATCCGCGTCGCCCAGCCCCAGCCCGGCGTGCCCAGGGCATAGGGCTTGTTGTTCGCATCGTAGGCCGTCCAGCCGGCGGGCAATTTGTGCAACGAATCGTGATGCAGATGCAAGGCGACGCCGATCTGCTTCAAATTGTTCGTGCAGCTCATCCGCCGCGCCGACTCCCGCGCGGCCTGAATCGCCGGCAGCAAGATCGCAATCAAAATGCCGATGATCGCAATCACCACCAGCAACTCCACAAGCGTAAATCCTCTTCGACGAAACATGATAAACTCCCGAAATAAGTATGAAGGATGAATTATGAAGGATGAAGGATGAACAAACCTTCGTCCAATAACCGGGAAAATCCATGCGCAAACCCAACCGCAGCGGATGATTCCGAAACGGATCGTGGAATGCGGACTTCAATTCATCCGAGAGAAGGCGGCGCGCGGGAGAAATAAGCGCCGAGGGGACGTGCAAGCAGAAGCGAGCGAATCGACGGAATCCGCCCCTCGACCACGCGGCTCTCGATTTCGAAGGCAACCGTCTGCGGAACGGTTTTCGCTTTGGTGAAATACTGGCAAACGGGGCATTCGTCGTGGTTTGCGGCGATGGCTACCGCCGGACGACCTTCGCAACCCGATGTCTGATTGAAAGCGTGTGTGCCGGTGCAATCCACCCCTCGGCTCTCGCCGTGCGCGGCGGGCGGGAGATGCGTTTCCCGGCAATCGTGCCCCAAGCCGGGCAAGAAGTGCAATCCGTTCCCCGTTGCGGCAATCGCCGAAAACAGGGTAAAAACGATCCAAACGCACCGTTTATTTGAGGGTTGCTTGAGCATCGCACGGAAAAATAAGCGGTATGACCTTCCGGCCGACCTCCCCGATAATATACCTAACCGCCAAAAAAGTCAAGATTGACCATCCAATTGCAGAAAAAACCAAAAACAAGTAGCTTAATGAAATGGCTTGAACTTTTCGTTCGATACTTTCCCTCGAGGAGGGCCGATCATGCCGCGGTGGCTCGTCGTGATTCTGGTTTTATTCGTCGGATTCCTCCTTCTGTCGATGGCGGCTTTCATCGCTTTGCCTTTCCTGTTGCAAGCCTTTTTGCCCAAAGTCGGCACGGTGCTGGTTTACGAAATGGAAGTCGCCAAACCGCCGCATGAGGCTGCCTATGCCGCTGAAAAGACGGTTGCAATGCTCGATCGGCGATTGAATCGGGGATTTCAGCGGCGGGCGACGATACGGGCAATCGGAGGCAATCGAATCGAAGTAGGAGTTTACGGCAACGATCCCGCGACCGTGGAATATATCGCGGAATGCATCGAACGGAGCGGAACGCTCGAATTTCGCATCGTCGCCAACGTGCATAAACACCAAAAGGAAATCGAAATCGCGAAAAACGAACCGGGTAAAACCTCCTATGACGATTCCAAGGGCGAATGGTCCGCACGTTGGATTCCCTTCAAACGGGGCGAAAAATTCGATCCGCAAACGAATCTCGTGCGCACGAGAAAGCTCAAAGACAAAGAAATCAACGAAGTCCTCGTCGTGCGCGATTTCTACGACGTTACCGGCGATTTCCTCGCCAATGCACGCCCGGGTGTCGATTACTCCGGCAAACCTTGCGTATTATTTTCCTTCTCCTCCAAGGGTGGGCAGCTCTTCGGGATGTTGACGGGAGACAATTTGCCCGATCAAAAATCCGGCGCGAAAAACCAATTGGGCATCGTTCTCAATGGCGTCATGTATTCGGCCCCCAACATTCAAGCCATCATTACCGATCATGGCCAGATTACCGGTAATTTTACGCAGTCGGAAGTCGATCGAATCGTGTCGTGCCTGAACGCCGGTTCGCTCCCCGTCAATCTGCGAAAAGTCGAGCAACGAAGCGCGGGGGCGAACTGATCGCACGCGCGTGCCACGGGCGTCTTGCCGGTGTTTCGGGATTGGTCAAGAACACCCCAATGCCAATCCCAACGGAATCGCCACGCAAGCGAGAAATCGAGCGAAAACACCCGCCGCCCTTCGCAAGGCGGCGGGGGTCGATCCCCCACTTGATGAACGCGGATCGATCGACCATAATCTCGCCATGCTTCCTCCCTGGCAAAACAGTTTGACGATGCGCGCCGCGCGGCGCGAACCGGTCGAACGCACGCCGATTTGGTTGATGCGCCAAGCGGGCCGCTACATGGCGGAGTACCGCGCCATTCGCCGCGAAACGACGTTCCTCGAACTGTGCAAAAATCCCCGCCTCTGCGCGGAGATCATGCTGACGGCCGTCGAACGTCTGCGGGTCGATGCCGCAATCCTCTTTTCCGACCTCCTGGTGATTCTCGAACCGCTTGGCTTGGAACTCGAATTCGCCGCGGGCGAAGGACCGGTCATCCACAATCCGGTCCGCCGGGCCGAAGACCTAAGCCGCTTGCGGGAATTGGAGAACATGGACCGCCTGGCGTTCGTGCCCGAGGCCGTCCGCCAAACCCGCGCCGGTTTGAGGGATGATTTGCCGCTGATCGGCTTCGCCGGCGCGCCGTTCACGTTGGCGGCCTACGCGGTGGAGGGCGGCTCCAGCCGCGATTACCGCTTCACGAAAAGCTTGATGTACGCCGATCGCGGCGCCTGGAATGCCTTGACGGACCGCCTCGCCCGCGCGGCGACGGTTTATCTGAACGCCCAAATCGCGGCCGGCGCGCAGATGGTGCAAATTTTCGACAGTTGGGCGGGTTGTCTGGGCGTCGAGGATTTTTGCGAGTTCGCCCTGCCCGCCACGCGGCGGCTCGTCGCGGCCCTGCCCGCCGAAACGCCGGTGATTTACTTCAGCACGGGCAATCCGGCCTTTTTGCCGCACTTGCGGGAAATCGGCGGCGGCCGCAAGAATATGGTGTTCGGCGTCGATTGGCGCATCCCCCTCGACGACGCCTGGCGAATCCTCGGCGAAGACGCGGCGGTGCAAGGCAATCTCGATCCCGCCGTCTTGCTCGGCGCGCCCGATGATATCCGCCGCCGCGCCGCCGCCGTGCTGCGTCAAGCGGGCGGGAGGCCGGGGCATATCTTCAACCTCGGCCACGGCGTACTCCCGCAAACGCCGGTCGAAAACGCCGTCGCGCTGGTCGAGGCCGTGCGCGAAACGAGCGCGCGGCGAATGGACGCCTGATCTCTTGGCGGTCCGATTTCCAGGCGATATAATGATTGAGGAGGCATAAATATGATCGACTCGATTACGCTTCATCAAATTCCGCTTGAGACGATGCAATTGCTGCGGGAGGAATCGCTTCGGCAGGGGACGGATATCGAAACTTTAGTGCATATTTATATCAAGCAAGGCTTGCCCGCCAACGTGCTTCAACGCGACGCGACCGTCAACCACGAACTCGATTCTTTGTCGGGTACGTGGTCGGAAAGCGATTTCGCCGATTTTACGCGTACCGTGGCCGATTTCGGCTCCATCGATGAGGATTTATGGAAATGAAATCCATCCTCCTCGATACGAATGCCTATGCCGCGTTCAAGAGGGGGGCTCCCCAGGCGCTGGAAGTCCTTCAAAGCGCGCCTGCGATCGCCGTGAACGCCGTCGTGTTGGGCGAGCTTTTCTGCGGATTTGCGGGGGGATCGAAATCTCGGCAAAATCGCCGGGAGTTGGTTCAATTTCTAGCCTCGCCGCGGGTTTCCGTCTTGCCCATCGATTTCGCCACCGCGGAACAATACGCTTCGGTTCTCATTGCGCTGAAAAACATCGGCGCTCCCATTCCCACGAACGATCTGTGGATCGCCGCCAGTGCGCTGCGGCATGGATTGGCTCTTTTTTGTTCGATGCGCATTTCCGCAATGTGACAAACTTGCAGGTCGGCGCTTCCGTGAACGAATTGACGTAGAACGGCAAATAAAAACCGCCGGATCGAAATCGCCGATCCGGCGGGGGAAGATCGCGCAAAACCTGCGTTTCATGCCGCGATGCGCGTCGATTTTCGATCGGCGAGCGTGCGTCCCGCCCAATACGTCTCCGCATCGGATCGATCGTCGAAATGCTTTTTCGCTTCCTCGATTTCCATCAAGTCGATGTCCGGCTCCGCGTTCGGTTCCGCCAGCGAATGGGTATCGAGGAGCTTGAGAACCGGGGATTCCACCGCGATGACTGGCGCGTTGTTTTTCATGGTCGTGCCTTTTTTATCCTTGCCATTGAAAAGGAATAGGTCGTCGAGGAGAAGGAACGCGTTAGGCGGCGAACTTTCGCCTGCGGCCGGCGTCCTTCATGCCCACCGCGCGAACCGGCGGCGCTTTGGCGCCGAGGGTGCTTCGATAACTCTCCTCGCGCTGCCGCGCGCGGGCGCGGGCCGAGTCGGGATGTTCCTCCATGCGCGCCTCGCGGCGAGCGATCTCGATGTCGATCGCCTCGCTGAGAAGCAACAACTCGTCATCCTCCAAAGTCCGCATCCTGTTGATAATCGACTGCATCGCTACCTCCATTTTGGGGTTGGGGCCGGACTTCAGCCGGCAATTGACTTAACGGGGTAAGGTTTCGCAACGGGTTGCTCTTCGCTCGGCGTTTGCTCCGACGGCGGATTTTGCGCCGCGCCCTGCGCCGAAGAAAGCGGGATCGTCTCGGGGAATTTGTGTAGGAAGAAATCGTCCCATTCGGGAACGCTCATCGGCCCCAGCAGCAAGGTTACGCCCAACCGCCGCACCAGCATTTCCAGTCCGTCGTGCATGATGTCGGTATAAACCGACATCGACCCCGGGCCGAGGATTTTGTAAACCTGGAAATAGGCGTCGGACGCCTGCGCGGGATCGTCCGTCGCATCGACCAGCACGAAATCGGCGCGCTCGAGCTGCCGCCGAATGCCGGCCAAAGAACGCTCGATGGAAATCCGCATCTGCCGCTCGCCGCGCCGCATCGACCACGACTGCAACTGGTCGCTCAACGAACGGCTGGGATAAAACACCAGAATTCGAGGAATAGATTGTAAGCTCGTCACGGTTGCCAATGGAGGTTCCTTCGATCGCAAATTCCGCCTTGCCAGGTGCCATCTCGCTTGCTGCCGCGGACCGCCGCGACTCCAAATTCTTCCGCCGTTCATTATGCAACTGCCGTACCCAACGCGGCGCGGATACCGATTGCCGGCCGCAACCGCCTACGCGACCGCGACTTAAAAAAATTGTCTTACGCAAGTCCAGGCGACGGAGATCCGAAAAATGCCGCAAGGCGCGACCGAGGGCATGTCGCAAGGCGCGGCCGCCGGATTCCGGCGGCATCAATCCGCAGCCTTTGGATGACGAGCAATCTCGTGCGGATTAGCCCGGATTTCGCGCCGCGGATTCGCGGAGGGCGCGGAGAATCCGCGATGGAGAAGGAAATATCGCAAAAAATCAATTTCGCAACGCGTCGAAAAGCTTTTTACGAATCAAAGCTCCCTCGAACCACTCGCGCGGGTACGGCGAGAACGCGGGAAATCGCAATCTGACCGCGGCAATCCGAGCATGGCGCCCTCGAACATCTACTTCCGCCATTGGAACGAATTACTCCGCTACCCCGCCAATGGCGGTAAATAGCAGGCCCCCCCTAGAAAAATCCCGGAGAAAATGACGTTTCGGCATTTTCTACTTGGCTTTTTCGCGGAAAGGAATTAGTCTATAAATGTAACTGGATGAGTCCATTGGCTGGATCGGTATATACCCATATCGGCAAGGATCATCCCACCCACCATGCACTTCGGAATAATTGCATTCGCGAGCGGTCGTCGTTCGCTTCCAGCAACGCCAAATATCCGATTCGTTCTTTAGGAGGTTCGATAACATGCTTACCTTAAATCGTCGTTGGCTTTCGTTCTGGTCCGTGGCCGCGATTCTGATTTTCGTCCCGGTCCTGATGGCGGCCGGCGATCGCGCCGCGAAGAAAAGCGGGCAAGATAAACCCGAGGCCGAAACCGTGGAGATGTTCCAGGCCATGAAAGACGGCCGGATCGGCGTGAAGTTCATTCCCAAGAACTCCAAGCAAGCCAACGTGCTGATCGAAAACAAGACCGACAAGCCCTTGAACGTGAAACTACCCGAGGCCTTTGCCGGCGTCCCCGTGCTGGCTCAGCAATTCGGCGGGTTGGGTGGACAGGGCAGCACGAGAAGCTCCTCCCAAAACAACCAGAACCAAATGATGGGTGGCGGCATGGGCGGCATGGGCATGGGCGGCATGGGCATGGGGGGCATGGGCATGATGAACGTGCCCCCGGAAAAAGTCGGACAGATCAAAGTCCCCACCGTCTGCCTGGAACACGGCAAAGCCGAACCCCGGGCGGCCATCCCCTATGAAATCAAGCCCATCGAGAGTTCCACGCCCAAACCCGGCGTCAAGGAACTTTGCCAAATGCTCGGCTCGGGCAAAATCGACCAGCGCGCCGCGCAGGCTGCGGCCTGGCATCTGAATAACGGCATGAGTTGGCAGGAACTCGCCGTGAAGCATTACAAACATGCCAACGGCACGACCTCGCCTTACTTCAATCCCCTGGAACTCCAAGCCGCCATGTCCCTGGCCGGCAATGCGCTCAAAATCGCCGCGGAGAACGAGAAATCCAAGCCAGCCAAAAGCGAAGGCCAAAAGAGCGAACACCCCGTCAGCAAATAATTTCTCCGCCCCAATTCCAATCGCTCTCAACCCACGGGATCGAATCCCGTGGGTTTTTTCGTGGAATCGTTGACGCGAGACGCGGGACGGGTAAACTGGATTTCAATCGATCGGTACTGAAACGAAAATCTCGACCAAGGACTTTCCCATGTCTCGTCAACTAACCGTGTTCTGCTTCGTTTTGACGTGCTCGGCATGGCCCGGCGGCAGGTTGCATTCGGCGGAACCGGTTTCGGCGATCGTCGCCGCCCAGGACGGCGCGTTCGCCGAGCGGCTCGCCGCACGGGAAATCCGCCGCTATTTCTATCTGACGACGGGCAAGCTGCTGCCGATCGCCGACAAGGAGGTTCCCGGAGCGATGATCTTGGTCGGCGCCAAGCAACGGTCGTTTTTCAAGGATGCAGGCGCGCTCGATCCTTCGCTCGCGCGCGACATCGAATCGCTTCAGCCCGAACAATATCTGCTCAAAACCATCTCGCATCACGGCCGGCGGGCGTTGTTGGTCGCGGGCGGCGATCCGGCGGGCGCGCTCTATGGGGCTTATCGGTTGGCCGAGCAGTTGGGCGTGCGGTTTTACCTGCACGGCGACGTGGTGCCCGACGGAAAAATCGCGCCGACGCTGCCCGTGCTCGATCTCGTCGGCAAGCCGCTCTTCGCCGCGCGCGGCATCCAGCCGTTTCACGATTTTCCCGAAGGGCCGGACTGGTGGAATCTCGACGATTACAAAGCGTATCTCGGCCAACTGCCGAAAATGGGGATGAACTTTTTCGGCCTGCACACCTATCCCGAAGGCGGCGTCGGCCCGGAACCGCTGACCTGGATCGGCCTGCCCGAAGAAATCTTGGACGGCGGCAAGGTGAAAGCGAGCTATCCCGCGCGGCACTTCACGATCGACAATATCACCGGGGCATGGGGCTATCGGCACGCACGGAGCAGCCTGTTTTCCTTCGGCGCTGCGCAATTGTTCGATCGGGACGACTATGGGGCCGATTACATGCGCGGCGCGTCGCCCTGGAATACGATGACGCCCGAACGGAGCAACAAGCTTTTCGACGACGTGGGCATTTTCCTGAACGAGGCCTTCACTTACGCCCGTCGCCTGCATATCAAAACTTGCCTCGGCACGGAAACGCCGCTGACGATCCCCAAGGAAGTGCGCGCGCGGCTGAAGGCGGCGGGCAAGGATCCGGCCGATCCGGCGGTGGTGCAAAAAGTGTACGAAGGCATTTTCGCGCGCATCGCGAAGACGCATCCCCTCGACTACTATTGGCTCTGGACGGACGAAAGTTGGACCTGGGCTGCCGTCAAGCAGGAGCAGATCGACGCGGTGCAGGCCGATTTTCGCGCGGCCTTGAAGGCGATGGACGAAGTCAAGCCGCCGTTCGCCTTGGCCACTTGCGGCTGGGTGCTCGGGCCGCCGCAATCGCCGGCGCTGTTCGACGAATGTCTGCCGAAAAACGTGCCGCTAAGCTGCATCAACCGCCAAGTGGGCAACACGCCCGTCGAGCCGGGATTCGCCGCCGTCCTGGGGCGGCCGAAATGGGCGATCCCCTGGATGGAAGACGATCCCGGCATGACCATGCCGCAACTTTGGGCCGGCCGCATGCGCCGCGACGCCTTCGACGCCCTGGCCTACGGCTGCAACGGACTGTTGGGCATCCATTGGCGGACCGAAGTGCTCGCCCCCAACGTCTCCGCGCTCGCCAAGGCGGCGTGGGATCAAAGCGGTTGGAGCAAGAGATCGAAAGCCGAACTGCAGGCCATCGAGCCGTCGGATAACGTGTCGGGCGGGCAAGCGGCGAGTTTTCCCAATAACAAAATCGCCGACGCGCGGGACGAAAAGGTCTATCAATCCGTCCGCTACGACGTCGATGCGTATCGGTTGAAAATACCCAACGGGACTTACGCCGTAACCTTGAAATTCTGCGAGCCGTATTATTCCGAGAAGGGAAAGCGGATTTTCGGCGCGAAATTGCAGGGGAAAAAGGTCATCGACAAGCTCGATATCTTCGAAAAAGCCGGACAGGATCGGGCCTTCGATTTCACTTTCAAGGACGTGAAAGTGGATGCGGAGCTTTTGAAGATCGAGTTCCTCAAACAGGTCGAGTTTCCCAGCATCGCGGCCATCGTCGTCGAAGGGACGACCGCCGGCTCGAATCAATTTCCAGGAGGGCCGTTCGTCCGAAAAATCAACTGCGGCGGGCCGGCCTACCTGGATTACGAAGCGGATTTCGCGCCGCAAAACGCGCCCGACCCCGGCCGCTACATGCCGGTGGACGATTTCTATGCGGATTGGGCGAAGGCAAGTTTCGGGGCTAATCGAGCCGGGGAGATTGCGAAGATATTCACCCGGCTGGACGGCTTTTTGCCGCGGCCCGCCGATTGGGTAACCGGCCCGGGGAGCATCCGGCCCGATAGGAAAGCGTGGAAGGATGTCGCCAAACAATATGGCTTTGTCGAAGAGTTGGCCGCCTTGCGCCCGGAGATTGAAGGCGCCGGCAATTTGCAGCGGTTCGATTATTGGTTGAACCAGTTTCGCTATTTGCGCGAGATCGCGAAGGTGCGCTGCACGTGGGGCGAATACGAAACGGCGATCAAGAAAATTCGCGCCGAGAAGGACGCCGACGCCCGGAAGCTTCTTGCTCGGGAAACGGTCCTGCCGATTCGCCTTCGGCTCGTCGAGGCGTTCGCCGAGATGCACCGCGATTTGCTGGCGACCGTTTCCACGCCGGGCGAGTTCGGCAACGTCGCCAATTGGCGGATGCAAACCCTGCCGGTGGTGCTGGAAAAGCCGGGCGAAGAACTGGCGAAGATGCTCGGCGAAGCCTTGCCGGCGGAGGCGATGCCGTCGAGCCGATTCACCGGCATTCCGAGGCTGATCGTGCCTACGGTGCGGACGGGCATTTTGGCCGGAGAAACGCTGGCGATTAGGGCAATCGTGCTCGGCAGCGAACCGTCGGAAGCCGCCGTTTTTTGGCGGCCGTTGGGCGCGGGCGAGTTCAAGCGGGCGGTTATGCAACGGCTCCCTCGCGGCGGCTATGCGGCGACGCTTCCCGCCGCCGAGTTGACCGACGATTTCGAATATTATCTCGAAGCGAAAAACGGTTCGGCGGCGTTGAAATTCCCGGCGACCGCGCCCGAGAAAAACCAAAGCGTACTGGTGGTGGAGGAATAGCGATGTAAATCGCCGCGCACGATCTTCGAAAATGGCATTGGGGCGGCCATCGGCGCCGTTTCGTTATTTCCGGCGCATCGATTTCCGTCGTTTGCGCCCGCGCGGGAATCGAACGATTATTCCTTGGGCGGGTCGAACCACGACGCATCGAGAATGGCGGCTTCGAGGCTCGCGCCGCCGTGGTTCCAGGCCGGCCGCGCCGTCATGTAAGTGACGATCGCCCTGCCTTGGGAGGTGAACGTGCAGCCGAGGTTGGTGTATTCCGCGCGGGGATCGGCGGCGATATCGCCCGCCACGCGCCAGGTCTTTCCCGCGTCGGCGGAAACCGCGGCCGTCAACGGCGTGCGTTCGCCGTAGTGATGGTGTCCCTGGGGAACGAACTTGGCGTTGTTCCAGAACAACACGAGTTGGTTCGTGCCTGGAATGCGCCGCAAGCAGGTGCACGACTCGCCGCTTTCCAGTCCGCTGGGCCGCGCTTTTTCCCAGGTCTCGCCTTCGTCGGTCGAGCGCGAGAGGTACGGTCCGCCAAGCTGCGTGCGGAGCGACATGGCCAGCGCGCCGTCTTCGAACTGGGCCACCGAGGGTTCCATCGCGCCGCGCTGGGGCAGTTCGATGCGGCCGCGGGAAGGACGCCAACTCTTGCCGCGGTCGTCGCTGAGGTAACACCAGGCGTCGTTCTTCTGCTTTCCTTGTTCGCCGGTTCCGCCGTGCATCGGCAGCAGCAAGCGGCCGGATTTCAACTCCAGCAGGGAACTCGCCCCGCCTTGCAGCCACTGGCCCTTCGACCGCTTCCAGATGGGCGGTTCCTCGACGAACGTGCGGCCGTCGTCGCGCGAGCGGAAGAGGCACATCGTGCCGCTGGAACGGGAATGCGTGCGATGACATACGAGCAGCACGTCGCCGGTGGACAGCTTCAAAATCGCCGGCGCCTGCACGTTGATATCGCCGGGGGCGTTCTCGACGAGCATCCGGCCGTCGCCCCAAGCGAGTCCGCCGTCTTGCGAGGTCTTCGACCAGATATTGCAGACGCCGAAATCGCTGCCGGCGAGTTTCGATTGCCGGTACTTGTGATACACGACCAACAGCTTGCCCCCGCCAAGTTCGACGACAGAGGCCGTATCGGCGCGGGGCATGTCCGGGATCGCCTTTTCGATGACGGCGAAACGCATGGCCGGATCGGCGGCGGCCGCCGGGACGGCGAAGAGCCACAATCCGAGGAACCACGGTCGAGTTTGCATAATTTTTCCTTCCGGCTTAACGAGAGGAATTTCGGATTTTTCGGGGATTCGCGGCAAGCGGCAGGCGATTTTCGCGGGAGTTACGCGGTTTTTCAAGCCGATTTTTTCCCGATCGGGGTTTTTAAGACAGGATACAGGGGACGGGATACAAGGGAGAGGGGTCGGGGTTGGGATTCGGAAACTGGAGATTGATGTACATAATTATATTATATCGAGCGGCTTTTTTCAACAACCATATCGGGCGGATTGAGCAATTGGGACGCAATGCGTTGAAGGCAAAGGATATCAATATCGCACGACGTGCTTTTTGCTCCGGTCGGGATAGAGCACCCGAATGTACTCTTCCGCGCTCAGGTTGAGCATCTTTACATCGCTGCCGACGGCCAGGAATTGCATTCCCTGTTCGGCGCGCTTGAGGGCTTCTTCGGGCGAGGAGACGTGGATGCCGGTGGGAGTATTGCATTTTTTGCCGATTTGGATGATCTGCTGAATCGCGGCTTCGAGTTCCTCATCCGTCACTTTGCCGTTTTCCGCGGTGCGCATGTTGGCGCGGAGATCGACGGGGCCGACGAAAATGGCATCGACTCCCGGAAGATTGTAGATTTCCGCGGCGTTCGCCACGCCTTGGGGACTCTCGGTTTGCAGAATGACCACGATTTCATCGTCGGCGCGGTCGAAGTAGTCGTTGACGGTGGCCTCGAAATTGAGCATGTTCATGCCGCCGCCGAGGCTGCGGTTTCCCAGGGGCGGATATTTCGCCGCGGCGATGGTCGTTTTCGCCTGCTCGGCGGTGTTGACCATCGGCACGACGATGCCGAAGGCCCCCAAATCGAGCGCCCGCTTGATGAGATGGTGGTTTCCCTCGGGCACGCGGACCAGCGGCACGCAGCCAGCCTCGGCAATGGCGGCGATCAGGATTCCGACTTCCGACCAATCGAAAGGCTGATGCTCCATATCGACCGTCAACCAATCGAAACCCATCCGCGCCAAGAGCCGCGTTGCAAAGAAATTCCCCATCGAGAGCCAGGTGCCGAACACCGGTTCTCCGGAACGGAGCTTTTGCTTAACGGGATTGGATTTCATGTTTTAATCGAGGTTTTTCGAGGGTAACACGGGAACGGTAAAAAAAGACGGGGGCGCGACTTCCAAGGAAGTACCGGAGTAAAAACACCGGGGAGACTTCAATGCTTCGGTCCCACCCGGCGGGATTGCGCATGCCGGCCGCTTACGTCGCCTTCAAAATGACGCACCCTTGCGTGAGCGAGGGGTGGCCGGGCTTGCCCACGGCGGCCGTCGGGCAGAGGATCGTGCCGTGCAGCCGGTCCCAATTTTGCAGCAAGGCGTAGGGAACCGAGGAAGAACTGATATTCCCCACATTTTGCGTCAGTCCGTTGACGACTTCGCAGCGGATGCCCAACTCCTCGAGTTTCATCGCCGTCAAACGGATCACGCCGCTGCCGGCCTGGTGCGGAACGACGAGGTTCACTTCTTCGGGCCGAATGCCCGACGCCTGCAAAGCCTTGGCCGCGGCATTCGCCATGGCCCGGGGCGCGCCGTCGCCCAGCCCCATCATGTCCAGGGAAAACACCAGCCGCCGCGGATCGAATCCCCGGCCGCCCGCGGGCGAGGGAACGAGCACGTTTTCCCGCAAGTGGAAGTTGAAGAATACGCCGTTGGCCGGCTGCCGCTCGGCGGCGGCATGAACCAAGGCCAGTTCCATCGGGTAGCGGCGGCTATCGGCGCCGCCCAGCAGCGTGGCTTGGGCAAAATCGCCGAAGATCGGGGCGGTTACCTTGCAGCCGTAATCGGTGATCTTGCTCGTGCGGTTCACCGTAACCACCAGCATGAATTGCTCCCGTTTCAACCGCGGGCAGCGGAAGGCGATTTCCATCGCCTTCGAATAGCCGCTGCAGCCCCAATTGATGCCGAACGCGCGGACCGACGGAATGCCCAGCCGTTCGACGAACTCCCGGGCGACGGCCCGGAAATCCTCGCGGCGCGCGCGCTCCGCGCTCAGAAAACGCCGGGCGATATAACCGTGAATGAGCGACGAACAAGCAAAAACCACCGCCTTGCAGTTTTGCAGATCGCAGCCCGCCCGACTCTGGAGGTTCTCGACCGCCCGCAGACCCATCGTTACTTCGTCTTCCACCGAGATGCGGCGGGAGAGGATTCCGGTGTGCTGGACGAACTTCCGCGAGAGCGATCCCGCGAACCATTCGTTGCCCAGAATCCAAGGCGGTTCGTAGGCCGCGATCGCGGAGATTCCCAAAGTTTTGGTGCGCTCCACGTAGCGCGCCGGTTTTGGCGCCGATCGTAGAATGACCGTTTGACCTGCTTCTGGCATAGTATCTTTTTCGACCGGAGCGGGCAAAATTAAGCAACAACTCTTCCCTAGCAAGCACAACCTGCCTATACGGCAGCGTATTAGACCATCTAAGACGGTTGGGCCGATTAGGAGAATCGTAGGATGCGTCAACGCACGGCGCCGACCGGGGATCGATGCCTGACGGTTGTGGCATTGCAGCCAGGAGATCTGTAAAGTCCCGACACGAAGGGGACAGGTCCATGTTTTCGGGCAACCGTTTTCCGGCAAAATGCGTCTTTTCACCGAAAAATGGACCAGTCCCCGGACTTTGCAGTTCTTGTGGCATTGAAGCACGGTTCATTGTAAAAAGTCGAAAAATATGCGAAAATTGCCGGCTGCCGCGGGATAGATCGGCTTGGTAATCGGCGCAAGTCGTTGTTTCATACGCGATTAGGAGTTTATTGCTTGACGTTTCGCCGCACGCCGCTGAGCCGGCCGATGGGGCAAGCGGAAACGGTTATCTCCGTCCCGAAGCTGATCTTTTGGGGGGCGCATCTCCCGGAAGCTCGTTCCTTCGAGAACTCGATGCGGTTGCCCGAAAGGTGGTATAATCGGCGGCGAGCGAGGCCCCGCCCGCGGTGAAAAATCACCTCCCGCCGCAATCGCCGGACGGCACTTTGACCTTCGAGGTCCCCGCCGACGGAACCGACCAGGCGAATTTCGACTTGAAGCTTTAAAAATGGTAAGCGTTCACGCCCCGGTCGGGGACTGGTCCATTTTTCGGCGTGAAAACGTATTTTGTGGACAAACGGTAGGCCGAAAACATGGACCTGTCCCCTTCCCGCGGCGCGAGGGGGACAGT
>JADLEL010000118.1 GCA_020846145.1 Pirellulales bacterium | reverse complement strand
GGTTGGGGTGGAAGTTGTACTGCCACCCCTTGAATCGCCGGATAGCAGGGGTGGCAGTACAACTGCCACCCCAACGATTTGAGGTTTTAAGATAAGTTCTAAGTGCGGATTTCGAATTGAACTTAAACGCTTTTCAAAAGGAGACGAGAATGGCCGCTACAAAAAATCTTTTCCCGGTGAAGAAAGGCGGAATTCCATTTTGTCAACGAGTTATTTTCAGTAGGTCCGGACGGAGCTGCCTATTCATCTTTGGCTGGTTATGCGGAGGGCTTTTGCTGATCTCAGTGGCGGGCGCGGGGATTTGGTGGCTATGCTGGCCGAAATATCATACCGCAACGGCGTATCTTCGCCTTGCCGCTGACAAGCCGTGTTTTTTATCCGGCAACGCAAAAAAATATTCTCCCGAAGAATATGAAATCTATAAAAAAACGCAAAAGTCGATGTTGACCAACCGCCTGGTGCTGAATGCCGCTTTGGGACAGGAGGAGAAAATCGGGGAGCAAAAGGTCAAGATCGCCAAAATCCCCGAACTGGCCGAGGAAGACGATCCCGTGGAGTGGCTCTCCCGGAATATCTCGGTTTCGTTTCCCCACAAGGATGAAATCATGAAGGTCAGCATCACCACGAAAGATCCGCTTCAATCCGTGGCGATCATGCGGGCCGTGGTGAACTCTTACATGAAAAACGTGGTGGAGGATGAACGCACGAAACGCGACAAACGGATCGCCGAACTGCGAAGCATTCAGGCCCAAAAAGAGGAGGAGGTTAAAGACGGCCTCAACGAGTTGAAAAAAATGGCCAAGATCGCCGGCATCTCCGACACCGATACGCTCAATGTTCAGCAAAAGAACACTCTCGACGAGTTGGCGAATCTCCGCCAACAATCGATCGCCCTCCAGTTCAATTTGAATCGCATGAAGGCGGAACTTGCCTCGCTCAATGCGGCGAAAGAGTTCATGCAGCAAGAACCGCTTGCCGAAGTCGAAGTTCAGATTTCATGCCCGAACGATCCGATATTGCGCAATCTGGGGGATCTGTTGGCGTGGGAGCAACAAAATAAGTTCACGGCGATCGGCATACAAAAAAATAACAGATCGACGAACATTCAAGATGCGTCCAACGCGGTCGCCCGCGTCGAGATGCAATACAAAGAACGCATCGGCCAGCTTGGCGCGGAACTGCGAAATAAAAAAATGAACGATGTGGAGCGGGAAATCAAGAAACTCGATGCCCAAATCGAGATTGCATCCAAACAATACAACGTTATCGAGGAAGAGTTGAAGCAACTGCGGAAAGACGCGCGGAGCATCGGCGGCACCTCGATCGACATCCAAATGCGCAGGGATGCCGTCGCAAGAAGCCAGAAATCCCTCAGAAAAATTTCCGCCGAGTTGGAAAAACAAGAGCTGGAATCGCATGCCCCGCTACGCGTCACCCTCGTCGGAAATGCGGAAGTTGAAAAAGGATCGGAGTAATTTGATTATTTCGAGAAAGGAAGGCCGATCCGACCGTCCCGGCGGCTGCCGTGGCGAGTCTGCCGCAACCAACCATCAACGCGACCATGACCGACATTCCTCCGATTTCTCCCGAAAAAATCCGTCTCGGCTGGATCGGCGCCGGCGTGATGGGCGCGAGCATGTGCGGGCATTTGCAGCGGGCGGGCTTTGCCGTAACGGTTTATACCCGCACGAAAGCGAAGGCCGAAAAGCTGCTCGAAGGCGGGGCCGCCTGGGCCGGCAGCCCGCGGGCGGTGGCCGAAGCGGCCGACGTGGTGTTCACCATCGTGGGCTATCCGCGCGACGTGCGCGAGGTTTATCTGGGCGAAAACGGCGTGTTGGCCGGATGCAAGCCGGGGGCTATCGTGGTCGATATGACGACCAGCCAGCCGGCGCTGGCGGTGGAGATTGCGGAAGCGGCGGCGAAGCGCGGCGTTCATGCCGTCGATGCCCCGGTTTCCGGGGGCGACGTGGGCGCGCGGGAGGCCCGGCTTTCGATCATGATCGGCGGCGAGCAGGCCGTGGTCGAGGCCCTCGCGCCGTGCTGGCAGGCGATGGGAAAAACCTTCATTCATCAAGGGCCGCCCGGCGCGGGCCAGCATACGAAACTCGTCAATCAGATTCTGGTCGCGGCGGGGATGATCGGCGTTTGCGAGAGTTTGTTGTACGCCTACAAGGCCGGCCTGAATCTGGAAACCGTACTGCTATCGGTCGCACCCGGCGCGGCGGGGAGTTGGACGCTGTCGAACCTCGCGCCGCGGATCATCGCCAACAATTTCGCGCCGGGATTCTTCGTCGAGCATTTTATCAAGGACATGGGAATCGTGCTGGACGAGGCCCAGCGGATGGAACTCGCGCTGCCGGGCTTGGCGCTGGTGCATCAGCTTTACGTGGCGCTCTCCGCGCAAGGGCACGCTCGCGACGGCACCCAAGCCCTGCTACTGGCGTTGGCGGGGATGTCGAATATCGATTGGCGGAATCGTTGAGAGAAATAGCCGGACGGTGCTTATCTGCTTCCCACCCCTACCACAGGGAGGATGGAGTTGAAAATTCAGGAAACGGCAATTAGCATAGGGAAGTGTGCGTGCAAGCACGCACCCTACGAATCACCGGGTACGAGGTAATCGCATGTTCCGCAACACTGCCGGACAAGCCGGCAGTGGCGCCCGGCGCGGCCGATCGCCGTGCCGATTGCAAGCATCCGGGCTAAACAATAACTCCAACACCCATCAAAGGCCGATCCATGGATTGCAAGCGCATTACGTTAAGCCAAAAAGACATTCCCGCCGCCTGGTATAACCTGCAAGCCGATTTGCCGCAGCCGGTTCCGCCCCCCTTGCATCCCGGCACGAAAAAGCCGCTCCATCCCTCGGAATTGGAGCCGATCTTCGCCAAGGCGCTGATCCAGCAGGAGATCAGCGGCGAACGCTGGATCGAGATTCCCGAGGCGGTGAGGGAAGTCTATAAAATCTGGCGGCCCACCGCGTTGGTGCGGGCGACGGAATTCGAGAAGGCATTGAAGACGCCGGCGCGGATTTACTTCAAGGACGAGAGCGTCAGCCCGCCGGGGAGCCACAAACCGAACACGGCCGTGGCCCAGGCGTATTACAACAAGATGGAAGGCATCAACCGCCTTTCGACCGAAACGGGGGCGGGCCAATGGGGGTCGTCGCTGGCCTTCGCCTGCGCGCAATTCGACATGCAGTGCAAGGTGTTCATGGTGCGGGTGAGTTACGACCAAAAGCCCTATCGCCGCTCGATGATGCAGATTTGGGGGAGCAGCGTAACGCCCAGCCCCTCGCCGGAGACGAACGCCGGCCGGCAGATTTTGGCGGCCGATCCCGAATGCCCGGGCAGCTTGGGCATCGCCATCAGCGAGGCGGTGGAATATGCCGCCACCCGCGAGGATACGAAGTACACGCTCGGCAGCGTGCTGAACCACGTGATGCTGCATCAGAGCGTGATCGGACTGGAAGCGGAGAAACAATTCGAGTTGGCCGGGGATTTTCCCGATATCGTCATCGGCTGCGTGGGCGGCGGGAGCAATTTCGCGGGCTTGGCCTTCCCGCTCTTACGGCACAAGCTGACCGACCGAAAGGAGATGCGTTTCGTGGCCTGCGAGCCGCACTCCTGCCCATCGATGAGCCACGGGCAGTACCGCTACGACTTCGGCGACACGACCCAATTGACGCCGCTCGTGAAAATGTTCACGCTGGGGCACAATTTCATGCCCCCCGGCATCCACGCCGGCGGTTTGCGCTACCACGGCATGGCCCCGATGGTCAGCCTGGGCGCGAAGCTGGGATTGATCGAGGCGGCGGCGTTCCATCAGATCGAATGCTTCGAGGCGGCGCAGCTCTTCGCCCGCACCGAGGGCATCATCCCCGCGCCCGAAACCTCGCACGCCATCTGCGGCGCGGTCAAGGAAGCGCTCCGCTGCCGCGAGGAAAACGAGGAGAAGTGCATCGTCTTCAATTTGAGCGGCCACGGCCTTTGCGACATGGCCTCCTACGACCGCTTCTTGGGCGGGCACCTGGAGGATTACGCCTACCCCAAGGAAAAGATCGAAGAAGCGCTCGCCGAACTGCCGGTCGTCGAATGAGCGAAGACCGCTCGTTAAGGAAGGCGGAAGGGGGAAGGCGGAGACGATCACCTGTTGCCGCGAAACACGGCTCAAGAAAAAACGGCGGCCCAACCTTTTTTCATCGGTTGGGCCGCCGCTATTGGCTAAACCAGGCCGTTTTGCTGGTCGCCGGAAGGACGCATAATTCGTCTAGTTGCACGCCGGAGCGCAGGTCTCGACCGGCTTGCACGCTTCGACCGGCTTGCACGCCGCGGGAACCGGAGCCCATACTTTCACCGGCACCTGCTTGCACACCGTCACCGGCACGCAACGGGTTACCGTGTAGGGGACTTGCACCGGAACCAACTTCGTGCAGTTCACCGTCTTCGTGTAGCACACCGGCTTGCAGACCGTGTAAGGCACTTGCTTGACGCAGGTTTCGGGAACCATCTTGCAGACCTTATACGGGACTTCCTTCGTGAAGCATTGCTTCTCGATGCGGCAGACCTGGTAGGTGCAGGTCTTCACGCGCTGCTCGGGGACCATCTTGCACACGGTGTATTGGCACTGCTTGACGCAGTTTTCCTTGACCATGCGGCACTCTTTCCAGCACACCGTCTTGGTGCGGGTCTCGGGGACCATCTTGCAAACCGTATAGGTGCAGGTCTTCACCCGTTGTTCGGGGACCATCTTGCACACCTGGTAGGTGCAGGTCTTCACGCGCTGTTCGGGAACCATCTTGCACACCGTGTATTGGCACTGCTTGACGACGTTCTCCTTGACCATCCGGCACTCTTTCCAGCACACCGTCTTGGTGCGGGTCTCGGGGACCATCTTGCACACCTGGTAGGTGCAGGTCTTCACGCGCTGTTCGGGAACCATCTTGCACACGGTGTATTGGCACTGCTTGACGACGTTCTCCTTGACCATCCGGCACTCTTTCCAGCACACCGTCTTGGTGCGGGTCTCGGGGACCATCTTGCAAACCTGGTAGGTGCAAGTCTTCACCCGCTGTTCGGGAACCATCTTGCAGACCGTGTAGGGAATCCGCTTCTCGCGGCATTCCTTGACCCAGGTGCAGACCTGGTAGGTGCAGGTCTTGACCCGTTGCTCGGGGACCATCTTGCAGACCGTGTAGGGAACCTGCTTCACGCAGCGCTCGCGGACGTACTTGACGCACTCGATCTGCTTCTCGCACACTTCGGGCACCCACACGCGGCATACCGGATTGCAGGCCGCCGGACCGCAGGTCTCGACCGGCTTGCAGGCTTTCACCGCCTCGCACGCCGGGACTTCGCGGGTTTCCCAGTGCCCGGAGCAGACCTTGACCGTCTTCGTGTAATGCACCGGCTTGCACACCGTGTAGCACACTTCACGCATGCGGGTCTCTTGCACCGGCTTGCAGACCGTGTAGCAGACTTCCTTGGTGCGGGTCTCGTACACCGGCTTGCACACCGTGTAGCGGCAGACCTTTTCCCGAGTTTCGTACACCGGCTTGCAGACCGTGTAGCAAATCTCCTTCGTGCGGGTTTCCATCACCGGCTTGCAGACCGTGTAGCAAACCTCCTTCGACTTGGTTTCCCACACCGGTTTGCACACGGTATAGCAAATCTCTTTCGTGCGAGTCTCATAGACCGGCTTGCACACCGTGTAGCAAATCTGCTTCGTGCGGGTTTCCATCACCGGCTTGCACACCGTGTAGCAAACCTCCTTCGACTTGGTTTCCCACACCGGTTTGCACACGGTATAGCAAATCTCCTTCGTGCGGGTCTCATAGACCGGCTTGCAAACCGTGTAGCAAATCTCCTTGGTCCGGGTTTCCCAGACGGGTTTGCAGACGGTGTAGCAAATTTCCTTCGTGCGGGTTTCGTACACCGGCTTGCAGACCGTGTAGCAAACCTCTTTCGACTTGGTTTCCCATACCGGTTTGCACACGGTATAGCAAATCTCCTTCGTGCGGGTCTCATACACCGGCTTGCAGACCGTGTAGCAAATCTCCTTGGTCCGGGTTTCCCAGACGGGCTTGCAGACGGTGTAATTGCAAGTCTTCACCCGCGTTTCCCACACCGGCTTGCAGACCGTGTAGGTGCATTCCCGATATCGCGTTTCGGGAACGTATTTCGTGCAGGTAACCGTTTTTGGGACGCACACCCGCTGATAGCACGTCTTATAGCGGGTGAACTGTTGTTTCTCGTAAACAACTTCCTTGCAGGTCTTCATGACCGTGTAGCACTGCATTTCGCAACTGGACACCGCCGGCGCGCAGCAGCGACGCAGACGGACCGCTCCGCAGTAGCACGCTTCCGCCGTGCTTGCCGCGATGCTAAGCAATGCGACCGCCAATAGCGGTATAGCAATCAACCTTTTCATCGCATGCCTCCTTCGAGCTTCACTAGAAAAATGGGCCTGGTCTAAAAGGCGGTAGGCGCCTTTAAGCTTAATCGGACAATACGTATTACTTGCATTAGCCACATTGCCTATAATGCGTATCCAAGCATCGTGATATTCTTGGCGTATATTGCGCAATTAGGCAAAGTGCATGCTTAACTACCGTTATCATCGACAAAATGGGTTATATGCTTGATCTAAGGCGAAAGAGAATAATAGGAAATTTATTGACGCCTTTAGCCGTTGAGCAGATTGCACTATTCGCACAAGATGTTGATATTGAACGAGTTATGACAATGATGGCGAATGTCGGACGGTGCTAGAACTGGGCTAATCCGTAAAATCCGCAAAAAGCCGAATTTCGGAAGAATCCGGATGACTGGGCAGGAATACCGTAAAGTCAAGAGAACAGGCATTCTAATCTATCTTTTCTGCCAGACAAGAATGTCTGGTTTCTGTTTTGACGACGTTGCAGTCCTCCTTGCAGACTGGACGGAAACCAGTCCTACAATTAGCCTTCTTTTTAAGGGAAGCTCCTCTTGTAGCCGTCGGGAAGAGAAAATATGATGGGATGCAATCGAGGATGCGAGGAGTTGCCATCCAAGGCGAATCCTCCTATATTACCCGGTGGTGTAACGGTAACACTAGGGATTTTGGTTCCCTCATTCATGGTTCGAATCCATGCCGGGTAGCTCATTGTTGCGGAATTCTTGTGTTTTTTCTTTTTTTGCGATATAATCCATGTACATACACATACATGGAGAATGACGAATGGCTACCAAAACAATCAGCATCGATATCGAAGCCTACGAACGCCTTCGCGGCGCACGCAAAGATCACGAATCGTTCAGCCAAACGATCAAGCGCGTCGTCAAGCCGCCCTTCGATTTCAAGGCTTTTCGCAAAAAGGTCGAAGAGTTTTCACTTAGCGACACGACCGTTGAAGCCATTGAGCGGCAAATCGAGGATCGCCACAAGCCTTCCAATCGAAACTACTGATGGCCTGCATGGATACCACGGTTTTGGTCGATCTACTTCGCTCGAATCGAGACCGAAAACAACGCGCCCTCGACAAGATCGAGCAATTGGCGACCAAGGGCGAGACCATCGTTACCACCCGCTTCACTTTAGCCGAACTTTACGTCGGCGTGGTGCTCTCGGCCGATCCGGGGAAAAATCATCGGCGAATTCACGCAATTCTCGACGATCTTGACGCCATTCTGGAATTTGACGATTTGGCCGCACAAACCTTCGGTCAAATGGCCGCTCATCTTCGACGCATCGGTCGTCCGACGGGCGATATGGACGTCCTGATTGCCGCCACCTGCCTCGCCGCCGGCCATAACCTTCTGATTACGCGCAATTCCGAGCACTTTTCCTTCATTCCGGGACTAGTATTGGAAAATTATTGACCGAAACAACACAAGGCCCGCTTGGCATGCGAAGCTAATAAAAACCCGCCATATTGGTGGTATTTTCCAACAGTCGTTCTTCAATTCATTTCTTCCCCCAATTGACCGATATACTCTCTTCCGCTAAACTATGGGGCTTGCTACTTTGAACGGCCCAAGGTGGTAATGACCTAATTACTCGGCCGAGTTTCGCACCCAACGCCGGACGCCCTAAAGTAGGACAGGTTTCCAACCTGTCTAGGCGGATTAGTAAATCGGTCTCGATAAGACAGGTTGGAAACCTGTCCTACGAGACAGGTTGGAAATCTGCCCTACGGGGACAAAAGCCGGTGTGCCTTTCGAGGAGTTTGCTTTGGCTACCGTATTGGTTAAGGACTTGATCGAAGCCGGGGTTCATTTCGGGCATCGCGCCAGCCGCTGGAATCCCAAGATGCGGCCGTACATCTACGCCCGGCGGAATCTGATTCACATTATCGACGTGCGGGAGACGATTCGCGGTCTCTTGCGGGCGCGGAAGTATTTGCAGCGGGTGGCCGCTTCGGGGGGACTGATCCTCTTCGTGGGCACCAAGCGGCAAGCGTCCGACACCGTCGAGCAGCAATCGAAGCGCAGCGGGATGCCGTTCGTCAGCGACCGCTGGCTGGGTGGCACGCTCACCAATTTCCGCACCATCCGCAGTCGGCTGGGCCGGTTGGAAGAGCTAGAATCGATCCTACAGAGCGATCAGATTGCGACGTACTCGAAGAAGATGCAATCGGCCTTGAACCGCGAGTACCGCAAGATGTACCGCAACCTGAACGGCATCCGCTCGATGGCCCGGCTGCCCGAGTGCCTGGTGATCATCGATCCGCGCAAGGAGAAGAACGCGGTGAAGGAAGCCCGCAAGCTGGGCATCACCACGGTTTCGCTGATCGACACCGACTGCAATCCGGACGACGTCGATCTGCCGATCCCCGGCAACGACGACAGCATCCGCTCGATCGAGCTGATCGTGCAGCTTTTGGCCGATGCGGTGCTGGCGGGCAAGGCCGCGTCGGGAACGCTCAAGCAGGAGGCGGCCGAAGGCGCCGCGGTGTGAGGGCAGGGGACAGGATACAGGGGACAGGATACAGGGAACAGGGGACAGGGGACAGGGAACAGGGGACAGGATACAGGGGACAGGATACAGGGGACAGGGGACAGGATACAGAGTTTAGAAGAATGCGTTGAAAAATCGACAATTTCCTCACGCACTATATCCTGTCCGCAATCTCCTTGAGCCGTTCCCTGTCCCCTGTATCCTGAACATCAAACTTAATAATCCTTCGTTTTGGAGACTAGTAGCATGGCAGAGATTACCGCGGCCGCCGTGAAGGCCTTGCGCGAGAAGACCGGTTTGCCGATGATGGATTGCAAGAAGGCGCTGACGGAAGCCGGCGGCGACATGGAATTGGCGATCGTCAAACTCCGCGAAGCCGGGGCGAAAGTCGCCGAAAAACGCTCGGGCCGCGCCACGACCGCCGGGCGGATCGCCGTATTTTCGGACATTGCGGGCAAGATCGGCGCGATGGTCGATCTGCGCTGCGAGAGCGCTCCGGTGTCGAACAACGAAGAATTCGTCCAACTGGCCGATAATCTCGTGTCCCAGTTGGCCAAGGGGCCGGGCGCCGCGACGCCCGACGCCCTGCTCGCGCAGCCTTCGCCCGGCAAGCCCGGCCAGACGCTGAAGGTGCAATTGGACGACCTGTTCAACCGCATCCGCGAGGTTTTCAAGGTGGAGCGCATCGTGCGGATCGACGCCGCGTGCGGCAGCTACGCGCACCACAACGGCGCGGTGGGCGTACTGCTGGAAGTCGAAGGCGGCAACCTCGAAGTCGCCCGCGATATCTGCATGCACATCGCCGCCATGCGGCCTTTGGTGCTTCTCCGAACCGAGTTGGATCCCGGTATCGTGGCCGAAGAGATGAGGCTGCAGGAAGAACTCTTCGCCAAAGAAAACGAAGCCATTGTCGTCGAAGCTAACCGGCTGCTTTCCCTGCCGGACGAGCAAATGCAGGATCCCAACAACCTCCAACGGCAAGTCAGCAGCCACGCTCGTGCCAACAACGAACTGCGCCGGGCCGAGGGCGTCAAGAAGAACAAGGCCAAAGTGATCGACGGCCGCATGGGCCTCTTCTACGGCGAGCGGTGCTTGCTGGAGCAGTTGCACGCGAATCAGGCCAAGTACGGCAAGAAGACTGTGGCCGACGTGGCGAAAGAAGCGGGCATGAAGATCGCCCGCTTCGTGCATTGGGAATTGCCGAAGGAATAGGGGATAGGAAATAGGGGATAGGGGATAGGGAAAGAAGCTACTTCTTTTCTCCCTTTCCATTCAGGAGCAATGCAGATGTCCGAGAACGGGTCCGCGAGTTGTCCGAAATACAAGCGGGTAGTGTTGAAAATCTCCGGGGAGGGCTTCGTGCATCCCGGCGAGCGGGGCATCGCCATGGACGCGGTGCTGCACATCGCCAAGCAGACTTTTCAGGCGGCCAAGCACGGGGTGCAGATCGCCATCGTGATGGGCGGGGGGAACATCCTCCGCGGCGCGCAGTTCACTTCCGGCAACACCGGCATCCACGAGGCCACCGCGCATTACATGGGCATGTTGGCCACGATCATGAACGGCCTGGCCTTGCAGGACGCGCTCGAATCGCTGGGCTGCGACACCCGGCTGATGACCGCCATCCGCACCGACGGCGTGGCGGAGCCGTACATCCGCCGCCGCGCGCGGAGGCATTTGGAGAAAGGCCGCATCGTGATCCTCGCCGCGGGCACGGGCAGCCCGTTCGTCACCACCGACACCGCCGCCGCGCAGCGGGCGCTGGAACTCGACGCCAATATCCTCCTGAAAGCCACCCGCGTGGATGGCGTTTTCAGCGACGATCCCGAAAAAAATCCCCATGCCGTGCTCTACGGCGACCTGACTTACGAGGAAGTCCGCCGCCAGAACCTCCGCGTGATGGACCACGAGGCGATCACCAAGTGCATGGAATATGAGTTGCCGATCCTCGTGTTCAATTTCCGCAAGGAAGGGAATATCGAAAGCGCGGTTTTCGGCCAGCGCGTGGGAACGTTGATTCACGGGAGCAAGTGAGGGGCAGATTTCCAACCTGTTCTAATTATAAATCGTTTAGCCCGGAGCCAACGGCGACGGCGTTTGAATTTTTCCAACAGTTCGACCCCGCCGTCGCCGCTGGCTCCGGGCTAAACGAGCAATGAAGGATAATATCAGGAGCGAACCATGTCCGGCGACGAAATCCTGCTCGATGTCGAAGAGCGCATGGAAAAGGCCATCCGCAAGC
The DNA here is from genome assembly GCA_020846145.1 of Pirellulales bacterium. GTDB lineage: Bacteria > Planctomycetota > Planctomycetia > Pirellulales > Thermoguttaceae > JADLEL01. The sequence continues at coordinate 7,459 of JADLEL010000118.1, read as the reverse complement.
TCAAGGTCGATTTGGGCGGCATCCGCACGGGCCGGGCGAATCCGGGGCTGGTCGATACCCTGCGGGTCGAACTCTACGGCTCGCCGACGCCCATCAAGCAGGTCGCCTCGGTCGGCGCGCCCGAGCCGAACCAGATCGTCATCCGCCCCTACGATCCCGGCACGCTGAAGGACATCGAAAAGGCGATCCAAGCCAGCGATCTCGGCTTCACGCCGCAGAACGACGGCCGGGTCATTCGCCTCAACGTGCCGCCGCTCTCGACCGAAGTCCGCCGCAAAATGGTGAGCCGCGTCCGCGAATTGGCCGAGGAAGCCAAAGTCGCGGTTCGCAACATCCGCCGCGACGGCAACAAGGCCGCCGATCAGGCCGAGAAAGACAAGGAGATGTCGGAGGACGACCGCGACCAGACCAAGGAGCAAATCCAAGACCTCACCAAGGAATACGAGAATCAAGCCACGGAGTTGGCGAAAGTGAGGGAAAAAGAGGTCATGGAGGATTAGGGGCGCGGGGTGAGGGGCGAGGTGGAGGGACCGGTGGGTCTTGCGATTTCAGATTTGAGATTCAAAATTGAGCGGCAGGGCCATGACTCACGAAGAATTTTCGGATCTCATCCACAGTGAGCAGGCCAAACGGGACGCCAAAACTGATTCTGCAGAGTATTGGCAGATCGTCTGGGAATGTCTAAACTTAGCCGAATCGCAACTGCCCATCCCGCGAAATTCTAAGAAAGCCTGCTTGGCGAAACAGCGAAAACTGCCGGCGGGCATGAACGCGGAGGGTAAATGGGATACGGATCAATAGATGGCCTCTTTTTTGAGAAATGCGATCTAGTGGTCCGAAAAATACAATTTGACAGGTTCATGTTGGGGCGATAGTTGTACTATCGCCCCAGGGATGGCAGTACAACTGCCATCCCAACAACCTGTCATTTTACGGTTGTCGAACTCTAGCATGTTGTATGACCGATACCCCTACATTCTAGGTATAAGCTTCCACATTATTTCTATCATTGGAAGTGAAAAAACTCTGTATTGGTAATGTGGGTAATGTGGTTGCAATACGAAGAGATATTAAATCTTTCCGATCTCATAGAACCGTCAAAGTTTAACGATTAGGCTGCCGATATCAGGTTTGCCGATTTCTCCGTCGGGAAGCTTGCGCCATTGCGCCGGCAACCGGCGGAACCGGCCTGGGGGGATTTTTCCATGATTACCTACTCCGATTGGGGGTGCGCCTGTGCAGACCCCCGAAATCGTGCAAACCGAATAGGAATGCGAATCCATGAGACGGCAGTCCCCCCTACCGTTCGCCGTGATCGCGGCCGCCTTCGTGCTGTTGGCCGGCTGTCAACCGCAAGAACCCTTCTTCCTCCGCGGCGCCAAAGATCCCACGCTTACGCACTATAAAGCCGTCGGCACGGAGATCGAGTATCCCGACGTCTATTCGGAAACGCTGGCCGACGTGAAAGGGGCCATCGAGCCGTTTTCGCTCGGGCGCAAGCAGCCCAAGGATTTCTGGGACATCAAGCTCGAGGAAGTCGTCCGCATCACGCTGGAGAACAATAAGATCATCCGTTCGCTAGGCGGGCAGGTCAGTCCGCAGGCGCCGATCGACAATATCCTTCGCAGTCCCGACGCCATCTCCTCGATTTACGATCCGGCCTTGGTGGAGACGAATCCGCGGTCGGGCGTGGAAGCCGCGCTCTCGGCGTTCGACACGCAGTTCGCCACCAACCTGTTTTGGCAGAAGCTCGACACGCCGCAGAACTCCACCGGGATCATCGACTCGCGCGTGCTGCGTGGGGACAACGCCAATTTCGTAGCGCAGTTGCAGAAAATCAGCGCCACGGGCGGCACCTCGACAATTCGCCATAATGTGCAATACGGCCTCTCGAATCAGCCTTTCCGGGTTTTTCCCAGCGATTGGAACGTGAATTTGGAAATCGAAGCCCGCCAGCCGTTGCTGCGCGGGTCGGGCGTGCAATACAACCGCATCGCCGGGCCGGGCGCGCAGCCGGGCCAATACAACGGCGTGATGCTCGCCCGCCTCAACACCGACATCGCCCTGGCCGACTTCGAGGCCGCCGTGCGGAACCTCGTGGCCGACACCGAAGCGGCCTACTGGGAACTGTATTACTACTATCGCAGCCTGGACGCCGTTTCCGCCGGCCGCGACCGCGCGCGGAAGACCTGGCAGCAATTCGACGTGCTCCGCCAACTGGGCGGCGAAACCGGCGACGCGGCCGCCGAAACGCAGGCCCGCACGCAATACTACATCTTCCGCAACTCGACCGAGCAGACGTTGTCCCTGCTCTACGAGGCGGAGGCGAAATTGCGTTACCTGATGGGCATCGCCTCGACCGACGGCCGCTTGATCCGACCCGCCGAGGAGCCGACCACCGCCAAGGTGACGTTCGACTGGTACGAAATCTCGAGCGAAGCGTTGGTGCGGAACGTGGAATTGCGGCGGATCAAGTTCGGCGTGCAGCGCCGCGAGTTGGAACTAATCGCCTCGAAAAACTTCCTGCTGCCTCAAATGGACGTGGATGCGCTCTATCGTTGGCGGGGCTTGGGCAACGACTTGCTCAATTCCAGCCCGCAGCCCGGCAATTTTCTCTCGCCCGGCTCGAACGCCTATCAGACCTTGACCAGCGGCGATTTCCAGGAATGGCAGGTGGGACTGGTGTTTCAGATGCCGATTGGATTCCGGCGGGAAAATTCAGGAGTTCGCAACGCCCAACTGAGCCTGACCAAGGAGCGCGCGGTTCTGCAAGAGGCGGAGTTGGAACTGTCGCACGTCTTGGCGACCGCGTGGCGGACCTTGGAAAACGACTATCAATTGAGCAACACGAATTTCCAGCGGCGGATCGCCGCGCAAAGGAACGTCGAAGCGAACGAGGCCGTCAAGGACACCAAGAACTTCCGCATCGAAGTTTTGCTGCAAGCCCAGCGGGAATTGGCCCAAGCGGAGAGCGATTATTACCGCTCGCTGGTGAACTACAACAAGGACATCATGTTCGTTCACCTGCGCAAAGGCTCGCTGCTGGAGTACAATGGCGTGTATTTGGCGGAAGGCCCCTGGCCGGGCAAGGCGTACTTCGACGCCCGCCGCCGGGCCCGCGCTCGCGATGCCGCGCTGTACATCGATTACGGCTTCACGCAGCCGAGGGTCGTGAGCCAAGGCCCGTATCAACAATTTGCCGACGAACCGTCGCCGATCGTCGAGGAAGGCGAAGCCCCGCGCGATGCCGGGAAACCGTCGCCGTTCATCGAGGAGCCGGTCGCGCCGCGGCCCGAATCCGTGCCCGCTCCCGCTCCCGAACCGGGCGATCCCGGTTATAATCGGAAGGAAGCCCCGCCGGAACCGCCGATTCCTCCCGAACCGGTAATCCCGACGGCTTTCGCGCCCGCCAAATCGAAAGCGGCGGAGCGCGGCGTCATCGGTCGATCCCAGCCGGCGAGCCGCAAGGCGTTCGATATCGGCGCCCTCCAATTGAGCGAGTTGGAGGAGCACCCGATCCGGCGGACTTCGGCCGTCCAGCCCGCGCAAGGGCAAGGCGCGGCCGCCCAGGTTCCGCAAAAAAGTTCGCGCCTGCAATGGACCGACGCGAAGCAGAGGCCGACGCATGAACTTAACGCGCATCCATCGACTGCTGAACCTGATCGGCCTGCTGCAGGCTGGCAAGGGATTCAACGTTGACGGTCTGGCGCAGGAATGCGGCGTGAGCAAGCGGACGATCTTCCGCGATTTGGAGTTGCTGCGGGCCTCGAACTTGCCGCTGCTCTTCGACGAAGAGCGGCAACAATATCGCATGGGGAGCAGCGTCTTCCTCCCCGCCACGAACTTTACGCCCGACGAAGCGCTCGCGCTCATCGTGCTCTGCCACGAACTGGGCGACCGTTCCGGCTTGCCGTTTCTGCATTCCGCCCGCAGCGCCGCCATGAAACTTGAAAGCACGCTGCCGGGCAGGCTCCGCGACCGGCTGCGGGAAATCGCCCCGGCCTTGCACATTCAACGCGAGCCGGCGAATCCGCTCGAGGGCAAACGGCCGGTGTACGAGCAGTTGGTCGAGGCGCTGGGCAAGCGGCGCTGCGTGCGAATCCGCTATCGCAGCCTGCACGATGGCGGCGAAATCCGCACCAAGCTCAGTCCCTACCGGATGTTCTTCAGCCGCCGCAGTTGGTACGTCGTCGGCCGATCGTCGCTGCACCGCGAGACGCGCACGTTCAACTTGGGCCGCGTGGCGGAAATCGAAACCCTCGACCACTCCTACGAAATCCCCCGCGGCTTTTCCGTCGAACGGTTCCTGCGGAACGCCTGGCATCTGATCCCCGAGCCTGGACCCGACCGTCAGGTAGTCGTCCGCTTCGGCGCGCAGGTGGCGCAAAACGTGGCCGAAGTAAACTGGCACAAAACGCAGCAATTGCAATTCAACGCGGACGGCACGCTCGATTTTAGCGTCACCGTTTCCGGCCTCAATGAAATTTCCTGGTGGATTCACGGTTACGGCGATCAGGCCGAGGTCCTCGAACCGCCCGAACTGCGAAAGTTGATCGCCAAACGGATCGAGCGGCTGGCGACAATGTATGGCAAGGATGGAAGGGGAGGGCATGAAGATTAAGAGCCTATCCCGATACTTTGATACGTTGGGGTGGCAGTTGTACTGCCACCTCCGATTGTCCGCGGTTTCAGGGGTGGCAGTACAACTGCCACCCCAACGGAGATGGGTTTTAGGATATGCACTAAGTATGAAGGATGAAGGATGAATCTACTCGATCCCTGGCGGAGTTTGGGAGCGAGTCAAGGGAATGAGTAACGAACCGCGACCAATGGTCGCGGCTTTTCAAAACGAACGACGGCCAACCACGGGAGCAAAGATATAATGTTCTATTCGATCGACGGCGGCGACGGCGTGGGGAAATCGACGCAAATCGGCCTGCTCTGCGAATGGCTCCGCGAGCGGGGGCGAGAGATCGTTGCCTGCCGCGATCCCGGCAGCACGCGCCTGGGCGAGGCGGTGCGGGAACTGTTGCTCGATCGGCACGACCTCGACATCCACCGCCGCGCCGAAATGCTGCTCTACATGGCCGCCCGGGCGCAGATGGTCGAGGAAATCATCCGGCCCGCGCTCGCTGCCGGAAAAACCGTGGTTTGCGACCGGTTCTTGCTGGCCAACGTCGCGTATCAAGGCTATGGCGGCGGATTGGACGTCGAAGCGCTGTGGGAGGTCGGGGGAATCGCCGTGAACGGACTGAGGCCCGACTTAACCGTCGTGCTCGACATGCCCGCCAAATCGGCCGCCGGCCGCATCGACCGGGCACTCGACCGGATGGAAAAACAGGGAGCGGAGTTTCATGCCCGGGTGCGCGAAGGCTTTTTGACCGAGGCCGCCCGCCGCAAGGATATCGTCGTCGTCGATGCCGCCCAATCGATCGAGAAGGTGCAGGAAGACATTCGCGAAGCTGTGATGAGGAGGGGAGAGGGGAGAGGGGAGAGGGGAGAGTAACGATTTCCTCGTTCCCACGCTCCGCGTGGGAACGCAATTCACCGACGCTCTCGCGTCGGAAATGTTTACGTACCTCGATTTTCCTCGTTCCCACGCTCCGCGTGGGAACGCAATTCACCGACGCTCCCGCATTGGAGAAGCGTTTATCGGCTTCGATTCCCACATGCATCCATGCCGCGTTTCGTAATTCTCAAGCACGATCATCCTCGCGGCCCGCATTACGATTTCATGCTGGAAATCGGCGAGTCGCTGAGAACGTGGTCGCTTGCGGAAGAACCGGCAATCGGCGTCGAGCAACGTGCCGAGCAGTTGCCCGACCACCGCCTGGCGTATCTCGACTACGAAGGTCCCGTTTCGGACGGCCGCGGCGCGGTCGAACGATGGGATCGGGGAACTTATCGGATTATCGAGGAGACGAACGCCGCGATGATCGCCGAGCTACAGGGCGAAAAAATCCGCGGTGCGGCCGTTTTGACGCGGGAGGCACACACGCCGACGGGTTGGAATTGTCGTTTCCTGTCCGAAAAATGATCATTTCAAGCCGTGAATTCCACGCCCCACCCGACTCTTGCGAAAATTCCGGATATCGTCATACTTACGGGAACCTGGAAAGAAGCGGATTCAGACGGTTGGGAGTTGAATCCGCAACACGATTCATCTCCCTAACGCCGATCCTCGAAAAAACTCCACTCAAATCCAATCCTCAATCCCCGCGAGAAAAATCATGGAAACTGCCGCCCTTAAATTTTTCAAAAACATCCTCGAAACTCCCAGCCCGTCGGGCTATGAAAATCCCATGCAGCAGATCGTCCGCGATTACGTGGCCGATTTCGCCGACGACGTGAAAACCGACCTCCACGGCAACGTCATCGCGGCGAAAAATCCCGACGCCAAGTTCCGCGTGATGTTCGCCGGGCATTGCGACCAGATCGGACTGATCGTCTCGCATATCGACGACGAAGGCTATCTCTACGTGCAGCCCATCGGCGGATGGGACGTCGAAGTCCTGATCGGCCAGCGGATGACCGTTTGGACCTCCACCGGTCCGCTCGTCGGCGTGATCGCCCGCAAGCCGATCCACCTGCTCACCGAGGACGAGCGCAAGCAGGTGCCGAAGATGAAAGACCTGTGGATCGATATCGGCGCGGCCGACAAGAAAGAGGCCGGCAAGCTGGTCCGCATCGGCGACTCCGTCACCGTGCAACTGGGCTATTGCGAAGTGCTGAACAAATTCGCCGTATCGCCCGCCATGGACGACAAAACCGGCTGCTGGGTGGTGATCGAAGCCTTGCGGCGTGCGAGCAAAGGCCGCAAGAAGCTCAAATGCGGCGTGTTCTCGGTCTCGACCGTGCAGGAAGAAATCGGCCTCCGCGGGGCGCGGACCGCCGCCTACGGCATCGATCCGCAGGTCGGCGTGGCCGTCGATGTTACCCACGCCACCGATTGCCCGACGATCGAGAAAAAAGAAGAGGGCGATATCCGCCTCGGAAAGGGTCCCGTCATCCATCGCGGACCGAACATGAATCCGAAAGTGGTCGAACGCCTGATCGAAGCCGCCGACGGCAATAAAATCGCCTACCAACTCGCCGCGTCGGGCAAGGCCACGGGGACCGACGCCAACTCCATCCAGATCAACCGCGCCGGCGTGGCCACGGGCCTGGTGAGCATCCCCAACCGCTACATGCACAGTCCGGTGGAGATGATTTCCCTGGACGACATCGACCACGCCGCCGACCTGCTGGCACGCTTCGTCGAAAACATCGATCCGGCGATGGATTTCACGCCGTAAATGGTTCTCGGCGCCGGATTTACTGGCAGGCCAGCCGTTAGGCGTTGCCCGACAATAAGTTGCCGGAATCGTAGTAGGCACACTCCGTGTGCCGTCCGCGAATTACGGCACACGGAGTGTGCCTACTACATAGGAATTCGGTAGTTTATTGTCGGACAGCGCCT
>JADLEL010000117.1 GCA_020846145.1 Pirellulales bacterium | reverse complement strand
TCGTTTAGCCCGGAGCCAACGGCGACGGCGGGTGGCGTTTTCCAGTGCCCCTTATGCCCGCCGTCGCCGTTGGCTCCGGGCTAAACGATTGGTTGCGGCTAAGCCGCGCTAGGAATAATCCCGGTTAATGTCTCGATTCGCGCTCTAGCCCTTTTCGTCCGCCGCCAAGAGCACCACGCAGGTGCGGCCTTCGAGGATCAGGCGGCCGTCGGCGGGCGCGGAGGGGCCGTCGAGGCCGGGGTAGATGTCGTCCGGGCTTTCCGCCGCCGTGTTCACGAACATCCGCCACGGCAGATGCCGGGCTTGAATGGGAATGACGAACGCCCGCGGATCGACCCCGTTGTGCAACATCGTCAGCACGTGATGGTTGGGCGGCGCGAGCGGATCCTGCCGCTGCACGGCCGCCAGGATGCAGGTCAGGCTGCGGTCGTCCCCGTTCCAATTCACCGGCCCGCCGCAAGCGCCGTACCAGGAAACGTCGGCGAGTCCGCCGGGTTTCAAGGGCAGGCCGCGCAAGAAGTTCGTCTGCCGCACCGTCGGTTCCGCGCGGCGGAAGTGGATCATCGAACGGCAGAACCGCCACAGGCCCTCGTTTTTTTCCATCAGCGTCCAATTGAACCAGGACATGGCGTTGTCCTGGCAGTAGGCGTTGTTGTTGCCCGCTTGCGTGCGGCGGCATTCGTCGCCCATGAGCATCATCGGCACGCCCTGGCTGAGGTAGAGCGTGGCGAGCATGTTCTTGATCTGCCGCAGGCGGACGCTTTCGATGGACGCGCGGCGGGTCGGCCCTTCCAGCCCGTAGTTGTAGCTGTAATTGTTGTTGTCGCCGTCGCGGTTGCCTTCGCCGTTGGCCTCGTTGTGCTTGTCGCTGTAGCTCACCAGGTCGTTCAAGGTGAAGCCGTCGTGCGAGGTGATGAAGTTGATGCTGTGGTACGGCCGCCGGCCGCTGGGCTCGTAGAGGTCGCTGGAGCCGGCCAGCCGCGTGGCCATCGCGCCCAGCAGGTGCCCGTCGCCGCGCCAGAACCGCCGCACGTCGTCGCGGTAGCGGCCGTTCCATTCGGCCCAGCGGAGGCTGCCGAAGGTGCCCACTTGATACGCGCCCGCGGCGTCCCAGGCCTCGGCGATGATCTTGGTGTCGGCCAGCAAGGGGTCCTCGCCGATCGATTCGACGACCGGCGGATTGGGCAGGAGTTCGCCGTTGCGGTCGCGGCTCAAGATCGACGCCAGATCGAAGCGGAAGCCATCGACGTGGTAATTGTGGACCCAGTGCCGCAGGCAATGGAAGATCAGCTCGCGGACGATCGGATGGTTCCCGTTGAGGGTGTTGCCGCAGCCGGTGTAGTTGCGGTACGAGCGGCCGCCGTTTTCGAGCATGTAATAAACGCGGTTCTCCAATCCCTTGAGGCTCAGCGTCGGCCCCCATTCGTTGCCCTCGGCGGTGTGATTGAAGACCACGTCCAGAATCACTTCGATGCCCGCCTGATGCAGCGCGCGGACCATTTCCTTGAATTCGCGGACCTGACAGCCCGGCTCGCCGCCGGCGGCGTAACCCCGGTGCGGCGCGAAAAAAACCAAGGGATCGTATCCCCAGTAGTTCGACCGCTCGGGCTTGTTGCCGAAACAATCGATGCTCGAAAATTCATGCACCGGCATCAACTCGATGGCCGTTACGCCCAGCGATTGCAAATAGGGGATCTTTTCGATGATGGCTTTATACGTGCCGGGATGCTCGACCTCGCTGTTGCGCGATTTGGTGAAGCCGCGAACGTGCGTTTCGTAGATGATCGTCTCGGGCAGCGAGCGCCGCAAGTGCCGGTCGCCCTGCCAGTCGAATTCGTCGTCGATGACGACGCACTTGGGCGGGCGGATGAGTCCGTCGGTGGCCGGCAGAAATTCGCCCGCCAATGCCTTGGCGTAGGGATCGATGAGCCGTGCCTGGGGATCGAAGCGATTCCCCTTCTCCGGCTCGTGCGGGCCGTCGGCCTGGAAGTGGTAGAGCTGGCCCGGTCCCACGCCGGGAACGAAAATGCTCCAGATATCGCCCCAGCGGTTCAGATCGGGGTCGAAATCGATGATCTGGTCGGGTTCGCGGTCGTTGACTTTGTTGTAGAGGAGCACGCGCATCCCGGTGGCGCGGCGGCTGAAAACCACGAACTGAACCCCTCCGTCGTGTGAAATTGCACCATACGGTAGAGGGTGTGCGAACCTTAACACGGTCTGCTGCTCCATCAAGGAGGAAATCCCGGTGGTAAACGCAGGGACCATCCCTACTTGGCAAGCATACCATTGATTTACGTCGATAGACATGTTATACCCGGTGCGAATTCTTGAGTATAGGTAGTTTAGGGGGGATTATCAGCCGCGAAATCGAGGCGATTCCCCTCTATCTTCTTTTCGACCGTCTTCAGAGATGGCTGTAAGTTGTTGTCCACAGCCGGTTTGAACGTCAAGTTGCTAAGCCCCACCCGAATCGGCGGGGTTTCCGCAGGTCGCAGAATGCGGTTTGCTCTCAGAGGCGTTTCTTTTCGCCTAATTTAGCCCCCGGTGAATACACCGGGGGCAATTATTCAGCCCTGTAGGTTATGCTTCAGCATAACGATTACGGTAGGTGTTTTTTTACATGAAATGTGTGTTATGCTGAAGCATAACCTACTTCTCCCAAGACCCAAAACCCAAATTCAGCGCGTCTGCCCCATTGATCTTCCGGCTTGAGCCGGTTGCGGCGGTTGGCCGTTTTGCGACGGCTGGGGTTCCGTCACTTTTTGCCATCCGCGCGGCGTGTAGGCTTGGAACGGATTGCCTTGGAATATCCCCAGTTTATCGTTGACTACGCTATCGAAGAAAACGTAGGAATAATAATTCTTTCCGCCCGGCAAGTATTGGCGCAGGGCCTTGGGAGTCATGTCCGGCAGATTCAACACCACTTGCGCGCAGGAAAAATTGGCCGCATCGCGCTGAAATTTCGGATAGGCGTCGAGCCAGACCTCCTTTTGCGGATTGGCGGCGGGAATGACCTTGAAATAATAGCGCTCGCGCAATTTTTTCGCTTCCGCCCCGAACAAGAATGGCAGCGGGCCGTCGGCGATCGCCTTGCCTTTCATCTCCGGCGGCAGGGGATATTCGATCACTTGGCCCGGTTTTTTCGGCTCTTTCGGATCCATCGGATCGATCGGATACTTGTACACGTAAACGGCGTTTCCGTCGCACAGCCAATGCTCGATCCGTTCGGGCGGAGTCGGCTCCCATTTGCCCTTTTGTTCGGTGTAAGTAACTCGATAAATGCCCTTATCGGGCGCCGAATACTTCAAAATGCCCTGATCCTTGCCGTTGGGCAGCGGCTGCGCGCCCGGCGGGGCTTTCGGATCGACGACGGGATAGGTCAGATCGTATTCGAAACGCACGAATTTGGTGTCGAAAGACTTCACGTTCCGGCTGTTTCGCTCCCAGGCGAGCAAAAGCTGATCGACCTGCGCCTGCTCGGCGGGCGTCAGTTGAAACGGCGGCGGGGCCGCCGCGGCCGGTTGCGGCTGCGGCGGCACGCGGCGCTGCAGCGTGGGAATTTGCGGATACACCGGTTGGTCCGGCTGGCCGGGCTGGTTGAACTGCGGAGAGCGGTTGTCCCTTGTGCCGCCTGCCGCATTGCCCGGTTGGATCGCCGGATAGCGGTTATCGGGCGAATTGTTCGACTGCGTCGCCGCCGGATATTGGTTCCCTTGCGAATAATTGGGCTGATAGGCGGGCGTGTCGCCCGCGTTCGACGGAATTTCCGGCCGCACCGGATTCGGCGTCGGCCAAGCGGATGGCGTCGTTTGCCCCCAAGAAAAACTCGCCGTGAAAATCAAACTGCCAAGTGCCGTCCAAAGCATCGAACGTGCCATCGGGTTCCCTTTCTTTCAAGAAATCGCGCCGTTTCGTCCGCCAGCCCGCGCCGGCAACCCGAACTTGTAGGACAGGTTTCCAACCTGTCATTAGTCTCATCCGATTTTTTTCGCCTCGTGGATGACAGGTTGGAAACCTGTCCTACTTCTATCGAAGAGTATCGAAAACCGGAGCCGGATTCTAACAAGAATCAAGAAAATTCCCTAGAGCGAAATGTATGAAAAACGATCATCATCGTGGGAGTTTTCACAATATTTCATCAACGATAATTCGTGATTTTCCCTAACCTCCCCCCGGCCTCATTGTACCCTACTTAAATTGTGATATATTCTTGCAAGAAATCCAAGCCGATAATTCAAGCCTTTGTCATTTATATTGACATCCTTATCATAGTAAGCGAGAATGAAGATGGCTCCCGTACGCATTTCACCCGAAGCTTTGAAACAAGCGGAAGCTCTAAACGAACCAATCCTCACGCGAGTAATGTCGCTTGCGGAACGGTTGAAAAAGTGGCCGCATATCAGCGGGGCCAAGCCTTTGACGGGAAATTTGAGCGGACATTATCGCTTGCGAACCGGAGATTATCGCTTGCAATTTCGCGTTGAAGGCGATACCGTCGTCGTGGAAAAGATCGGACATCGCGATCGATTTTACGATGATTGAAAAAACTTGAATCGCCGGATTGCAACCACAATTTTCAGGGCGTAATACAACGTAAAGACGGCGTTATGGATACCAACGTGCAAACCATCACACTTTCTGGCGAGCGTTTCGTGATTTTGCCGGAAGCGGATTATCGGCAATTACTTGGCGAAAAGGCCGAGCCTGCATTGCCCGCAACCGATGCTCAGGGCAACTATCCCGCGGTGGAAGCCTTGCGGGTAGTGCTTGCCCGCAAGATCATTCGGCGTCGCCGCGCGGCGGGAATCACTCAAGTCGAGTTGGCCAAGCGTGCCGGCATTCGCCCAGAAACCCTCAACCGCCTAGAACAAGGCAAGCACACGCCGACCGTGGAGACGATCAATAAAATAGATCGCGCGCTCGCCAAATCCGAAAAACGAGCAACAATTCAATAGAAGAGCGGCTTGAAAGGCGCAATAAAAAGATTCGGGCTTATAATGCTCGATTTAACAAATCTTCTCACCGTTCACTTTAACCCATTCGGCATCGCGATTTAGAACAACAAAATCCCCGACGAGTTCTTTGTTCGCAAATTCATAGTCCACGCTGTCGGGATAAGCCGTGATGTCGAATGGCTTAGGAAAAAATACCTCGTAGATGATCTGAGGCAGCAGACAGAGGAGAACAATTCCCATTACCGCCCATTTTTTGATCGAACGAGGGATGCCTTCAGGCAGAAGCGGCACGGCCAGCCAGAACGCGGCATAGATAATGCCGAGGGTAATCGACAGACTTAGATAGCGGGCGAAGAACAAATACCAACTACAGCGACGGCAGGCCGGCGCCTTGACGATGAAAGGTTTGCCTATCAACCACAACAACCAAGTCCACCAGCCAAGCGTTCCCGTGATGAACCGAGTCGAAGAATTCGGCTCCTCAATGCCACAGACGATGCAACGATCTGGAAAAACAGCTTTGTGTGATCGCGGTAAATTCACCTCGGCATTGAACGCCATAGCTCATCTTCCTATTAATTTCCTTCCGTTTTACTGCTTCTTCAGTTAATCCAACGATCGAATATACGATCTGTTTTTTCACACTTCCCAATACTCTTCCACCGCTTCGCGGAGCACGGCGCGGTTGGGATCGACGCCGGTCCAGAGTTGAAAGGAGACGGCGACCTGTTCGATGAAAATGGTCAGGCCGTCGAGCGTTTTACAGCCTTTCGCGGCGGCGGCGTTAAGCAACGGCGTATGCGGCCGTTCCGGCGCGACGTCGGCCACCAGCAGTTCCGGTCGCAGGCTTTCGAGATCGAGCGGCGGCAGGCTATCCGGGGCGTCTTGCAAAAGCGTCGTGGCGTGCAGCAGAACGTCCGTCTCGGCGGGGACTTCATAAGGTTCTTGCCAGGGGACGGCCGCGACGGGAACGGGGAACTTGCCGAACAACATGCCCGCCAATTCGAGGGCGTTGCTCTCGGTGCGATCGACCACCGCGATTGCGCCGGCTTTGGCCGCGGCCAATTCCCAGGCCGCCGCGCGGGCGACGCGGCCCGCTCCTAAAATGACGATTTTCTTGCCGGCCGGATCGAGCACCGACCGCAATCCGCCGAGTACGCCCTTGCCTTCGGTATTATCGCCGACGAACTCCTCGCCCTCGCGAAAGAAGAGGTTCACCGCGCCGACGGCCGCGGCGATCTCTGTCGAGCGGTCGAGAAGGGCCGAGATGGTTTGTTTGTGCGGCGCGTCGCAATGTCCACCGCGAAATCCCAGCACTTTGAGGCCCTTGACGGCGTCGGGCAGATTCTCCGGTCCCACGTCGAAGGTCAGATACCGCCAATCGAGATCGTGATGCGCGAAGGCCTTCTCGATCATGTACTGCCGCGGACTCCCCGCCGCCGGACAAGCCAGCAATGCCAACATCGATTGCACGGATGAACTCGGCATGGCTTTTCCTTATAATTTTTGCCCGTCTTCGTGAAGGCCTTCCTCGGCGACTTCCAACCAGCCTTCGGCGGCTTCGCGGATATTGGCCTTGATTTCATCGAGGGAATCGCCCTCGGAAACGCAACCCGGCAGGGAGGGGATTTCGGCCCAGTAGCCGCCTTCTTCCGCAGGATAAATCAATACTTTGAGTTTCATTTTCGACCTCCCCATACTGTTGATTTGCCCAGCGCTATACGCTATAAAACTTCTTCAAAGAAATCCAAATCCACCTTTTAAGAGAGCATCTTGTTTTGAAAATCCGGTATGCTCATGGTTTTAGCCTTGTGAAGAATGCAATGGAACATCCCGATAAACCGGCAACACAAAAGGCGGGTCGGCCTTGTCGAGAAATCCCCTGCTGACGCGGTGAAAGTATTCCAGTTGCTCCTCCGCGGTCAAGGATTCCGTATCTTTGGCGACTTCGTCTTTCCAATGCCACACTGCTTCAAGGTTCTTGTTGGTAGCCATAGCCAACCTCCTACTCCTTAATCAAATCCTGCACCGTCGAGTTGGAGGGGATCATCGGCAGCACGTGTTCCTGATAGGGGACTTGCACTTCGAGCAGGTAGGGGCCTTCGGCGGCGATCATTTCCTCGATCGCCGGCACGAGGTCTTTTTTGGCCGAAATCGAGCGTCCGCTCCAGCCGAAACCTTTGGCGACGGCGATAAAATCGGGATAGTAGCGCTCCTGCGGCGTGATGCCGTTGCCCAAGCCCGTGGCTTCGGGATGGTCGATCGGGCCTAAGTACGTGTGCGCCCGGTTCGCGGCGTGGAAGCGGTCTTCCCACTGCACGACCATCCCCAAGTGCATGTTGTTCAGCAACATCACCTTGACGGGCACCTTCTCGCAATAGCAGGTGGCCATCTCCTGGATGTTCATCAAGAGGCTGCCGTCGCCGTCGATGTCGATCACGAGCGAATCGGGATGGGCGATCTTCGCGCCCACCGCGGCGGGCAGGCCGAAGCCCATCGTGCCCAGGCCGGAACTGCACATCCACCGCCGCGGCTCGCGGAATTTGTAGTATTGGGCGGTCCACATTTGGTGCTGGCCCACGCCCACGGAGATGTAAGTGTCGCGATCCTTGGTCGCCTTGTAGAGTTCGTGAATGGCGTGCTGGGGCACGATGCCGGGAAAATCGAGATTGTAGTGAAATGGCTCGTCGCGCTTCCAAACGGCCACTTTGCGGTGCCATTCGGTCAAGTCGGGCGCTTCGACGATCGCGTTCAATTCACGGAGGGCGTATTTCAGATCGCTGCAAACGGCCAAATCGGCTCGTTTGATTTTGTCGATTTCCGAAGGATCGATTTCGACGTGGATGATCTTCGCCTTGTTGGCGAAGGCCGAAACCTTGCCGGTAACGCGGTCGTCGAACCGCACGCCCAGCGCGATCAGCAGATCGGCGTTATCGACGGCGTAATTCGCATACACGCTGCCGTGCATGCCGAGCATGTCGAGCGAGAGCGGATGATCGCCGGGGAATCCGCCCAGCCCCATGATGGTCGTGGTGATGGGGATGCCGGTCTTGGCGACCAGCGCGCGCAGCTCTTCGCTGGCGTCGGAGGAAATAATGCCGCCGCCGGCATAGATCACCGGCCGTTTGGCGGCGCGGATCATCGCGGCGATGGCCTCGATTTCCCGCGGCGTCGCCCTTTCGGTCCCCACGCGATAGCCCGGCAGTTTCATGGGCGCGTTGTAATCGGGCACGACCATTTGAAACTGAATGTTTTTCGGAATATCGACGAGCACCGGACCCGGCCGGCCGGTGGTGGCGATGTGGAACGCCTCGCGGACCACGCGGGCGATGTCGTTGACGTCGGTTACCAGATAATGATGCTTGGTTACGCTGCGGCAGACTTCGACGATCGGCGTTTCCTGAAAGGCGTCGGTGCCGATGACGGTCGTGCCCACCTGGCCGGAAATCGCCAGCATGGGGATGCTATCCAATTTGGCGTCGGCCAGACAGGTAACGAGGTTGGTGGCGCCGGGACCGCTGGTCGTCATGCAAACGCCGATTTTGCCCGTGGTTCGCGCGTAGCCTTGGGCGGCGAATCCGCCCCCTTGCTCGTGCCGTGGGAGAATCACGCGGACTTGATCGCGAAAGCGGGTGAGTGCTTGGTGGATGGGCATACTGGCGCCGCCGGGGTAGGCAAAAACCGCGTCCACGCCGTTATTGACGAGGGTCTGCACCACGATGTCGGCGCCGCTCGTTGGATTCTGTTGGGCGGGATCGGTTGGAGCCTGTTTGCTCGTCTCCACCCTTTGGGGGTTCATAATGGTTGCCACAAAGTCACCTTGGGATTAATAACCGAATGCTTGCCGTAAATATGGGGCATACATTCCATCATTTTTGAGGGGGAATGGACGGTATTTTCGGCGTAGTTTACTCAGCAAATGCTTAATTCCAAACATCTTAGGATACGCCACCCTACGCGATTTTTCAAGACACAATGCCTTGCAGTGATGTTCAAACTATGAAATATGGCTATAATAGGTTATATGATAATACCTCTAAAATGCTAATTTTTCCTTCTTTCGCGGCGCAGATGGCGGCAGAACTCTGTTTCTTCCCCCTTTCCGTTTTCTCGTAAGTTCTCTATACTGAATCGTTTCCATACAATTGCCATATTCCTAGCCAGACGGTTACGGCTGTAATTTAGGTTCGCTAGACCGATTTTTCATTTTCCGCAAGGGAAAAAACCCATGACATTGGACAAAAGTCTCAAGGTGCGAAGGGGTAGCGTGAAGTCCCGAAACGTGCTGACCCGCGGCGAGCGTTTGCAGCGGCTGAAGGCCGCCGATCGCTGGAACGACGGCGACGATCCTTTTGGTTTGCCGAAGGTTCGGGTGTATAAGCTCACGATGAAGAAGAAAAAGAAGAAGAAGGAAGAAGAGGAAGGCGCGGAAGGCGCCGCCGCTGCCGCCACGCCCGCTGCCGCCGCCGCTCCGGCCGCTAAAGGCGCGACCGCCAAGGGCGCGGCTGCCAAGGGCGCGAAGAAATAGGTCGATCATCGGCGCCATGCCCACGCTTGCCGTGGGCGTATTGCGGCGTCTTATGGCGGTTCCCTCATGCCCACGACAAGCTTGGGACATGGCGCCCGGCTGTCCAGGTTGGAGTGGCAGTTGTACTGCCACTCCTGCTCGGGTGAGGCGGTACAGCTGCCGCACCATCGGGATTCATTGACTCTGCATAGGTTAATAAAATATCTAATTGCGGTCGTGGGGTAGATTGGCTCCAGCTTCGTTGATCGCATGAATATCGTTCATTCCCTCGACGATTTCCCTCCCGCGCTTCGGGGCGGCGCCGTGGCCATCGGCAATTTCGACGGCGTGCATCGCGGCCATGCCCGGTTGATCGAGCGATTGACGGCCATGGCGCGGTCGGTCGGCGGACCGGCCGTGGCGTTCACCTTCGATCCGCATCCGGTATCGATCCTGCGCCCCGACGCGGCGCCCATGCCGCTCATCTGGACCGAGCGGAAAATCGAAATTCTCGCCGCGCTTGGCGTCGATGCAGCGATCGCTTATCCCACGAATCGGGAATTCCTGGAACTCGACGCCCGGCAGTTCTTCGACCACATCGTCCGCGAAAAACTCCAGGCGAAAGCGATGGTCGAAGGCCCGAACTTCTATTTCGGGCACAACCGGTCGGGCAATGTCGAGGTGCTGCGGCGGTTTTGCGCGGAGGCCGGCCTGCCCTTCGAAGTAACCGCGCCGCTTGAGATCGACGACCAAATCGTCTCCAGTTCCCGGGTGCGAAAAATGCTGCTCGAAGGCCGCGCGACGGAAGCGGCCGAAATGCTGGGGCGGCCGCATCGCATTCGCGGGAGGGTGGTTCCCGGGGCGGGCCGCGGCGCGAAATTGGGCTTCCCCACCGCGAACGTCGAGCGGATCGACACCCTGCTTCCGCCCGACGGCATTTACGCGGGCAAGGCTTGGATCGAATCCCCGGAAAAGGGGACAGGCACCTTTTGCCGGAACGGCCCGAAGGGTGCTGCGCACAAAAGGTGCCTGTCCCCTTTTCCGGCAGCCATCAGCCTAGGCGTCAATCCCACGTTTGGCGAGCAGGCGATGAAAGTCGAAGCCTATCTCCTCGATTTCCAAGGCGATCTTTACGGCCGTCCCCTTCAGATTGACTTTATCGCCCGCTTGCGGGATACTGTTAAGTTCAATTCCGTAGCTGATTTGATCGCGCAAATGGCGATTGACGTCGAACAGACGCGAAAGGTTGTTGGCTGTTGATTGCAAAGCCGCGACCACTGGTCGCGGTTCGTTATCGCGTGCAAAGCCGCGACCACTGGTCGCGGTTCGATATCGCGTGCAAAGCCGCGACCACTGGTCGCGGTTCGTTGAAGTATTGCTCGCGGGACGGCAGGGGAACAAACGATGCGGCATAAACCGCGGCCACTGGTCGCGGCTTTGCACCGCAACGGCATTAACCGCGACCACTGGTCGCGGCTTTACATTTTTCCATCATACGCTTCATGAAATAATTCCATGACCAATTGGCCCGGCTTCGTCGAACTCGTGCTCCGCCACCAGCGGTTTGTGCTGACCACCCACATCCGTCCCGACTGCGACGCCTTGGGAAGCACGATGGCCATGACCCACGTCTTGGAGAGCTTGGGCAAGGACGTGCTCATCTGCTGCGCGTTTGCCGTGCCGCGGAATTTGCGGTTCATCGATCCGCAGAAGAAAATCCGGCAACTGGGTGTGGATATCGAGCCGGAGCAGCTTGCCGACCGCGAAGCGCTGATGATTTTAGATACCTCGGCCTGGGCGCAGTTGGGCGCAATGGCCGACGCGATACGTTCTTTCCCGGGCGCGAAAATGGTGCTCGATCATCACGTGAGCGGCGACGACCTCGGCGCGATCGAGTTCAAGGACGTGGAGGCCGAAGCGACCGGCCGCCTGGTGATCGACGCCGCCGACCAACTGAAGGTTCCCGTTACGCCGGAGATCGCCCGGGCCGCCTTCGCCGCCGTGGCCACCGATACCGGCTGGTTTCGCTTTTCCTCGACCTCGTCGGGCACGATGCGGCTGATCGCCCGGCTGATCGACGCCGGCGCGAAACCCGATCAAATCTACAAGGACCTTTACGAAAACGATTCGCTCGCCCGGCTGAAACTCATCGGCCGCACGCTCGGCCGGGCGGAAACCGAACTCGACGGACGGCTGATTCATACCTCTATCGACCTGGAGGATTTTCGCGCAACCGGCGCCGAGCCTTCCGACAGCGAGGACATCATCAACATGACGCTCGGCGTAAGCGGCACGCAAGCGGCGGTGATATTCGTCGAACAGCAGACCGGCGGATTCAAAATCAGTCTGCGCAGCCGCTGCGCGATGGATTGCGCCGCCTTGGCGGAGCAATTCGGCGGCGGCGGGCACAAAAAAGCGGCGGGGCTGTTCATCAACGAACCGCTGGACTCCGCCCGGCGGAAAGTGCTCGACGCGGTCCGCGCGGCCTTGAGGGGTGAGGGGAGAGGGGAGAGGGGAGAGTGAACGGCCGCTTGCGGCTTAGCGAGTGATTATCACTGGTCCGAGCATATCTCGAAACAAGGGAATAATACGATGACCGACTCGCCCGCTCCCCTGCAAGAACGGCGCGGATTTCTGGCTAAATTGCTGGCGATTGTCGGCGGCGGAGCGGCCTTGCTCGCGCCGACGGCGCTGGGCGCGGTTTCTTTTTTCAATCCATTGCGACAGAAAGGGCGCGCGGGCGGTTTTTTCAAGCTCGCCACGCTCGATGTGCTTCCCGATGACGGCACGCCGTTGAAGATTGCGGTCGTCGCCGAGCGCGTGGATGCCTGGAATCGCTATCCGAATGAGTCGATTGGCGCGGTCTATCTTCGCCGCGCGGGCAAGAAGGACGTCAAAGTCGAGGCATTGCAAGTCGTTTGTCCGCACGCCGGCTGCTCGATCATGTTCGAGCCGGGCGAGAAAAGCGGAAAATTCTTCTGCCCCTGCCACAACGCAAGCTTCGATCTGGCGGGCGTTCGCACCGACCGAACGTCGCCCAGTCCGCGCGACATGGACGCGCTCGAAGCCGAAATCCGCAACGGCGACGAAGTCTGGGTGAAATTCCAAACTTTCGCCACCGGTACTTCGCGGAAGACGGCTCAAAGCTAAATGAATCGCATAATCGGGAAGCAGGAGAATATCAACTCGGAGGCATGGAGGACACGGAGATGATCGAGATAAATCGCCGGTAATTACGCATTCGCCTGGTTTTTACATTCATTGTTACGATCCGACCTTTTTCTCTCCGTGCCTCCGTGGTGAAAATATTTCATCCCGAAAAAAATCGCCATGAACGCTATTCTGACTTGGATCAACGACCGCACCGGAATCCGCGATGCGTGGCGCGCGTTTACCGACGCGCCTTTGGCCGGCGGAGCATGTTGGCTGCGGACCTTGCCGGCGGCGATATTCCTCACCTTCTGCGTACAGGCGATCACGGGTTTTTTCCTCTGGATGTATTACAGCCCCAGCACGCAGACCGCTTGGGAGAGCGTTTATTATCTGCAATATCAGGTCCTCGGCGGGTGGCTGTTGCGCGCGGCGCATCATTTCGCCGGGCAGGCGACGCTCGTGCTCGCCGGGCTGTACTTGCTCGCGCTGATTTTTTCCGGCCGCTACCGTGCGCCGCGGGAAACGGTCTATTGGATTGCGTTATTGATGGTCCTCTGCTCGCTTGCGCTGCTTTTGACCGGCGATTTGCTCGCCTGGAGTCAAAACGGTTACGCCGGCACGAAGGTCCGCGCGAGTTTCAGCATGTTGCTGCCGGGGATCGGCGAGGAAGCGTATAAACTACTCATCGGCGGACCGGCCTTCGGGCATCTCACGCTTACCCGCTTTCTCGCCCTGCATATCGGGCTTTTCGGAGGCGGCTTTGCCCTAATGCTCGTGCTGCATTTCGTTTTTGCGCGGCGGGCGAATCGAACGCTTGTCCTCGAGGTGAAAAAAACCGCGCCTTTTTGGCCCGATCAGGCCGCCAGGAACGCCGTCGTTTTTTTCATCGTCTTGGCGGCGATTTCCGGTTTGTCGCTTTGGCATGGCTGTCGGGAAGCCGATCTGCATCGCGGCGTGGCGCTCGGTTCGCCCGCCGATCCGGCGCCGACGAATTCCTTCGATGCCGCCCGACCCGAATGGGCATTTCGCGGGCTGTACCAGTTTTCGCATTATTTCCCCGGCGATAAGGCGATTTATGCCATTTTCGTCGTGCCCGGCGCGATCCTGCTCCTCTTTTTTCTCTTGCCGTTCCTGGGGAGATGGCGCCCCGTCGATTATCTCAATCGAGCCGGCACGTCGGCGCTGCTGATCGCTCTCGTCGGATTGTCTTATCTCTCCTACTCGCAGGACGCCGACGATCCCAAACATCGAAACGTCCTTGCCGAGGAACAACTGCGGGCCGACCGCGCGATTGCGCTCGCCCGGGCGAAGGGTATTCCGGCGACCGGCGCGCTGACGCTGCTGCAGAACGATGCCCTCGCGGAAGGGAGGTTGCTCTTTCGGCAAAACTGCGCAAGCTGCCACAACGCCACCGACAAAGACGGTCTCGACATCGCGGCCGAAAAGCCCTCCGCGCCCGATTTGCACGGCTTCGCCTCGCGGGAGTGGATTAAAGGGCTGCTCGATCCGAAGCAAATTATGACTCCGAAATACTTCGGCGGCACGAAGATTCGCGGCGGGATGATCGATTTCGTCAGAAAAACGCTTCCCGATCTCCTGCAGGACGAAAACGGAAAGCAAAGTTTAGAAGCGGAAAAGAATTTGGCCAAGGTGGTGATGGCCGTTTCCGCCGAAGCCCAGCTTCCTTCGCAGTGCGATCTGGACAATCGCGACAAAAAACTCATCGAAGAGGGCCGTGTGCTGCTGGTCGATGATTTCGGCTGCACGGATTGCCACAAGTTCCGCGGCCAAGGCAAGCTGGGCATGGCTCCCGATCTGACCGGCTACGGCTCGAAGGCCTGGATTGCGGCGTTCACGTCCGATCCGAAGTCGAAGCGGTTCTACGGCCAAAAGAACGACCGCATGCCCTCCTACGCCGAGAGTGTCGATCCCTCGCGGAATCTGCTCAGTCCCCATTCGCTCGAAATGCTCGCCGATTGGCTGCGCGGAGATTGGTTCAAGGAGTAAGTTTCTGTAAAAGAACCACCTACCGAATTGTAACGTAGTAGGCACACTCCGTGTGCCGTAATTCACAGACGGCACACGGAGTGTGCCTACTACGATTCCGGCAACTTTATTGTTTTACAGTTCCTAAGCCCTTTTTCGCAGCGGATTCTTTTCGACTCGATCGACTCTTGCAGCAGCCGGTCGTTCTGTGGCAGCGATTCCCGCGAGTTTTCCGGGTGGTAGAGGTGAAACACCAGCGCTTGGTGTTTCAAGTTTTTTCGTTCGACTCCCGCATGGGCCAGTCGGACGGCGAATTCGGAGTCCTCGCGTCCCCAGCCCACGAACGCCTCGTTGAAGCCGTTGACGCGGTAGGCGTCTTCCCGCCAGAAGGACATGTTGCAGCTCCGCACGCCCCGGAGCGGATCGCGCGCGCCGCGGACGAGCAGCGCCAGGAACCGCGAGCGGACGGCGTTTTTCCGGTTATGAATGCCCCGGCTGCAAGGGCCGAGCCGGCATAAGCCGTCTTCCAAGATGATTTTCGACCTTTCCCGCCCGACGAGCACGCGGCTTCCCTGAATCCATCGCCCCGGCGCGGCGAACCGCTCGTGATCCTCGCAAAAGTGCCGCTCGAGCAAAACGTCGCCGTCGATCACGATGAGATAGTCGCCGGACGAAGCGGCGATGCCGCGATTTCGGGCCGCCGCCGCGCGAAAGCCCTCGTCCGGCTGCCAGGCGTGCAGGAGCGGGACGGGCGATTTTTCGGCATACATCCGAACGAGTTCTCTCGTATCTTCCCGCGAGCCGTCGTCGGCCACTACGATCTCGTCGGGAAGGCGCGTTTGCGCGAAGGCGCTTTCCAGGCAGCGGGCGAGCGCCTCCTTCCAGTTGTAAGTCGTTACGAGCAGCGTGATCTTCATGCGCCGCGCGGCTCCTTTTTCGAGCGGTTCGCCGCCGAGAAGAAAATCGCCAGCATCAGGGCGTAAAAACAGCCCGTGCGGGTGTTCGACATGTGCGAGGAAAAAACCGTGGAGAGCGTAATCATCGCGGCCATGCAGCGGCCGAGCAGGCTCCAGGGCCAACTATTCCGCGAGGAATAGAGCCACAACGTCGCCAACCACGCGCAATAACCGAGCAGCCCGATGAAGCCGAATTGCATCGACATCGTCAGGTATTCGCAATGCGGATTATCGATGCGGCCTTGCCATTGCGTGCCGGCGATGCTTCGGAACGGAGCGAGTTGTTTGTCGTAATCGCCGGGGATGCCGCCGGTTCCCGCCCCCAGCCAGGGATGCTCCATCGCGGATATCAAACCGTATTGATACATGAAGAGCCGCCGGCCGACCGAAGACTGTTCGCCGGTGAAAACCGAGGTTTTGTCCGCCTGAAACTCCACGGCCTGGCGGTAGGCTTCCACGAAACGCAGTCGAACGAGCGGAAAGCAAGCCACGGCGACCGCCAGCAGCGCGGCGACCATGGCGAATCCCTTGGCAAGCTCTTTCCAGCGAAAATTGCGGACCAAGACCACCGCCGCCGCCGCCAACAGGCATAAATGCACCGTTCGCCCCCGGTTCAGCGTCAAGAGAAAGAGAATCAGCAAGCAGACCAGCAAGGGGCGGGCGAATTTTCTCCATCTCGCCGGCGCGGAGGCGGACGAATCTTCCGCCTCGCTCGCGCCGCTTTCCGCGAAGGCCGCGGTCTTATCCGCCGGCCACAGCGCCTTCCAGGAAAACGGGCGATAGACGATCAGCAGAATCCACACGATCACGATCAGGCCGAAAGTTACGTAATCGACGGGCCAGAACAAAGCCGGCTCCGACTCGACGCCGTACGCGGCGATCAGGCAGATCTTGATGCCGATCAGAATGGGGATGCCGCCGTGCAAAAGGGCTATCGCCGCGTCGCGGTAAAACGCCTTGTCGAAGAGCGTGACGCACAAGGCGACGATGAAGAAATTGCTCTCGTTCTTCAGCGACTTGATGACGTCCGTCCGGTCGGCATCGCCATAGAGACACCCGACCAGGGAGAGCAGGCCGATCGCCAGCGAGGCCAGGGCGACGGGATTGCTTCGCACGAGCCGCCATTTTTCCCCGAAACGGCCCGACATCAGCCAGCACCCCAAAACGCAAAGCGACATGAATGCCGAGGCCGTGATGGAAAACAGCATCACCGCCGGCCAGAAGACGGCGAAGCGCCGCGCGGCGGTCTCGAAGAAATTGAACCAGCCGGGTTCGAGCGGCCCGAACCAAACTCGTTTCCAGAAGGGATCCACTTCGCCATTCCCCCTTGCGTTCTCTGCTGTGGTGCAGGCGTCTCGCCTGCAATTATTCGGCAGGCGAGACGCCTGCACCACAAATTACTGCCTAAGGCGCTGTCCGACAATAAACTACCGAATTCCTATGTAGTAGGCACACTCCGTGTGCCGTAATTCGTGGACGGCACACGGAGTGTGCCTACTACGATTCCGGCAACTTATTGTCGGACAGCGCCTAAGCCGCGGCGGGGTGCTCGTTCCGGTCCGCGTTCGATTGCAGGTAGCGGTCGATCCCCGCCGCGCAGCGGACCGCGCCCGACTCGCGGCACTTCTGCACGAACGGCTCGTTGCTCGATCCCGCGGGATTCGCCCGGCAGGGATGATGCAGATGCGCGCCGAACGCCAGATGCTTCAGGTATTGCCGCTGCAATCCGAGGTGCAACAGCCGCAGCGCGAAATCGCCGTCCTCGCCGCCGTACCCGACGAACCGCTCGTCGAAGCCGTTGACGCGCAGGGCGTCGTCCCGCCAATACGCCATGTTGCAGCCGAGGATGCCGCGCGTCCGCCGATCGGTCGAGGAAAAAATGCCCGAAAGCAAGCGCGAACGGAGGAGAAACCGGCGGTGCGAGAGCTTCACGCCCGCGGAAAAAGGGCCGATGCGGACCGTTCCCGCCTCCAAAACGCGGCGGGTGGCTTCGGGCGCGAGGAACGCCCGCTTCCCTTGGGCGAAGGCGTTCGGCTTGGCGATGCGGCCGTGGTCCTCGATGAAATGCCGATCGGCGACCATGTCGCCGTCCAATTGCACGATGTAGTCTCCCCGCGCGGCGGCGATCCCCCGATTCCTGATCTTCGCCAGTTGGAAGCCTTCATCGGGATGCCAGACGTGGATCAGGGAGACGGGTGACACGGCCGCGTAGGCTCGCACCAATTCCGCCGTATCCTCGCGCGAGCCGTCGTCGGCCACCACGATTTCGTCGGGAAGCCGCGTCTGCGCGAAGATGCTCTTCAAGCACAATCCCAGAGCCTCTTTCCAATTGTAGGTGGTTACCACCAGGGATATTTTCATCCTTGCAACGCTCCTTTCTCCAACGCGTGTGCCGCATTCGCGGGATATTCGGAAATCCGCGCTTTTGGGCCGGCGAGAGAAGCGGACCGATAGCTTTCATTACCGTTCATCGCATCATTTTCATTTGTCGAGTCTGGCGAAACGCTCTCCGGCGAAGCGGCGGCAAGCTCGACGCATCCGCGGTTCAATTCGTAAAGCTTCATGCGCTTCATGAACGAACCCAGCGCGAAGAAAAACGAAATATGGAATCCGGCGTAGCCGTAAAAAATTCCGCGCTTGATAATATAACACTTCAAAAACATAAATAGGCCGTGCAGCACCGCCGAGAGCCGCGAGGCCGTTCGTTTTCCGCGCTGTTCTTCCGCCCAGAGGCTGGAGTAGAGATCGACTTTGGCCAGAAGCGTCGGGTAGCCCCGGTAGGCCAGGTGATGCAGCTCTCCCCACAATCGTTGCACGCGAGCGCTCCCGCACGCTTCGAGCGATTCGTGGACCCTCGACTCTTTCCAGCGGGCGCGCCCTCGATGGTACAATCGCCGCCGATAACAGGGATGCCAACCGCATCCGCGAATCGGCTTCCCTAAAAAATGATTGATGATATTCAATTCGTACACCGCCGCGGGATCGAGTTCCGCGCGGCCGATTTCCGCGACGAGTTCGGGCGTCGCGTATTCGTCGGAATCGACCATCAGAATCCAGTCGTTCTTCGCCCGAGAGGCCAGATAGTTTCTTGACTTGCCGAAATTCTCGACGCCGCCTTGCCGCAGCAAGCGCACCGCCGGAAAAGCGGCGATCGATTCCAAGGTGCCGTCCGTCGAGCCGGTGTCCAGCACGAGCACTTCATCGAAGGCGCGCAGCGATTCCAGGCAGCGGACGATCGTCTGCTCGTTGTTTTTCGTCATCACGCAGGCGGAGATTTTTTCCACATCCCACTCCTCGCTAAGGCGTTGCCCGACAATAAGTTGCCGGAATCGTAGTAGGCACACTCCGTGTGCCGTCCGCGAATTACGGCACACGGAGTGTGCCTGCTACATAGGAATTCGGTAGTTGATTGTCGGACAGCGCCTAATTGTCGTTTCCCATCTTCCATTCCATGATTCGCTGTTTCCGAATCACCGCGCGGATCAAGCGTTTCTGTTCGGGCGAGAATTTTTTCACGCCGAAATACTCGTGCAGGAAGGCGATTTTATGTTTGC
Organism: Pirellulales bacterium; assembly: GCA_020846145.1. Taxonomy (GTDB): domain Bacteria; phylum Planctomycetota; class Planctomycetia; order Pirellulales; family Thermoguttaceae; genus JADLEL01. Next base: position 8,531 of record JADLEL010000117.1, on the reverse strand, counting down.
AGCGGATGCACGCTTGCGGCGCCGACCAGGCGAGCTGGGCCAGGTCCTTGACGATCCAGCGGCGGCGGCGCCAGCGGCGAAGCTGCACGCGCTGCAGATCGATGAGGCGGATTTCCCGCCGGCCGGGAGCCTGCTCCTTCACGAAAAAGTGGCGGCAGTACAGATCGCGGTGGTTGTAGCCCGCCCCGTGGAAGCGGCGCACGATGCCGGCGATCTCGCGAATCAGCCGCCGCAATTCCCGCGCGCTGCTCCGCGACGGCTTGCCGGAAAAATTCCGCCGCAAATAGTGCGGCAGTTCGGCGTATTCGTCCAGCGCTTCGGTGATGACGAACGACTCTTGCAGTCCGTCGGCGTGCAGTTTCTCGCCGTAGGCGATCAACCGCATGACGGCGATGCCTTGGGCGGTGAGGCGGCCCACGTTGGCGGCCTCGATGCGGCCCGGCGTGGGCGCGGGCGGGAGGCCGAAGACCGCCCGCAGGCGGCCGGCCCAGGTCCGCGCGCGATGCCGCTTGATGAATAACCCCCGCGGAGACGCCGCGGCGCCTTCGATGCGGAAATGCCAGACCTCGTGGTCGGGCAACACTTTTTCGCATCGGCCATCGGAAGCGGTCATGATCCGATGAAACCGGTTCAGTCCTTTCGCCGCGAGCGCGGGGCGATAATCTCCGTCGAGCCACAACGCGCCGTCCTCGGCGGACGTGAAACCGGAGTTCGCGGGATCGGACGGCGGATCGGTCTTTCCAAATCGAATCACGTTGACGATGAACCTCTGTTGCGCTGCCAATCGTGGAAGGGTGCCACTGGCATCTTGCCAGTGCCATCCCGAAGCACTGGCAAGATGCCAGTGGCACCCGCAAATTCAATGGAATTGATAGTTTACGCGATTCCGAATCGCCGCGATCCATTGCTGCTTTCAAGCGGCCCGAATCGCTTTGCATTCCGTGCTTTCCAGCATTTTTTCGGTTTCCGCGAACACGCGATCTACCGTCAAATCGCGCATGCAGCGGTGGTGGCCCAGCGGGCAGACGCGATGCCGGCAGCCGATGCACGGCAGATCGAGCACCAAGTTGGCGGCCCGCTGCGTGGGATTCTCGCTCCAAACGGGCAGCATCGGGCCGTAGAGGGCGACGATCGGCAATCCCAGCGCCGCCGCGACGTGCCGCGGCCCGCTGTCGGTCGAGACCATCATCCGCCCCCGGCGAATGCAAGCCTTCGCCGTTCCCAGGTCCGGCGGTTGGTCGGCCATCGAGAATGCCCGGCCGCAAGCGGCGAGTTCCACGATCTGCCGCGCGATGTCGCGCTCCTTCGGACCGCACATCACCAGCACGTCGCAATCCAGGCGAAGGACGATTCGCCGGGCCAACTCGCCGAAGTATTCCACCGGCCAAAGCTTTGCGCCGCCGAACGCGCCGCTCGAATTCAACAGCACGATCCGGCGGTCGCCGCGGAGCTGCAAACGCGCGAAGACCGCGTCCGCCGACCGCTCGTCGGCCTCCGTCGTGCGCAGTTCCAAACGCGGCGATTCCGCGCCGCAATCCAGCGCGCGGACGATGGCCAGATACGAATCGACCATCGGCTCGGCCGCGATGCGGCCGTCGATCCGCCGCGGTTGGAGCTTATCGGTCAACAGCGGTCCCCGGCCGTAACGCGCATAGCCGACGCGCCGCTTGGCCCCGCCGCACCACGCGATAATCGCGGTTCGCAGCGAGTTGGTCAGCAGCACCGCCGCGTCGAATTCTTCCTTTCTCATCCGCCGGGCCAACGTCCAGCCGTGGATCGAACGGTCCTTGGCCGAGGGATCGAACGGCCAAAGTTCGTCGAGCCAATCGGTCCCTCCCAAAATGTCGCGCAGATACGGCCGTAAAATGCCCACGATCTTCGCTTCTCGGCCATAGTGCCGCCGCATCGCGCGGAGTGCGGGCGTGGCCATTGCCAGATCGCCAAGCCAGTTCGGTAGGAAGACGGCGATTTTCATGGATTCCTTGCGACTTTGAGTGCTGCTGTACTTGGGGATTGCTCATCACATCCCCCGCATAATGGGGGAAGATGCTCGCTTTCGGTACAATCCAGCCCATTTTCTACGCCGCAAGATAGCGTTTATGCGTATTTTGGCCAAGATCAATTGGATTTGAAGCTGCAAACGGCCCGCGCCTCGAAAAACGGAGATTACCGCCCCGTTCCCGGCGGGTGCTAACCCGCATTTCCCACAATAATTCACCACGGAGACACGGAGGATACGGAGAAGCAGGATTGATGGGGATTTTTTCGCGATGGAAACACAAACAGAATGTGAAATAATATTTCTATTTTCAACGTCCGAATAATTCGATTTTTCAACCACTCAAGTAGAAAACTCCGTGTCCTCTGTGTCTCCGTGGTGAGATATCCGGGCTACGAATGCCCGCCGTAATACGCGGCCACCGGCAAACCGGTTTCGCGGCGGAGGCAGTCGGCGATGGCATCGACTTCCGCATTGGCGAGCGGCGCGGCGTAAGATTCCGCGGGAGGCCGGGCGATGGTGTGGATTTGCACGAGTTTGATATTCCCCCCCCCGGCAACAATCTCCCGCAGCCGCTCGACATAGGCCGCAATTTCTTCCGGCGGCGGTTGCCGGCCGCGAATCCGCATGAAGAGCGTTTGGATGACGATCGGCCGCACTCGGGCCGCCGCCTGGAGATTTTCGAGAATCCGCCGCCAAGGAACCGCCGAGCGGGCGACTTGGGCATAATACGCTTCCGTGCCGGCGTCGAGTTTCGCCCAAATTTCTCCGTTGTTGCGATCCAGGATTTCGAGACCTTCCCGGACCCGCGGGCGATGCAGCAGGCTGGCATTCGTGATCAGCACCAACTTGACCTCGTCGAGCCGATGCCGCCGCCGGGCCTCCGCGCAGACGGCGGTCGCTTCTGGGAAATTCGGGGCGGCGGTCGGTTCGCCGTCGCCGCTCATGGCAATGTCGTTCAGCCGCCGCAGCGCTTCCGGCGCGCGGTTAAAGCGTTCCGCCCGAAATAACTCTCCCGAAGTGCATTGGTCGATGGTCCAGTCCAATTCCTCTTTCAATTGGGACAGATCGACCTCGATCTCGGCATCGATTTCGGCCTCGATTTCGACTTTGGATTGCGAACTCTTCTCATCCCGCTCGACTTGGCAATAAATGCAGTTGAAGTTGCAGAATCGGTCGCGGTTGAGGTTGACGCCGATCGAGATTCCGCCCGCCCGGCGGCTGAGAACCGGATAAACGTACAGATTTTCGGCGAAGCGGCGCGGATGAGAACCAAAGAGCGGATCGGCGGGAGCGGACATGGAAACGGTGCACTGGTTTCAAGCGGCGCGGTTCGCACCAGCGCCGCGATTCGCTACTGGGGTAACCTCCGAAATCGAATCAGGAGAGCTGACACAATCCTGTCCGTCCAGATTCTTGAATAGGATGGGTTGTACGGGCCGGACGGGAATGCCCGTCCTCTTCATCGTTCGTTATATTGCGTTCGGTTGAGACTGTCCGATTTCAAGCGAGCCGGGGGGTTTATCCCCTCGGCTAGAATCGCCGAATAATATCGCACTTCTAGCCGAGGGGATGAACCTCCCGACTCGCTGTCCGAGATGTCGAATTGCGACAATCTCAAACCAACGCAGTATATAATGCCGATTATAATGCAGCGGCTTGCCGTTGCCAATCGCAGGTCGTTCGCCAGGCTTCGACCTAAAGCCCCTCGCGATGGTTTCGCAGCAGCGCGAAAGCGTTGATAACCATCGAATTGCAAATTTCTTCCCGCTTGATGAGCGACGGGATTTCGTCGAGGGCGAAGAGTTTCACTTCGATGTCCTCGAACGGATCGAGGTTGCACGGGCCGGCGAGTTTGCAGCCTTCGGCCAGGAAGCTGTAGCTCCAGTTGCCTTGGATGGCCGGATTCGGGCTGACGCGGCCGAGCAATTTGATGTTTTCCGATTCGTAGCCGGTCTCTTCCTGGAGTTCCCGAACGGCGGCGTGCCGCGGCTCTTCGCCGGGATCGATCACGCCGCCGGGGACTTCCCAGGTCGAGGCCATCAGCCCGTGCCGATACTGCCCGATGAGCACCACGCGGCCGTCCTCGGCGATCGGAATGATATTCACCCAGTCGGGAAACTCCAGCACCACGAAATCCTTTTCCGCGCCCGTCGGCTCGAACCGATACCGATCGTGCCGCACCCGCAGGATGCGATGCTCGCTGTGGGGAAGGCTTTTCAATAGGGTCCAGTTGGAATCGGGCATGTTGGAAATATTATGCAATGAGGGTTTATGGCAAATTTAGGCGTAAAAAACCGTTAAGAGATAAAACCTAGAGGTCAAATATTAGTCGTGTACAATTTCCAGAGCAGGTAATGCCTTTTGAAGATTTGCAATTCCAGCATATGAAACATTGTTTTCAAATAAATAGAGCTCTTGAAGATTTGCAAGTCCTTTCAAGTGAAGCAATCCCTCGTCAGTAATTTGCGTTCTACTTAACCATAACTCTTTGAGTTGAATTAAGCCCTTTAAATGAATTAATCCCTCGTCGGTGATTCGCGTGTCTCCTATGTTCAGTTCTTTGAGTTGGATTAAGTCTTTTAAGCTATCTAGCCCGGTGTCAGAAATATTGTTGCATTCGAGGTCAAGACGTTCGAGTTGATACATTTCACTTAAATGTTTCAATCCGGCATTTGTAATTTTAGTTGAATTAAGAAATATTGTATTTAAATTATTCATTTTTTTAAGATTTATCAATCCTTCATCGCTAATGGCGGTATTACGGAGGTAAAGCCATTTAAGTCCAGGCAATTCTGGCAATTGTTTTATTCCGGTATCCGTGAGGTTGCTATATCCAAGATCAAGAAGCGTAAGGTAGTTTAATCCCTTTATCTTATCAAATCCCGTACCAGTGATAGCGGTGAACGATAAATCAAGATGTATGATTTCCGTCATTTCTTGAAGATACTCTAAGCCGGAATCGGTAATTTTCGTGCAAGATAGATCCAAATCCTGCAGTTCTGTTAAGTTCCTTAGATGCTTTAGCCCATTATCGGTGATGTTCGTTAGTAATCGGATCGATTTTAGTTGCGTCATTCCAGCAAGTTCAACCAGTCCGGCATCCGTTATTTCGGTTTCAGCAATATCGAGAACTTTTAGTTGCTTGAAATTTTTTAGCACTTTTAGACTTTGATCTGTGATCCGACTTCTTTGTAGAATGATTTCTTCGAGATTCGTCAATCCTATCAGTTTTTCCAAATCGGAGTCGGTTAGCTTAGTATCGCGGCAATTCAAAACAATTACGTTGGAAAAGAAATCAACGCCCAATAGTTTTTTTGCCCATTCCGGAGGGGGTGTATTTTTGCTTAGTGGTATAAAGGAATCGATGGAATCAGTGACTTCATAATCATAAATTACCCTACCAAACAGTATCTTTGTCTTTACCATCTCCACGGCAGCCTGTTGTTCATAGGCTTTTTTCATGATGCTTACATAAACACTCATAAACACGGCTATCGCCGTTACGAGCAGAAGCAGCGTACGGAGGCGGTATTGATACCAGCGGAGTTTTAGTTTGGGATTGGTTTGGTCGGGCATGTTAGGTGATGCTTGATATGAGCCGGTTTAACGTCGTTTGTCGAAACGGAAGCCGCGACGGCGGCAGCCGAGGGGAGGCAAAAAGGATTTCGGCCTCGGCTAACAACCGGAGCAGCGCACATCGGCATCGGGGATGATTCGAGTTGCTCTCAATCTGCCGCGGAGGACGCCGGCTTGCTCTCGTCGTAGCGGCCTGGCTGGCGGACGTTCTTACCTTGACGTTTGGTGAGTCCGTCGCCGAGGTCTTCACGAGCCTGCTCGACGTATTTCATCAGCCGTTCGACGACCTCGGGATGTTGCTCGGCCACGTTGGCGGCTTCGGCAATGTCGTTTTCCAGGTCGTAGAGTTCGACGCCGGTCTGTTTCCGAACAATGGTGGCGGGCTTGCCGCCCTTGCCGCCGGGAAGGCCGTCCAGCGTAGGATAAGGGTGCGGCACGTGCAGCTTCCACTTGCCGCTGCGGACGGCGTGCAGGCCGTTAAGAAAGTAGCAGTAATACACCTCATGCGGCGTCTTCGCGCCGGGACGGTTTTCCATGAGTGGCAAAATGCTCTTGCCGTCGATGATCCGATCGCGCGGCAAGTCGATATCGAGCATGTCGGCCGCGGTGGGCAGCACGTCGATCGTGGCGGCGAACTCCTTGCACTCGCTTTCCTGGGGAATCCGCCCCGGCCAGCGCATGATGCACGGCACGCGGGAACCGCCGTCGAACATCGTCCCCTTGCCTTCGCGGTATGGAAGCGCGCAGCCGCCGTGTTCGCCATAGCAAAGCCAGGGGCCGTTGTCGGAGACGAACATCACCAGCGTGTTCTTATCGAGATCGAGTCGCTTAAGCGCGTCGAGAATCTGCCCGACGGACCAGTCGATTTCCATGATCACGTCGCCGTAGAGTCCGCGCGGCGACTTGCCCTTGAACTTATCGGAAACGTGGAGCGGCACGTGCGGCATGTTGTGGGCGACGTAGAGAAAGAACGGCCGGTCCCGGTTCTTTTCGATGAACTTCACCGCCCGCTCGGTGTACCAGGTGGTGAGTTGCGACTGGTCGGGATCGAGGGCGACGGTCTTTTCGCCTTCGATCAACGGCAGCGGCGGATATTCCGGCCGGGCGGGCTTGGGGAGCATGTCGTTCGAGTACGGCAGGCCGAAGTATTCGTCGAAGCCGTGCCGCGTGGGCAGAAACGGCGGCAGGTGCCCGAGGTGCCACTTGCCGAAAATCGCCGTGGCGTAGCCGCGTTGCTTCACGAGTTGGGCGAGGGTCATTTCCTTATCGGAAATGCCGATTTTGGCTTTCGGACTCAGCGCGCCGACGATGCCCACGCGGTTCGGATAGCAGCCGGTCAAAAGCGCGGTACGCGACGAGGAGCAGACGGCCTGCGCGACGTGGAAATTGGTGAAGCGCATCCCCTCGGCCGCCATGCGGTCGAGGTTCGGCGTTTTGATGTCCGGCGAGCCGAAGCAGCCCACGTCCTGGTAGCCTTGATCGTCGGTGAGGATGACGACGAGGTTCGGCAACTTGCCTTTGGCCGGCTCGGCGGCCCGCGCGGGAAGCGGAAGCGCGATCGCAAGCGATAATATCCAAACGAAACGAAAGAGCGACATGGCGGCCTCCGGCGAAAAAGGGCGATTGTCCCGTGGAATTTCCCCGTTTACAGCCCCATTCTACCGCCGGGCGGGAACGAGTGCAATTCGACGCGAAAAAAATCGTTTGAAAAGCAGCTTGCGGCGGATGCAGTCGAGCGGCGTGCCGGAATCGCGCATTGTCTCGTTATCATGCCATGTCCGCCGCGTCGTTCCGACCGCGAAAATCCAACGGCTTGACCTTCGAGGTCCGCAACGCGATAATCGAGAACATAAAAATCCGCGTGGCGAGGGAGTTTTTCGCCATGAGCGTCATTGCAGCGCCCCTACCGTTTCATAAATCGCGATCTGTGTGAGACACGACACGAGCATTCGTTTTGCCCCTTTCATTTTTCCCACTGCCTTGCCATGCGATCGATCGCCATCATGAATCAAAAAGGGGGCGTGGGCAAAACGACCACGGCCGTCAATCTCAGCGCGGCGCTGGCCGCGACCGGGAAAAAAGTCGGGCTCATCGACCTCGATCCGCAGGCCCACGCCTCGCTGCATCTGGGCTTGGATGTCCTGCCCGACGACCCTTCGATCTACAATGTGCTAACCGGCAAGACTAAGCTCAGCGAGACCTGCAAACCGATTGCCGAAAAGCTTTGGGTCGCCGGTTCGAGTCTCGACCTGGCGGCGGCCGAAATCGAACTCGTGGGCGTGATCGGCCGCGAGATCATCCTCCGCGACAAGCTCCGCGACGAGCCGCCGGAGGTCGATTATCTGCTGATCGACTGTCCGCCGTCGCTGGGCCTCCTCACGCTCAACGCGCTGGCCGCCGTAACCGAAGTGTTCATTCCCTTGCAGCCGCACTTTCTCGCCCTGCACGGCCTAAGCAAGCTGCTGGAGACCATCGACCTGGTCGCCGCGCGGCTGAATAGCCAACTGCAACTGAGCGGCATCATCCTTTGCATGTACGACGCCAACACCCGGCTGGCGATGGAAGTCGGTCAGGACGTGGAAGACTTTTTCCAGAACGCCAAGGGGCAAGCCAAGCCCTGGGCGAACGCCCGCATGTTCCAAACCCGCATCCGCCGCAACATCCGGCTGGCCGAGGCCCCCAGTTTCGGCCAATCCATTTTCCAATACGCCCCCGACTCCAACGGCGCGGAAGATTATCGAAAGTTGGCGGAGGAAGTGATTGAGGAGAGGGGTGAGGGGTGAGGGATTCGGAGACAACGAATTCTCCAACTTGAGGTCGCAATTTGCGACTTCAAGATTACTTATACTGTGTTCGGTTGAGATTGACACAATTCGACATATCGGACAGCGAGCCGGGGGGTTTATCCCCTCGGCTAGAATCGTCGAACAATATCGCACTTCTAGCCGAGGGG
>JADLEL010000116.1 GCA_020846145.1 Pirellulales bacterium | reverse complement strand
CTTCCTTTCCATGAGAATCCGTTCCCCGTAACACGCCACTACGCCCAGTTTACCAGAAAATCCCCAGATTCTCCTATTGATCTTTTTGACCCCCTGACAACTCGTACAAAAGCTGGTATGCACCCCCGCAAGGCAAGTCCGAGCAAAATGACTTTGACTTGCCGACGACGATTTGCTATAGAGCCTTCTCCTAGTTTGGCGTATTTGCCCGTTACGATGCTCAAAAAGAAACCAATTGCATCTCTAGGATGCGGTTCGTGCTAGCGGATTCGTGCGAACTTCACGCAAGGTTACCCCATCGGATTATTTTTATGACGACCGGAAACCGGCTGGCATTGCTGGGGGTGGTGTTGGCGGGGGCAACCGCCTACATGGCCTTTCTCGGCGCATCCGGCAGTTGGCGATACTACGCCACCGTCGATGAATGCTTGTCCAATTTGCCTGCCTTTACCGGGCAACGGATTCGCGTCAGTGGAAAGGTGGCGGCGAACACGCTGCAAATTGCAAAAGATCGAAAACGTGCGAGTTTTGCGCTCCAGGGGGCGGAAGGAAAACTTCAGGTGAATTGCACCGGATTGCTGCCCGACAATCTGGCCGAAGATCGGGAGGTGGTGGCGGAAGGTATTTTGGAAGCGCCCGCCGTTCTGCGTTGCGACAAAGTCATGACGCAATGCGCCGGCAAATACCAGTCCGCTTCGAACTCCCAAACGACGCGGTGAAATTGTGAGCACGATGGAATATGACTATTGGTCCGTCAATCGCTAAATGACAGGTTAGGGTGCCATGCCCACGCTTGTCGTGGGCATGAGAATCGCCGGAAAACACTGCAACATGCCCACGCAAGCGTGGGCATGGCACCCGACAAATATAATTTGCAGGACCACTATGCTGTTCATCAGCCAACTTGGTTTGCTCGCGGCTTTTTGTAGCTTGGGCTATGCCGTGTTGGGCTGCACGATCGGGCTAGGGCAAGAACGACGGCGGCTTCTTCGCAGCGGGGAGTTTTCCGCTTGCTTGGGGGTTGGCGGATTAACGATCGTGTCTGCCGTATTGGCGTGGGCGCTCGCGGCCAAAGATTTCCAATTTGCCTACGTTGCCCAATATTCCAGCCTCGACTTGTCCTGGTATTACTCGCTTTCCGCGTTTTGGGTCGGCCAGTCGGGATCGCTTTTGTTGTGGGCATGGATGCTGGGGATATCCGCGATCATTTTCCGCTTTTGGCCGTCGGCTCAACCGAGTCAACTAAAGAAAACCGCCTTCGCGATCATTCTGTTCTACCTTTTTTGTCTGGTTGCCGTGTTGTTGTTTGCCGCCGATCCGACCTTGGCGAGCATTGGTTCGCCGCAGGACGGCAGGGGGCTGGGGCCGTCGCTCCAGCATCCCGTGATGTTGATCCATCCGCCCATCGTCTTTCTCGGCTATGCGGCATGGACCATCCCCTACGCGCTTGCCGTGGCGGGAATGATCCTCGGAAAAGCCGATGCGGACTGGCTTCGACAATCGCGGTCCTGGGCGATTTTCGCCTGGAGTTTGCTGGGCGCGGGCATCGTCTTGGGCGGCCTCTGGGCATACGAGGAACTCGGCTGGGGCGGCTATTGGGGCTGGGACCCCGTGGAAAACGGCTCGCTCTTGCCCTGGTTGATGGGCACGGCGTTCGTTCACGCGGGAATGGCTTGGCGATCGCGGGGAATGTTGAAGAAAACCGCGATTTCATCGGCGATCGCCACGTTTGCGTTCTGCAATTTCGCCGCGTTCATCACCCGCAGCGGTTTTTTCAGCAGCCTACATGCGTTCAATCAATCGCCCTTGGGTTGGATGTTTTTGATTCTCATGGCGGGGGTCGTTCTCGGCGGCTGCGCCCTTCTGGCGCGGCGCTGGGCGGCTTTGGCCCCCGAGCGGCCGCTTTCGAGCGTCTGGGCGCGGGAGTGGTGGATTGGGATTTTCATTTTACTTTTGATTTTACTGGCTCTGGTAACTCTTTTCGGCACCATGGCGGCGCCTGTAAGCGGCATCCTGCTGGGCCGTCAATATATCGTCGAGGCCGCTTTTTACAATAAAGCGCTGATTCCCATCGGTTTGCTCTTGCTTCTCGCCACGGCATTAGCCCCGCTGTTGCGATGGGGAAATCGGCCGGCATCATCGCAAAAAAAGGCGCTCGCATTTTCCGCGGGCGCGGCGATGGCGGCGATTTTCGTCGCTTTTTTCGCCGGGGTGCGGCATCCCCTTGCCCTGGCGGTCGCGGGATTGGCGAGTTTCGCCGTTGCCGCGTTCGCGGGTTCGCTGGCGCTCGATGTGCGCGTGCGGAAATCGGGCGGGATTTGGCGAGGTCTGCTGTCGGCGCTTCGCGGCAATCGCCGGCAATATGCCGGTTTTTTGACGCATTTGGGCTTGATTAGTCTTGCCGTGGGGATCGCGGGTTCCTCGCTGGGAACGGATCGGCGCGAGGCCGTCATGCACGAAGGAGAGAATCAGGAGTGGTCCGGTTGGACGATCAAATTGGCCGGCGTGACGCAGCGAAATCTCTCCGACAAAATCGTCGTCGAGGCAAAGCTGGAAGTTACGCGCGGCGGTCAGGCCCCTTATTTCTTGCGTCCCACCCAGAACTTATTCAAGAGAACGAACGAATGGGTCGCCCGAGTGGCCGTCCATTCGACGTGGAAGGAAGATTTGTATGTAATCATGCACGGCGGAGAAGCCGACGGGCAAGTCAATTTGACCTTTGTGGAAAATCCGCTGATGCGTTGGATTTGGTTCGGCGGATGCCTTCTCGGCCTGGGAGCGGTTCTTGGTCTCATGCCTTCCCGACGCATCGCCAAACAACGGCTATCCGTTCCCGCGCCCCATGCGAACATGGCTTCCGCGATCCGACAACCGTTATCCGCGCGGGATTCTCATGGATGATCGAACGATTGCCATCGAAGCGCGGGGATTATGCCGTTCGTTCGGCGGCCGGATCGTTCTGCGCCCAATCGACTTAGCGATTCCCGCGGGACAAACCGTGGCTCTGACGGGCGCGAACGGCGCCGGCAAGACCACGCTGCTGCGTATATTGTCCGGTTTGAATCGTCCCACTGCGGGCAAGGTTTTTTGGTTCGGGCAGCCCGCCGCGACGAACTCGCCCGCTTGCCGCGAGTTGGGCGTGGTGATGCACGAAAGCCAGATTTATCCGCATTTGACCGTCCATGAAAACTTGCTTTTCTCCGCGCGGATGCACGGCGTTTCCGAACCGCGGCGGCAAATCCATCGCTGGCTGGAAAGTGTCGGCCTCGAACGGCAGCGGGATTGTTTGGCGGCGAAGCTTTCCCGCGGAATGCGGCAGCGGCTGGCGTTGGCCCGCGCGTTGCTGCACGATCCGCGGGTATTGCTCTGGGACGAGCCGTTTTCGGGATTGGACCGCGAGAACGCGATTTGGCTTCGCGAATTGCTGGGAAAACTCCGCGATGCGGGGAAAACCGTTTGCTTTTCGACTCACGATGCCGACTTTGCGCGAAATTGCGCCGATCGGGCGCTGCACTTGCACGGCGGCCGTTTGCAAGAGCATGAAATGGCGATGGCGGAGCCGATTATCGCCTCGGTTGGCAGTTCGCGGGCACGTGCGGCATGAGGAGGAGTGTGCGTGGTCGCCAAACTGTGGTGGATGATTCACAAAGACTTGGTCTCCGAATGGCGCGCGCGGCGGGCCTGGCCGTCGATGTTGCTGTTCGGCACGGTAGTCGCGCTCACGTTTGGCGCCCAGATCGAGCCGCTCTCGCAGTGGAAGGCGCAAATTTCGGGGAGTTTGCTTTGGCTGGCGATTTTTTTCGCGGGCATGTTGGCGATCGATCGCTCCTTTGCGGCCGAACGCGAGGAAGGCAGCATGGACGGATTGTCGCTCTATCCGATTTCCTCCGAGGCGGTCTTTTTAGCGAAATTGGCGGTCAATGCGATTGCTTTGGGGGCGTTGCAGGCGGTGCTGATCCCGCTTTTTATCGTATTTTGCGACGCCCCCCTGGCAGCGCATCCCTGGGCGATGCTTCTGGTGGCGATGCTCGGCAACCTGGGGATCGCCTCGGTCGGCACGCTGTTAAGTGCGCTAACGTCCGGGACGCGGCATTCGGGGAGCATGCTCGCGCTCTTGGCGCTGCCGCTGGCGATACCCGTCCTGCTGGCCGCGTCCAAAGCCACGCAATGCCTCGGCGGAGCGCAAATCGACGCCGACTGCTGGCGCTGGATGCAATTGCTAGGCGCGTTCGCTGTCGTTTTCAGCATCGCCGGGATGCTGCTCTTCGATTTCGCAAGGGAGGATTGACGTGGAATCCAAGCGGAAAATCCCCGTAACCGGCATCGGAATGCTCAACGTCCTCGCGGCCGTTTCGATGCCGGCCGCCATTGCGGCGATTTTTTTCCTCGCCCCCCGGGAAGAGACGATGGGCGAGGTTCAACGCATCTTCTACGTGCATGTCGCGGTGGCGTGGTGCGGATTGATGTCCCTGATCGTTTCGGCGCTGGCGGGCGCGAGCTATCTCTTCCGCCGCGATCTAGCGTGGGATCACTGGTCGCTGGCCGCCGCGGAACTGGGCTGGCTCGGCTGTGGGTTGGCCCTGATCACCGGTTCCTTGTGGGCCCGCGCGGCCTGGAGCGTGTGGTGGACGTGGGATCCGCGGCTGACCACGACCTTCATCCTGTGGTTGATTTATTCGGGATATTTCCTGGTCCGAGGCGGCCTCGAAGACGGCCATCGCCGGGCGCGAGTGGGAGCCGTGATGACGATACTCGGCATGTTGGATCTGCCGCTGCTCTTCATGGCCACGCGCTGGTTTCGCGGCATACATCCGGTTCCGCAGGGCATGGAGCCTTCGATGCGGACGGCGTTGATCGCGAGTCTGGCGAGTTTTTCCGCATTATTCCTCCTGCTGCTTATCCTGCGGAAGGTGCAGCTCAAGCAGGCCCAGATATTATTGACTTGCGAATCGGCCGCCGAAATGAATGCAGACGATTCGCCAGGATGGTAATCGATGTAAAAGGTGGATTTCCCATGACCATGCTGGTATTTGCGTATATCCTCGTTTGGCTGGCAATCTTTCTCTACGTTGCGCGTCTGCACTTCGAACAACGGCGGCTGTCGCGGGAATTGGAGAAGCTGCAAGCGCGACTGAAATAGCGCGGGACAAGCGCAGCGCAGCCCCACGGTTTTTTCAATGGTGGGACTTCGCTTCGCTGGTCCCACCCTACTGTTGTGTCTCATCCTGCATTCCTGAATCCTGAACCCACAAACATGATACTTCAAATTCTCGCACTGACCGCCTGTTTGACCTTGGCCGATGCGCCGGCGGAGAATCGCGGCGTCATTTCCGGGGTGGTGGTGAACGCCTCGCAAGGCAACTCACCGGTGGAAGGGTGTACGGTCGTGCTGCGGGTGCGGTCGGAAAACCAATTCGTGGTGTTCGGCGAGACGGCCGCCGATCGCTGGGGAAGATTCCGCTTCGAGAACCTGCCCGTGGGCAAGTATTACGAGTACCTGCCGGGCGCCAATCGCGGCGACGTGCATTACCCCGGCCCCCGAGTGCGAATTACTCCCGCAGAACCTCATGCCGCCGTGGAGTTGTCGGTTTGCGATTCGATCGCCGCGCCCAGCCCGCTGGTGCTGGCAAGGCACGACATCCGCTTGCGGACTGAGCCGGGCGTTTTATACGTTACGGAATCGCTGGTGGTGGAGAATCCCTCTTCCACATGTTACATCGGCCAGGCGGAGGGGGAAGATGCCGTGCCGGTTACGCTGCAATTGAACATCCCCCCGGAATTCGAGCGCGCGACCTTCGACCAGGAGTATTTCGGCAGTCGTTTCGGGGCGTCGGAAGGAAAGCTCATCACGGGCATTCCCTGGCCGCCGGGGAAAAAAGAAGTGAAATTCACCTATGTCATTCGCAATGATGAAACCAATCGAAATTGGCGGCGGCCGTTGGATTTGCCCTGCTCCGACGTGTGCGTACGGGTGCAAAGCGCGCGACCGGAAGAAGTCGCCTGCAATCTCTCGCCGGCTCCAATAGAAAAGCGCGGAAAGGATGAAAAGGGCGAAATTGGCGAAGTGCTCTTTCGGTCAGAGGGGAAACTCTTACCCGCCGGTTTTGTGATTGATGTGAGCATGGGACATCTGCCCGTCCCGTGGATGGCCTACGCGCGCTGGACGGCGCTGACGGTCTTGTTCGGCATCGCCGCGGGTGCGGGCATTTTTGCCCTCCGACGCCGCAAATCGCCTCCGCCCCCAATATCGGCACAAAATCGCGGACCGATTTCTACTCCCACAAAACATCGGTCAAAACATCCGTCCGCACACGGTCCCCACCGCTCGAAGGGGGATCGTCGGAAACGCCGCCATTCCCGTTAAGAGACCGTCCGATTTTCGTGAAATGCTGGGGATGGAAAAGGGGATGGGAAATTGGAGCAATTTCAAAGAATGGCGAAGCATTTGTCGTGGGTATTACAGTCAAATAAAGGAACACTAATTTCCACTGATTACCACTAATTTTCTGTATTAGTGTTAATTAGTGGAAATTAGTGTTCCTGATACCGTTTTTTGCGGCAAAACATTATCCCGAAAAGTTTCATAAGACGGACGGTCTCTTAAAGGGAAGCGCGCCGAGAGATTTATCCCCTCGGGTAGAAGTACGATATCTCTATCGAATGCGGCTTATTGCTATCGTTGCTGGCACTGCTTTCACGCAAACCCGGATTGACAACGAGTCCGCTCTTCGGGTACAAACTGCCCGCATTTTTTCCGACTTTTCACCCTGATCGACCTTTTCCAAGGGCATAGGACGGATTTGCAACCTGTCGTAACGAAGTTTTATCCCAGCGCGACGGGTTGGAAACACGTCCTACCTGGAATCCCGCGGACTGACGGCACTCATGGAATCGAACAAACGGCCCGAATCCGATGCTTCCCCCGTCGCGGAAACTTCCCGCGGTTGGTGGAAATCGCCGTTGCGCTGGCCGCGGCAGGCGGTTGCCGGGATGAAGCGGATTCCCGCATTGCTCGGCTACTTGAAAAACTTTCACCGCTGGCCGGGGCAACTCTTCGCGCTGGTCGCGGCGAATAAGCTGACGACGCTTACGGTTCTCGCCAGTGGAATCGCGATCCTGCTGCCGGTATTGACTTTCTTCTTCTATCGCAGCGCGCGGCATCGGCAGGCGTTCGGCCCGCCGGTTAAAGTCGAGGAAGTCGTCGGCGCGCTCGAGCGGGGCGATTATGCGGAAACGAAAATCCTCGCCAAACGGCTGATGAAGCAACAAAGCTCGGCCGACAAAGATGCCGGCGTCGCGCCGTACGCCTTGGGGGCCGTCGCCGTCTTCGAGGCCGAGAAAATGAAGGGCAAGAACCGCCAGGCGCAGTATCTGCTGGCATCGCGCTACATGGCGGAAGCCCATGCCGCGGGCTTTCCCGAAGCGCGTCGCGCGGAGGGGCTGTATCTGTACGGCAAAAGCCTTTACGAGATCGGGGAATTCGCCAAATGCCGGGCCGTGCTGCTTCAGGCCATGAAAGCCGCGCCCCGACACAAGACCGAAATCTACGCGCTCCTGGCCGATGCCTCTTTAAGCGAGTCCAAGCCCGACCTGGCGGCGGCGATGGCGCAAAACGCGATTTTTTTAGCCGATAAAAAGCTCTCCGCGGCCGACCGGCAGCAAGGGCTTTTGCTGAAGGCGCGGATCCAGTTGCGGATGGATAAACTCGACGAATGCCGCGCGACCTTGAAGGAAATCCCCGAAAATGCGCGAAATATCGCCGCCACGATGGTCGTCGGCGGGCAGATTCCGATGCGCGAAGCGGCGCTGCTCCGCGGCAAGGACGCCGCGGAATCGGAATCCGGTCGCACCGCGGCGCGGGAAAAATATCGCGCGGCGATCGAAACGCTGCGGCTCGCCGAGAACCGCGCCGCGGCGGGAAGCGAAGCGGCCCGCCGGGCCATGTATTCGATCGGCGTCTGCCTCATGGAGACGGGCGAGGACCGCGCGGCGGCCGACCAGTTCACGCGCGTGCGCAAGGTTTACCCCGATTCGCCCGAAGCCGTGGCGGCGCTCCTGCAAGAAGCGGAACTCTCGCGGCGGGGGGGCCGCAACATGGAAATGCTCTCCGAATATCGCCGCGCGCTCGGCGCTTTCGACAAGTCGATTCCGTACCACAACGCGTGGATACCGCCCGAGGAGTTGAAGACCCGCCTGATGAATGCCTACCGGCAATTCCAGAGCAAGCAGCAGTTCGAGATCTGCGTGCAACTGATCGGCTTGTTGAAGCCGCACATTCCCGCCGGCCAATCGCTGCTCATGCAGGGCGACTTGCACGCCAAGTGGGGGCAGTATTTGGCAAACAGCGCGGAGAAGGCCGGCCGCAACAAACGCGAGCCGCTGCGGCGGTTGGCGCGGGAGCAATTCCGCCGCGCCGGCCAAAACTATGCCGTCCTGGCCAAAATGAATGCCGACAAGCGGGAGTATTCCGATCAGGTTTGGAACGCCGCGACGTCGTATTTGCAAGGCCGCCATTACGGCCGCGCCGCGGGCTTGTTGCGGGAATATCTGCGATACGAGGTGCAGCGTCGGCGTCCGCAGGCGTTGGACGCCCTCGGCGAGGCGCTGCTATCGCTGGGCCAGTACGACGCCGCCCTGGAATCGCTCAAGGAGTGCATCGACCAGTTCCCCCGCGACGCGGCCGCCTGCCACGCGCGGCTCATTGCGGCGCAAGCGGCGCGGGAAAAGGGCGATCTCGCCGAAGCCGAGAAAATGCTCTTGGCGAACTTGAACGGCGATTACCTCACCCCCGCCGGCAAGGAGTGGCGCGAATCGCTGTTCTTCCTGGGCGAATTGCTGCACGGCGCGGGCCGATATGCCGACGCCGCCCGCCGGTTGGAGGAAGCGGTCGATCGCTATCCCGCCCTTCCCGAAACCGTTTTCGCGCGCTACCTGCTGGCCGACTCGTGCAGCCGACTCGCTTATGCCATGCAGGACGAGTTGAAAAAAGATCTGTCCGGCAGTTCCCGCCCGACGCAAATGAAGCTCATTCGCGACAACTTCGAAAAGGCGCTTGCGCAATACCGCATCGTTCAGGAAAAACTGGGCGGCAACCGCGATCTGGCCGAATTGTCGCCGCTCGATAAAACCGTGCTGCGCAATGCCATTTTCGCGATCGGCGACGTGCTCTACGCCGAAGGCGAATACGAGTCGGCCGTCAAAGCCTACGATACCGCGGCCATCCGTTATCAAAATCGGCCGGAAGTGCTCGACGCCTACGTGCAGATCGCCAACGCCTACCGCCGGCTCGGCAAGCCGCAGGACGCCAACAACGCCTTGCGGCAAGCCCAACTGCTGTTGGCCCGCATGAAGCCCGATGTTTCCTTCCGGGAAACATCAATATATAGCCGCGCGGAGTGGAGCAAACGACTGGAGGAATTGCAGAGGAGGGGATAGGGGATGGGGGATAGAGAATAGGGGCAGGATGATGAATGACAAATGACGAAGCACGAATGACGAATGATGAAGTCCGCCCAATCCCCTATCCCCCATCCCCTACCCTCATGCCCGCGTTTCAAACCGACATTTTGGCCGACTTGATCCGCGCGAAGCGGGAGTGCTTGCTGCAAGTGCGCGACATGGGGCGGAAGCAATTGGAGCTGATCGACAAGGGCGAAATGACGGCGCTGTTGGACTTGTTGGCCATCAAGCAACGATCGATCGCGCAATTGCAGCGGATCGAAAAGACGCTCGATCCGTTCCGCCGCCAGGATCCCGAAAAACGGACGTGGTCGGCGCCCGAAATCCGCTCCGCCTGCGCGGAGCAAGTAGAACAATGCGATATCCTGCTGGCCGAAGTCATCAAGAATGAAAAATACTGCGAAACGGCGTTGATCCGCCGCCGCGAGGAAGCGGCCAAGCAATTGCAAGGCGCGCACCTCGCCGGCTGCGCACGCGATGCCTACCTCGGCGGCCCCGAACTGCCGACGCATAACTTGGATTTATCGACGGAACGGTAGGAATAATGATGAATGATGAATGATGAATGATGAATGATGAATGAATGATGAAAATTTGTCACTTCCTAATCCCTAATCCCTCCCAATGTCCGCAACGACTTTCGACTCGAATCCGCAGCCGCTCGATGCCTCCGCCAGCCTGGAGACCGTGCTGGCGGCTTGGAACGATGCCACCGTGCGCCTGGAGCAGACGCACGAAGCCTTGCGGGAGGAAGTCAAGCGGTTGACGGACGAATTGGAGATCAAGAATCGCGAACTCGCGCGGAAGAATCGCCTGGCCGATTTGGGGCAGATGGCCTCCCACGTCGCACACGAGGTCCGCAACAATCTGGTGCCCGTTACGCTGTATTTGAGCCTTTTGCGGCGGCGGATTTCCGGCGACGGGGAGAGCCTCGCGATTTTCGACAAAATAACCGCCGGCTTCACCGCGCTCGACGCCACGGTGAACGACTTATTGCACTTCGCGGCCGACCGCGACCCGCATTGGCGGATCTTCGGCTTTCGCCGCCTGGCCGAGGAACTTTGCGCGGCGCTCGCGCCGCAGTTCGCGGCGCAAGGCATCCGTCCCGCCTTGGAGATTGCGCCGTCGCTGCAGTTGACCGCGGACCGCGAGATGATTCGCCGGGCGGTTTTGAATTTAATGCTCAACGCGATGGACGCCATGCCCGACGGCGGCGAATTGCTCATTGCCGCCGCCGATCGCGGGGAGGGGGTGGAACTCCGCGTCGCCGACGGCGGGCCGGGCCTCACCGCCGATGTCCGCCGCCGCGCGTTCGAGCCGTTCTTCAGCACCAAGCCGGGCGGCACCGGCTTGGGGCTTTCGATCGTCTATCGCACCGCCGACGTGCACGGCGGCCGCGTTTCCGCCGAAAATCGCCCGCAGGGCGGTGCTTGCATCACGATCCATTTGCCACGCGCCACTCTCCAGGAGGCCGCCGCATGAAAAATACCAGTCAAACCGTGTGCTGCTCCGTAAACTCGACCGGCCGGGTGCTGGTCGTCGATGATCACCGCCAGGCCCGCGAATCGATGGCCGAGGTGCTTCGCGCCGCCGGCTACGCGGTGCAATCCGCGTCCAGCGCGTTCGAGGCGCTGAAGCTGCTCGAACGCAATAAGTACGATTGCATCGTAACCGATCTGAAGATGCCCGGCATGGACGGCGTCGAATTCATGATTCAGATCGAGCAGCGGCGGCTCGGCGCGCAGGTGGTGATGGTTACCGCGCACGCCTCGGTGGCGACGGCCGTCGAAGCGATGCGGCACGGAGCCTTCGATTACATCGAAAAGCCGTTTGACGCCGACCGGCTCGAACGGCTCGTCGGCCAGGCATTGCGGCACGGCGGAATGGTGCGGCAGGACGCGCCGCCGCAAGGGCAAGGCGGCGGAGCGGTTCCTCCCGAGATGATCGGCCGAAGCCCGATCGTGCAAACGCTGCGCGAGCGCATCGCGCGGATCGCCCCCACGCCCGAAACCGTGCTCATTACCGGCGAAAGCGGCACCGGGAAGGAACTCGTCGCGCGGGCGGTCCACGCGGCGAGCGATCGCGCCGCCGCCGAGTTCGTCAGCTTGAACTGTCCCGTGCTTTCGGCGCAGCTCATGGAGAGCGAACTGTTCGGCCACGAGCGCGGGGCTTTCACCGGGGCCGACGCGCAGCGCATCGGCCGCTTCGAGTCGGCCCACGGCGGCACCTTGCTGCTGGATGAAATTTCGGAAATCGATCCCCGCTTGCAGGCCAAATTGCTCCGCGTGTTGCAGGAGAAATCATTCGAGCGCGTCGGCTCGAGCCAAACCATTCGCGTCGATGTCCGCGTGCTGGCCACGACCAATCGCGACCTGCAGGAAGAAGTGGCGGAAGGCCGGTTCCGCGAGGATTTGTATTACCGGCTGGCCGTCGTGCCGCTCCACGTTCCGCCGCTCCGCGAGCGACGCGAAGACATTCCCGAATTGTGCGATTATTTCTTCGCCCGCTGTGCGAGCCGGATCGGGCGCGAGCCTTGCACGCTGGAATCGTCGGCCCTGCAGTTACTTTTGGATTACCATTGGCCTGGCAACGTGCGGGAATTGGAGAATATCGCGACGCGGGCGAGCATCCTCGGCTCCGGCAAGCCGGTCGCCGCCGATGAGCTTCGCCGCTGGCTGATCGTCCCGCCGCAACCGCAAACCGTGCGAATCGCCGCGGAATCGAGGGGCGTCAGTTTGGAGGAAATGGAACGGAAGCTCATCGAAAGCACCCTCGAGCGATTCGGCGGGCATCGGGCAAAAACCGCCGAGGCCCTGGGCATTGGGTTGCGAACCCTCTCCGGCAAGCTCCGGCAGTATGGTTATGCCCCACGGGAAAAATGTTTTTCCAGGGCGGGATAAATAATCGTTTAGCCCGGCGCCAACGGCGACGGCGTTTTGCGGAGGTCGGCGAGTAGATCGGCCGGTGCCATGCCCACGCTTGTCATGGGCATGATGGGGACGCGGAAAACTACAACATGCCCACGACAAGCGTGGGCATGGCACCCTGCGTTTGATGAGAGCTAACGCGAAATCGGCAATTTCTGCCGATCGGAATGTCGCAAATACCGCCGGTCGTGCAATAAGACGGGAAAGATATGCCGTTGGTAGGGGGATACTGCCCACTTTGCCAAATTGGTATGCCAGTTGCAATTGTGCGAGATGACGGAATTTGGTAAATCACGCCCCCGCGCGCAAATGACATAGAGAGGGGAGGACTTTGAACCGGTTAGCGGTTCTCCGACGCGGGAGCGTCGGGGAATTGAGTTCCCACGCCGGAGCATGGGAACGAGTTGATGCACAGTTATGCTGAAGCATAACCTACGAAGAGGAAGCAAACCATGTTCACCGGCATGTTCGAATCGACCACGATTCCGGTCTTGCAAGAAGTGGTGGGCTTTACCCAGGCGCGGCACAACGTATTGGCGGGCAATATCGCTAATTTGAACGTGCCGGGCTACAAAACGCGCGACCTTTCGGTCGCGGATTTTCAATCCCGGCTCCAACGAGCCATCGATGAGCATAAGCATCCCTCCGCACCGCGGTCGCCCGGCGAAACCGACTACCGACCGCCGGAACCGTTGGCGGCGATCGCCAAGAACTCGAAAACCGTCATGCGGCACGATAGAAATAACGTCGGCGTCGAACAACAAGCCGCCGAAGTGATGAAGAACCAAATCGAGCACAACACGGCGCTCGCGCTCCTCGTGCAACAGTTCCAAGCCCTGCAAACCGCCATTAGCGGAAGAGTATAAACGGAATGATGAATGCGGAATGATGAATGATGAATTAAGAAAACGAAAATTCTACTGGAATCAGAAACTTTGCAGAAACTAACAATTCCTATTTCCAAATTCATCATTCATCATTCCGCATTCATCATTCCTATCCCCTATCCCCCATCCCCTATCCCCTGCCATGCTTTCCGCGGTCAATATCAGCAGCAGCGCGTTGGTTGCCGAACGGGCGCGGATGGACGCCATTTCGAGCAATCTGGCGAACATCTCCACGACGCACAACGAAAAGGGCGAGCCGGTGCCTTATCAGCCGAAGTTCGTCATTTTGCAGACCGATCCCACCATCGGCTCCAACGGCGCGGCCGGCGTAAAGGCCACGGCGAAGATCGATTCGCACGTCGAGCCGCTCTTGAAATACGAGCCGGGGCATCCCGACGCCGACAAGGACGGCTTCGTGGCCTACCCGAACGTGAGCATGATGGAGCAATTCACCGACGCCATGGTCGCGGCCCGAACTTACGAGGCCAACCTCGGCGTGATGCAGATCGCCAAGGACATGGAATTGCAGTCGCTAAAAATCATTGCGTGATAACATAAGTCGCCTAGATAATCGACAGTAAGACATGATGCGTTGAATGGTTTTCGGAAAAAAATGGAATTTTGATCGAATCGCATAACGGCTGATTTTCCCCGGACAATTACCATGATTAGTTCCATCTCGAGTTTGCCGAGTTCGCTGCCGCTTTCGGCCGCCGGCGCGAACAAGCCGAATGCCGCCCAGGATTCGTTCAAGGATTACTTGCTCGATTCGATCCAGCAGGTGAACTCCATGCAACAGGATGCCGACTCGGCGGTCGAGAAACTCATGACCGGCGGCGACGTCAACCCGGCCGAGGTGCTGACCGCCGTGCAAAAGGCCGACCTCGCCTTCAAAATGATGATTCAAGTCCGCAACAAACTGGTGGCGGCGTACGAGGAAGTTCAAGCGATCAGGGTTTAGGAGGACCGATTTCCAATCTGTCCGGACAAGTTGGAAACCCGTTTCGCGGAAAAGACAGGTTGGAAACCTGTCCTACGTGGTGTGAGGAATAGCATAAATGGATTTTCTCAACAAAGCCTACGCACAACTCGCCGATTTGTTCCGCACGATGACGCCGGGGGCGCGGATCACGGCCGGTTTGCTGCTGGCGGTCGTGGTGGTGAGCCTGGGTTTTCTGTTCAACGGCCAGATTTCGGGTTCCAATTCCGACCTGCTGAACGGCATGACGGTTTCGCCTAGCCAGCGCAACTTGATGATGAGCGCCTTTGGCAAGGCGAATCTCAACGACGCCGTGGAGAAGAACGGCCTGATCTACGTCCCCCGTGGGCAGGAGGCGAGATACATGGGCGCGCTGGCCGACGCGAAGGCCCTGCCCCCCAATTACGGGAGTTCCTTCAAGGACGCGATGGACGGCAACAATATCTTCGCTTCGCCGGAAGATCGTGTGAATCGCTGGATCGTCGCCAAACAAGAGTCCTTGGGACATATCCTTTCTTCCATGCCCGGCATCGAACGCGGTTACGTAATTATCGATTCGACCATCACCGGCGGCTTCAAGCGGGAAAAAGTATCCACGGCCCTGGCGGTCGTGCAACCGGCCGGCTCGCAGGAGCTCGACGAAGAAAAGGTCTCTTCGATCCGGCATCTCGTGGCCTCCACCATTTCGGGCATGAAGTCCGAAAATGTAACGGTCTCCGATCAGAACGGGCGCACGTGGTCCGGCAATCCCGAAAGAGGCGGCGGGGGCGCGGACAACAAATACATCGCCATTCAAAGAACCTACGAAAAGGACCTCAAAAACAATATCAAGAATTGTTTGTCGTATATTCCGGGCGTTACCGTCGCCACCAGCGTGAAGTTGGATACCAACGAGACTACCCGGACCACCAAAATCAAACACGACAAGCCCGTCGAGGTCCAATCTTCGGAAACCACGACCTCGCGCAGCATGGATAACTCCGGCACGGGCGGACAGGCGGGTCTCGCCAGTCAGCAGCCGAACCAGCCCATGTCGCTCGCCAACCGGCCCATCGGCGGATCGAAAGAGGAGGAAAAAGAAAAGAAAACCGAATCCACGAGCATTGCTTCCGGCGAGCAGACCGACACCGTCAAGATCGGCCTGACGCCGATCGTGGAGACCGCTTCGATCGGCATTCCCGCCAGTTACTTCAAAAAAATCTGGCAGGCGAAAAATCCCCCCGCGGCCGGACAGGAGCCGAAGGAACCCGATGCCGCCGCGTTGGAGCCGATCCGCACCGAGACCATCGACAAGGTCAAGAAACAAGTGGCGAAACTCCTCACGCCGCCCGAAGGCAACGCCGATCCGTTAGGTTTGGTCGAAGTAACCGACTTCCAGGAGATCCCCGTCGCCATGCCGCCCGAACCCTCGCTCGCAAAAAACGCGCTCGCTTGGCTGGGCGATTACTGGAGCGTGGCGGGCATGATCGGTCTGGCGGGCGTAAGTTTGGTGATGCTCCGCTCGTTGGTCAGGTCCGTGCCGCCGGTCGAGCAACAAACGATGCCGCGGCTGGCCGAAACGCCCGAAGAAGAGACGGAGGAAGTCCCCGACAAACCACCGCCCAAGCGCGTGCGGCGTTTCACCGCGGGGCCGTCGCTGCGCGATGAAATCTCCTCGCTCGTCAAGGAAGATCCCGACACCGCCGCCAATATCCTTAAAACCTGGATCGGACACGCGGGGTAAAGGGAAAAAATGAAGGATGAATGATGAGAGATGAATGAAAAGCCGCTTGCGGCTTAGCAATGCATTAGAAAAGTCCTCTAATTGATAAATACTCCCATGCTCGCTTCACCAGTCAAAACAACCGACGACGGGATCCGCAAAGCGGCGATTTTGGTGGCCAGCCTCGATCGCGATGCGGCCGACGCGGTTCTCGAATTGCTCGGCACTGAACGAGCCAGGCAAGTGCGCCAGGCCGTGGTGGCAATGGAAGATATTCCCGCCGCCGAGCAGGAACGGGTGCTGGACGAGTTCGCGCGCATGCGGCCGGGCAACCCCGCGCGGGAAATGTCGGGCGTGGAACTGGCCGGAAGGTTGGCGGAAGAAATCGGCTGGGGAGCGGCGAATTTCGCCGAGCGGGAAGCGAAGGAGCCTTCCGGCCGGCCTTTCGTGCGCTTGCACGAGGCGGAAGGCGAAAAACTCGCCCGGCTCCTCGGCGGCGAAC
Organism: Pirellulales bacterium; assembly: GCA_020846145.1. GTDB lineage: Bacteria > Planctomycetota > Planctomycetia > Pirellulales > Thermoguttaceae > JADLEL01. The sequence goes on along the minus strand of JADLEL010000116.1, from coordinate 35,312 downwards.
GTCCGCAGACGATCGCGCTGGTGCTTTCGCATTTGCCGTCGCGGCAGGCGGGCGGAATCTTGGTTCGCTTTCCCGCCGATCAGCAAGTCGAAATCGTGCGGCGGTTGGTCGATCTCGAGGAAACCGATCCGGCCATCCTCCGCGAAGTGGAAAAGGCGCTGGAATCTCGGCTCTCGCGGCAAGTTCGAATGCAGCGCCGCCGCGTCGCCGGCATCGAGGCGCTGAGCGGCATCATCGAGGAGTCTTCGAGCGATGTGAGCCTGAAAATTCTCGACAACATTTCCGTCGGCGATCGCCAACTGGCGCGGAAACTCGGTCCGCCGCCGCTCAACTTCGAGGAACTGGAAGAACTGGACGACGCTTCCTTGGCGGCGGCTTTTCGTGCGGTCGAACCGGCATGGATCATGCCGGCGCTGCTGGGCGCGTCGCCGAAGCTGATCGAGCGGGCGCTCGGCGGTTTGCCCTACGGACAGGCTGAGGAAATCCGCAAACGGCTAAACAATCCCGGCCCGATTCGCTTGAGCGACGTCGAAACCGCCCGCGGTCGAATCGCCGAGGCCGCCCGAAGAGTGTTATTTTCCAAAAAACAAATACGAACATTCGCGGCGTAGAAAAGGATTTGGTCGTTGGTCGTGAAGAAGACTCCGTACTCGGTACTCATGCAGTTTCAAACCACATTCAGCCAACGGCCGCCCTATCCCCTATCTCCTATCCCCTATCTCCTTGTCATGTCCACCGTCATTCGAGCCACCGAGAGAAACAAGGGAACGCAAACCGTGGCGTTCAATTTCGAGGATATGGGCCGGCGGTCGGACCGGTATCTCGCCAAGGTCCGCGCCGAGGCCTTGCAGATCGTCGGCAAAGCCCAGCAAGAGGCCGACGCGATTCGCCGGCAGGCCGAGCAGGAAGGGCGAGCGGCCGCCATGCAGGCCGTTGAAGGAATGATCCGCAATCAGTTGGCCGCCGTGATCCCGGCCTTGAAACAGGCGGTGCAAAGCATTCGCGAAGCCAAACATTCCTGGCTGCGGCATTGGGAAGCCGCCGCGGTGCGCGTTGCGGGAGCAATCGCCGAAAAAATGGTCCGCCGCGAAATCGGCCGGCATCCCGAAATCACCCTCGACCTCGTGCGCGAGGCGTTGGAATTGGCGGCGGGCAGTTCGCAATTGCGAATCCAACTCAATCCCGACGACCTCGAGGCGCTGCGCGGCCAACTGTGCGTCCTCCTCGATGAAATCGCGCCGTTGGCGAATGCGGAACTCAACGCCGATCCCGAGATCGCCCCCGGCGGCTGCCGCGTGGAAACCCGCTTCGGCGTCATCGACCAGCAATTCGAGGCGCAATTGAAACGAATCGAAGAAGAATTGACGCAGTAGAGGGGAGAGTGGAGAGTGGTTAGTGGCTAGTATTTGCCAATGACCACTGACCACCGACCACTGACCACCGACCACTAATGCCAAACATCGCCGAACAACTCGAGGGCCTGATGCCGACCGCGCTCTGCGGCAGCGTGGCGCGGACGGTCGGCATGACGGTTTCCGCGGCAGGCTTTCCCGCGCCGGTGGGCGCCGTGGCCGAAATCGAACGCGAAACCGGCGCGCCGCTCTTGGCCGAGGTCATCGGCTTCCGCGACGAGTTGACTTTGCTTTTCCCCTTTTCCGAGATGGGCGGCGTGCGGCGCGGAAACCGCGTTCGGTTGGCGCGGACCACGCGCTGGCTGCGCGTCGGGCAAGCCATGTTGGGCCGGGTGTTCAACGCCCAGGGCATCGCCGTCGATCAAAAACCGCAGCCCATCCTCGACGATCGCACCGCCATCAACCGCGAACCGCCGCATCCCTGCACGCGGCCGAGGATTCACGAACCGCTTTCCACGGGCATTCGCGCGATGGACGGCTTGCTAACCTGCGGCCGGGGGCAACGGATGGGAATTTTCGCCGGGTCGGGCGTGGGCAAGAGCATCCTGTTGGGCATGATGGCCCGCTACACCAATGCCGACGTGAACGTGATCGCGTTGATCGGCGAGCGCGGCCGCGAGGTGAACGAATTCATCGAGCGCGATCTCGGTCCCGAAGGGCTTGCCCGGAGCGTGGTGATCGTCGCCACCAGCAACGAGCCGGCGATTCTCCGCACGCAGGCGGCCATGACCGCCACGGCCATCGCCGAGTATTTCCGCGACGAGGGAAAAAGCGTGATGCTGATGATGGATTCCCTGACCCGCTTCGCGCTGGCGCAGCGGGAGATCGGCCTGGCCGCCGGCGAACCGCCGACCACGCGGGGCTTTCCTCCCTCGGTCTTCGCCATTTTGCCGAAACTGGTCGAGCGCGCCGGCCGCAGCGTGAAGGGGAGCATCACCGCGTTTTACACCGTGTTGGTCGAGGCCGACGATCCCAACGAGCCGATCGCCGACACCGTCCGCGGTTTGATCGATGGACACACCTGGCTCTCACGGCGGCTCGCCGCGCGAACCCACTACCCGGCCATCGACGTGCTGGAAAGCCTCAGCCGGTTGATGACCGAAGTGATCGATGCGGAACACCGCCGCGCCGCCCAGGCGGTCCGCGAACTGCTGGCGGTCTATCGCGATCACGATGATTTGATTTCCATCGGCGCCTATCGCCGCGGCAGCAATAAAAAGGTCGATGCCGCCATCGACTTGCAGGAGGAACTCAATCAATTCCTCCGCCAGCGGATCGAGGAGCGATCCGCCGCGGAAGACGCCCGGGCGGGATTGTTGAAATTGTGCGAACGGTACGACGCGATACTCGCCGGAACGTCGCCGGGAAACGTGAAAACCAATGGATAAAAGGGAATATCAGGGTGATGGAACGGGCGTCTGGGGACTTAGGTCTTGGATCTTAGGACTTAGATTTCCAAGACCCAAGACCCAAGACCCAAGTCCTATGACCTAAGACCCAAGGCCAAAGACCAAATGCCGAAATTCAAATTCCGTTTGGCGACGCTCTTGAAACTCCGCGAGGCGGCTCGCGACGAGCGGCAGGCGGAATTGTCCGAAGCCTATCGGGCCGACGACATCCTGAACGAGCGATTGCGGCAAATCCACGATGAATTGGCGGCCTTGTCGGTCGGGTGCCGGAAGGCCGCCGGGCCGGGAGCGGTGAATATCGATCTGCTGATCGAATCGCAGCGTTACGAAGTCACGCTTCGCGTTTATGAAAAACAAACCCGCGCGCAGCGCGAGCGGTTGGCCCTGGAGATCGAACGCCGCCGCGAAGCGCTGTTGGCGGCCAACCGCGAAGTCAAGGTGCTGGAAAAACTGCGCGAGCAGCAACTCGAACGGCATCGCGAGGAGGAGAATCGCCGCGACGTCAAACGGCTCGATGAAGTCGCGCAGCGACGCGCCGCGGCGGCAATGGCGGAGGCCGAAGCATGAAAAATATCCTGAAAATCCTCGGGATGCTTGCGCTCTGCGTTTGCGTCGGAACCGTCATCGCCCAGATGCTCGTGGCGGCCGTATTGCTTCCGAAATTGAAGCTCGATCGTGCGCGGTTTTCGCGGATCGCGGCCATTGCCCAGGGCATCGACGTTGCCGAGAAGGAAGAGGTTAAGGGACCGCCGCCGCTCGAAGCCGAGCAGCCATCGTATTCGGAAATCGTCGAAGTCCGCGCGGTGAAATATCGCAATCTGGAATTGCGGGAGCAACAATTGCGGAACAATCTGCTGCAAGTGCAATCGCAAGAGAGCAAATTGGCCGATGATCTGAACAGATACAAGCAGCTCAGCGACAATTTCCAGGCGCAGTTGGCCGCAGTGCGGCAAAGCGCGGCTACGACCGGCATGGACGACGTGCTGCGGACCCTGGTGAGCATCGATCCCGCGCAAGCCAAGGGCCTGCTCCTCGACATGCTCGACAAAAAAGAAATCGACGCCGTGGTTTCCTTGATGAAGCAGATGCCCGACAAAAAGCGCGCGAACATCATCGGCGAGTTCAAAACCGACGAGGAAACCGAAAAGCTCAGCGAAGTGCTGCGCCGCATCCGCGAGGGAATGCCCGAAATGAAAGCCGTGGAGAACGCCCAGGCGAAGTTGGAGACAAATAGGTTGCCCCGAAACGTAGAGGGAGCGATCGGTAAGAACTATGAGGAACCGAGTAGGCAGTAGGCAGTGGACAGTGGTCATTGCGAAGCCGCAAGCGGCGAATTAAGAATTCATCCTTCATCCTTCATCCTTCCTTTCATGCCGACCATCGATATCAATCCACGATCCGCGCTGCCGATCACGGAATTGATTTTCCCCGATCCGGCGGGATCGGCCGCGCGAAGCAATTCCGAAAAATTATTCGACGACTATTTGAACCGTGCAAACGCCGTGGCGAAACCGCCCGCCGCGGGCGATAAAGCTGCAAATCGCGGGGATGCCGATCGTTTTCCGCCGTCGAAAACCGCCGCCGGCCCTCGGCCGGCCGAGCATGCGGATGCCGCGCTGCCGCCGAGCGACGAGCGCGAGGGCGATCCGCCGAGTGAAGCAACCGCGCGAACCGAGGACGATCGTTCGTCGGCGGGCGATGCCGCCCGCTCGAAAGCGAACGAAGGGCGAGAGGAACGAGCCGGTGCAAAAGAGGCGCAGCGCGACGAATCGAAAGACGGCGACGCGCAGCCGTCCGAGGAAACCGTCGGCGAAGAGCAGAAAAAAACCAAAAAAGAGATAAACGGCTCCGAATCGGCTGCCGAATCCACGGCTGCGGACGGGAAGCTTCCGATCGGATTGCCCGCGAATGCCGACGTGCAGCCATCGAAAGCCGCCATCGAGCAAAAAGTCGCCGGCGAGGAGTCGTCCGTCGAAGCGAAACCGATGCAAGATGTTGCGGAGTCGGATTTGCGATGGGGCAATCCGGCCTCGAAGAGCGTCGAAACCGCCGATGGCGATGCCGATCTTGCAAAGTCTGCGTCGAAAAACGACGCCCTGGCGATCGGGGAAAATCCCGATGCGGCGAAACGATCGGCGGCGGGGAATCCGGCGGAAGCTATTCTCGACGCGGCCGGCAAGGGAAAAAGCAAATCGAAAAAAACTCGCGAAGCGGCGGCGAATGCGAAAAATGCCCCGCAAAAGCAGAACGCCGCCGGATCGAGTCCCGCCGACGTTCCCGCGAAGGAATCCGCGGAAACGCCGTCCGCACCGGTCGTCAAGGAGGCAGGAATTGTCGCCAAGGGGGATTCCGCCATCCCTCAAGCATCCGACAATGCGTTGCAAGCGATGCTCGACGTGCTGAAAGCCGCCGAGAAACCGGCCCAAACGAAATCGTTCGACGCCCCGACTGCCGAAGTCCGCGTCAATTCCGCGGCGGCATCGGACCGGGCCGCGGCGGGGCGCGAAGCCGGCGCGGCGCCCGCGCCCGCCGGTTCCGATCCCGCTGCCCAGGCGCTCCGCGCGCAGTTCGTGCAGCGCGTGGAGCGGGCCTTCGCCGCGATGGGCAATCGCAACGGAACCGTCCGCCTGAAGCTTAGTCCGCCCGAACTGGGCGTGCTCAAGCTCGAAATCGGCGTCCGCAAAGGGGTGATGAAGGCGCGGATCGAAGCCGAAACGCCCGCCGCGAAAAGTTTATTGCTCGATAACCTGCCCGAACTGCGCGAGCGGCTGGCCCAACAGAATATCCACATCCAGCAGTTCGACGTCGATCTGATGGATCGCTCGCCGGGCGGAATGCCGCGGCAAACCTCCGGGCAAGGCGATTCCGGCGCGCAACGAGGCGATCGCCCTCCGACGCGCGAACCGAAGCCGGAAATCCCCTTCCTCGGCCCCGCCGCCGCGGCAAACGCAACCCAACGGCCGGGCATGGGCGGAAGCTTGAATGTGATCGTTTAGGAAGTGAACTAAGCCTCAACCAATTGGCATAAGGACGTAATCATGTCAACTTCCACCATCGGCGGCGTGCAAGGCCAGGCCGTGCAGCAGACGCCGAACACCGTGGCCGAGCCCGACGCCTTCAATAAGCTGGACCTCGGACAATTCATCAAGCTCCTGGTTACGGAAATGCAAAACCAGGACCCCTTGAATCCCATGGATAACAGCGAAATCCTGCAACAGATCAGCCAAATCAAGGCCATCGCCTCGAACGACAAAATGACCAACACGCTGTCCGCCATGCAACTCCAGCAAAACATGGCGTCCGCGGGCATGCTGCTCAATCAGAACGTCAGAGGATTGAATGCAAACGGCGATACGATCGTCGGCAAGGTCGATAAAGTTTCGGTCGCCGGCAACAAGGTGCAATTGCATATCGGCGACGAGACGTTGGATTTGAAGAATATCGCGGAAATCGACGGCAACGCGGTGCAACTCGAACAGAATCTGGCATCCGGAAACTCGCTATTGAATCAGATCGTCAAGGGCCTGAATGCCGCGGGCGAATTGGTTGCCGGCAAAGTCGATAAAGTCTCGGTTGACGGCAATAAGGTGCAACTGCACGTGGGCGCGCAGAAAGTCGATATGCGGAACGTTACGGAAATCGACGATGCTCCGTAAGCGAGGAAGATTCGCACGACGACGGATTAGACGGCGGCAAGGCGTTGCAAAGCCGCAAGCGGCCGGCGAAAACTCGCGGTCCTTCCGCCGCCGATAAAATAAATCGTAAAACATTCAAGGAGAGATAAGATGAGCTTGACATCCGCGCTCAACACGGCCCTGACGGGCATGCAGGCCGCCGAAACGATGATCGACGTTGACGGCAACAACATCGCCAATTCCAACACCGTCGGCTTCAAGTCCTCGACGGCCTCGTTCGCCACGCAGTTCCTGCAAACGCAAGGGCTCGGCTCCAGCCCGACCGCCAATAGCGGCGGCACCAATCCGCGGCAAATCGGCATGGGCACGATGATCGCGGAAATCACGCCCAATTTCACCCAGGGAACGGTCGAAATCAGCTCCAATTCGACCGATATGGCCATCCAAGGCGACGGATTCTTCATCGTGCAAGGCCAAAACGGCGGACAAGAATATACCCGCAACGGCGTCTTCAAGCTCAATTCCAACAACGAATTGGTTACGTCCACCGGAAATCGGCTCTTGGGCTACGGCGTGGACCAGGATTTTCAGATTCAATCCACCCAATTGGTGCCAATTACCATCCCGCTCGGCTCGGTGGCGGTCGCCAAGGCGACCGAGAACGTCGAATTGCAAGGCGCGCTCACGCCCAACGGGATTCAAGCCGACGCCGCCAAGATCATTCAATCGGGGGTGCTGGGCGATGCGTCGTATTTGCGGCCCGAAACGACATCGACTTCCCCGAAAATGGACATCTCCCTGCAAGCAACACTCCCGCCCGCCCAAGCCGTCGCCTCTCCCACGGCATCGAGCCTGGTGCCGGGAACCTATTATTACAAGGTAACCTTCAGCGATGCGGATCCGCCCATCGTGCCGCCGGAAATACCGCCCTTGAGTACGCCATCCGAAGGCATGCCCACGACCGGCGTTTCGGCCACCACCGACGTGGCCAATGACGCGGTAACCATTCCCGTCAATCTGTTGCTAAATCCGAGCGGCTACAAGTTCGTCAACATTTACCGTTCGTCCACCGGCAACGCCAACGATTTTCGGCTACTGGACACCGTCGCGGCCGCGGCGGCGGCGAATCCTTATATCGATGACGGCGGCATCAACAACGGCGGCACGCCTTTGGCGACTCCGCTTTTGAACAATGCCTCGCTCAGCGGCACGTACGATTATCACATCGCATTCGTGGACTCCAATGGGCTCGTCAGCCGTCCGAGCGACGTGATTTCCGGCATCACGCCCACCAATGCCCGCGTGCACCTTACCAATCTGCCCGCGCCCGATCCCGCCGATCCCACCGCGTGGACGCAGTATATCATTTATCGCAATTACAGCGTGGGCGGGAATCAATTCGTGGAAGTCGGCCGGGTGAACATCTCCGATCCCCTCGATCCCACCTATAACCCCACCTATACCGACAGCGTTTCCGACGCCACCTTGCAGGACCGCGCCGCGACCGATCCGACGAAAATACTGAATTTCAACGGCCCGCCCGCGACCGCTGGCACGCGGTTGGTCGATCTCATCAGCAACACCGAAGGGACGAGCTACCCGTCGCTTTTCGCCTCTTCCGGAACGCTCCAATTCACCGGCATCAAGGGCGGCAGCACGCTCGCCACGCAACAGTTGACCGTCGTCGGAAGCAATCCTCCGGCCGCCGTCGATACGCGCGTCGCCGATTTGCTCGATTTCATGTCCGAGTCGCTGGGCATCCAAAAACGAACCGGCACCAACGGCATTCCGCAATCGATCGACACGGCCGATCCCGATAATAAAGGTCCGTACGATCCGGGCGCGAGCATCGTCGATGGCGTCGTCAACATCGTCGGCAATAACGGCACCTTCAATGCGGTCGATATCAGCCTTTCGGGGCTGCAATTCGTCACCGCCGGCGGAAAGAACACCGTCAACATGCCCTTCACCAAATATCAGGATGCCATCGGTGAAAGCACGATGACCGATTTCCTCGTTTACGATTCCCTCGGCACCGCCTGCAACGTGCGGATCACGGCCGACCTGGAAAGCGTCAGCGAAACGGGCACGGTCTATCGCTGGTTCGCCGACTCCTCCTCCAACCAAACCCCGACCGATAGCCCGACCATCGCGGTGGGCACCGGAACGATCACCTTCGACGGCAAGGGAAAATTCGTCTCCGCCACCAACGATAAAGTCACCATTTACCGCAGCGGAACGCCCGCCGTTTCGCCCTTGGTCTTCAAACTCGACTTCCTGAACATTTCCGGCCTCGGCGAAAAATCGAGCGCGCTGCAAATGAAAAGCCAAGACGGCTCGGCGCCGGGCAAGCTGTCGAGCTTCATCGTCGGCGAAGACGGCCGCATCACCGGCGTGTTCAGCAACAGCATCAAACGCGATCTGGGCCAAATCCGCCTGGCGCGATTCAGCAATCCCGCCGGCCTGCAGCAGAAGGGACAAAATCTCTATGCCAGCGGCGTGAATTCCGGCGTGCCGATCGAAGGCAATCCCGGACAGCAAGGCATCGGCTCGATCATCGCCGGCGCCGTCGAGCTTTCCAATACCGATATCGGCGGGAGCTTGACCGACCTGATCCTTGCCTCGACCATGTACCGCGGCAACGCCCGCGTCATTACCACCACCCAGCAGTTGTTCGATGAATTGCTCGCCTTAAAACGGTAATAATTTGTGGGACGCGGAGGAGTAAGTAGGCAGTAGGCGGTAGGCAGAAGCCGGGAGTTAGGAATCGGAAGTCAAAAGTCAGGAGTCAGAAGAACTATCGCACCCATTTATCTGCTTTCTGCCTACCGCCTACCGCCTACCGCCTACCGCCTACTGCCTACCGCCTACTGCCTACCGCCTACTTGCTACGCTTTGCGAAAGAAAAACCATGATCAAACTCACGCGCCTCGGCGGTGAACCGTTCCTGTTGAACGCCGATTTGATTCAATACGTTGAAGCCCGCCCCGACACCTTCATCACGCTGACGACGGGCGAAAGGGTGGTCGTCGTGGAATCGATGGACGAAGTCCTCCGCCGCGCCGTGGCCTATCAACAGGCAAAACACCTCATTCCTCCACCAGGAGAAATGAAGGGGGAAGGCGGAAGGGGGAAGGCGGAAGGATGAAGATAATGGCCATTTGCGACTTCGCATTCCCTGAATAACCGGTATTTGAAAAGTTATTTCCATCCTTAACAACCAATTTTTTCCGCATCGGTTCCAATCAGACTAAAATTCGTCATTCCCCCTTCCCCCTTCCGCCTTCCCCTTTCATGTCATGGACCTCTCAACCCTTTTCGGCATCATTTTGGGTATCGTGTTATTGGGCCTCTCGGTGATGACGGCCCAAGGCTCGGCCTACAACGTCTTTGTCGATGGCCCTTCCTTGTTGGTGGTCTTGGGCGGAACTTTCGCAGCCGTTACGATCTGTTTTCCCTGGCGGAGCTTCGGCGGTTTTTTCCGCGCCCTCCTTCAAGCGTTCGTCAATCGCTCCCCGCATTACGCGGGCATCGTCCGCGAACTCGTGGCCCTGGCCGAAATCGCCCGACAGGATGGCTTGCTGGCTCTCGAAAGGCGAATTTCCGGTCTTTCGCACCCTTTTTTGGCGCGGGCAGTCATGCTGGCGGTGGATGGAACGCGGCCCGAACTGCTTGAGGATGTCATGCGCACCGAGATCGAAGCGCGGGCCTTGCGGGAAAAAAACGACCGCTCTCTGATCGAACAAATCGGCCGTTTTGCCCCGGCTTTTGGCATGATAGGCACTTTAGTGGGTCTGATTGTCATGCTGGGAAATCTGGAGAATCCCGAAAGTTTCGCTCCCGGCATGGCAATGGCCTTGATTACAACGCTTTATGGGGCTATTATCGCAAACCTTTTCTGCCTGCCGTTTGCCGAGAAGCTCCAGTTTCTTAGCCGGCAGGATCGAATGGGCATGGAGATCATGTTGCGCGGCGTTTTGGCGATCCAGGCGGGCGACAATCCGCGGCTGATCGAACAGCGGCTCGGCTCCTTTTTGCCGGAGCACGAACGCCGCCCGTGGAAATTCCTTTCCCCCGCGGCCAAGAAGCCGCCGGAGATTTTCTCCATGCGACCGAAACCGCCCTTACGCAAAGCGGCCTGACGCATGACTCGTCGGATACTAGCGGATGAAGAGCAACCCGCCGGCATTCCCGGCTGGGCGCTGACCTACATCGATTTGTTGTGGCTGCTCTTGCTCTTTTTCATCCTCCGCAGCGCGGTCGGCGAAATCGGCCGGAACGACCGATTCCGCGAGATCACCGCGGCCTTGAAAAAACGCTTCGGCGCGGAAGCGGCCGCAACCGCGGGAGAAAACGAGGCGAAAAAAACCGCTCCGGCGGCGATCGCCAAGGATCGGAATCGATTCGACGAAATCGTGCGGGAAGGCTTCGAGAAAAATGCGGCGGCGGATCGACGTTCGCTTGCGGCCCGCGGCGCGATTTACTTTTCCGACGGAGAGCTCGAACTGCGAAGCGAACAAAAGCAGATTTTGCAAGCCGTGGCCGTGCAAATCGGCCCGACCTCCGACGCGATCGAAATTCGCGGCGAAACGGCTGGGGATGCGGTTCGCGCGGAAAAAACGGGCGATTCGGCTGTCGATCCGGCCTACGCCCGCTGCGTTGCGGCGCGCAATTACCTCGTCAAGCTGGGAATCGAACCGCGGCGGTTGCGGATCGCCCTCGGCGGAGAGAAACGACGCCCGGGCGAAAGGCCCCGCCTGCAACTTTACTCCGTCGCGGAAATCGCGGAAATGCCCGGGAAAGCTCCGAAAAAGCGTTGAAGACCGATGGCGGGACTTCGCTTCGCGCGTCCCTCTACCGGTTTGGCAATCATCAAATGACAGGTTGTTGGGATGGCGGTTGTAATGCCATCCCTGGGGCGACAGTACAACTGTCGCCCCAACGTGAACTACCTTGCAACACCCTATGGAACGAAGCCGGCGCTCGTTATCCGAGGAATAATCCGAATAATCCAACCGCGCATCATTCCCTGCTTTTCCCAGCTGCAGAACGCGGGGAATAAAGTAGGATTTCGATGAGCATTGCGGGAGCGTCCGTCGGCGGAAGACGGACGTTCGCCCGCGGGGATGACCGGATCATTTCAAGGACGCGCGTCCATGGCCCAGGAAGAAGTAAAAGAAAAAAACGATGCCGCGCAGCAAACGCCGGAGGCCGAACAACCGCCGGTAAAGAAAGCCAAATTCGGCAAAAAGTCGGCCATTTTGGGCGTCGTCCTCGCGGTGGTGGCCATCGAGTGCGGAGCGGCGTATTGGCTACTGTCTTCCGCGGGAAACGCCGCCGCACAGGCAAGCGAGCCGGCCGAAGCCAAAAACACCGAAAACAAAGCGGCGGAAAAAAGCGAACACAAAACGGCCAAGCACGAAGGCAAGGTGGGCGGCGAAAAAGACCCCAACGAGCAAATCGAAGTGGTTTTAGGCGACTTCAGCGTTACCACCTTTCAGCCCGCCACCAACGCCACCTTGCGGATCGAATTCAAATTGTACGGAACGATCGGCGCGAAGGACGAAAAGGAGTTTTTGGCCGCCTTGGAGGAAAATCAGCACCGCTTCCGCGATCAGGTGCTGGTGATCGTCCGCAGCGCGGAAATCACCGACCTGACCGACGCGGGCCTGGGACTGGTCAAGCGAAAAATTATGGAAAAGACCAACCGCATGATCGGCAAGCCGTTGTTGCAGTCGATCATCTTCAGCGACTTTTCGTTCATCGAACAATAACGAAAAAAGGAATGGATTCCGATGGCTGACGACAACTTAATGAATCAGGGCGAGATCGAGAAGCTGCTCGGTCAAGGTTCGGACGCCCCCGCGCCGACCGCCGCGCCTCTCGGACAGGCGGACATCGAATCGCTGCTGCAGCCGCCCGCCGGAAAAGCTCCCGACGCCGCGCCGAGCGACGGCGACAAGGATAAGCTGCTCGCGCAGAACGACATCGAAGAGTTGCTGAACCAGGCGGGCAAGATCGCCATCGCGCCCGCGCCGAAGGCTCACCGGGAATCGCCGCCCGCCGCCGCCGCCGGCGAAGCGAACATCCCGGAAAAGGACATCGAATTCCTGCTGAACCAGGCCGAACGCGCTTTGCAGTCGATCGACGCCGCAAACGCCGACGATCTGCCGCAAGGCATTCACGCCTTCCGCTTCGAGGAACTCGACGGCGCGCCCCCTTCGACCGAAACGGCCACCTTGGACCTCATCCGCGACGTGGAACTCGACCTGAAAATCGAATTGGGCCGCACGCAGATGTACTTGGAGGACGTTTTGAAGCTCCGCCGCGGCTCGGTCGTTGCGCTCGATAAATTGGCCGGCGATCCCGTCGATATTTACGTCAACGGCCGGCTCATCGCCCGCGGCGAAGTGCTCGTCATGAACGATAATTTTTGCGTCCGCGTGGCCGAGCTCATCGCCGGAAACAGCGTGTGCGCGTAGCGCATCATAATCCGGCTGATGGAATAGAAGAGCCGGCGGGTTTATTCCGGCGCATCGATTGATATTATTTGCCGAACGAAGCGCCGGGATAAACCCGGCGGCTCGCTTTTGCTTCAGATGCCAAAAAATTTACGGCGTCGCAAGAAGCGCGCAAACGGATTTGCCCGCTTCTGTATCGGATGAACTCGTTCTTCGGCTTGAATTAAAAAGCAAGGAAGCGAAAAAATGCCACGGTTGGCGATGCTTTTCACAATCGCGATTTCGGGAATCTGCACCGCCGCTTCAGAGGCGCAGAATTCGCTCGGCCTGCAATCGTTCGACGATCTCGCGCCGCGCCGCGCGCCCGGCATGGAACCGCGCATTTCAGAAGGTGATCCCCGGATGGAACCGGTCCCCGCGAGTCCGCAAGCGACGCCGAATCGGGAAACGGCGGCAATCGAAGAGCATGATGTCTCGCCGCTCCCGCTGGCCGTGCCGTTGCCCGTTCCGCTGCCGCCGCCGAAGTTGGACGAATCGGTAACGCCGATTTCCTATCGCGAAAGCGACGCGGCGGAAAATGCGGAGGCCGCCCTGGAAAATTCGTCGCCCGCAATCGACCGAGCCAAGGCGTCCGGCCCGCAAAAAACGCCGATTTCACCGCAACACCGCAAGGCGAAATTGCTGCCGCTCGCGCCGAACGACGAGGCGGGAACCGGCAAATCGAGCAAATCGCCGGGCGGATTGCCTTCGATGATTTCCGTCGCCGGCAGCACGGGCTTCGTCCTGGGGATTTTTCTGCTCTTGGTCTGGATCGTCCGCCGCAAAACGCCGCAAGCCCTGGCCCGCCTTCCCGGCGAGGCCTTCGAGGTCCTCGGCCGCGCTCCCCTGAGCAGTCGGCAGCAAGTGCTTCTCTTGCGTTGCGGCAACAAGCTGCTTCTCGTTTCTATCACTCCGGGCGGCGCGGAAACCTTGACCGAAATCGCCGATCCGCCGGAAGTCGATCGGCTCTCCGGCCTCTGCCGCCAATCGCAGACGGGAAGTTCCTCGGCCGCGTTCAAACAAATCTTCGAGCAGCTTGCCCCGCGGCGCCCGGCGAAAAGCGAATTGCCGCAGCACGGCGACGAGCGATATGAAATGACCGCCGCCGGATATCGCCGCGGCGGCCGGGCATGGGAGGACCGCAATGCTTAACTTCCGCAACTATTTCGTCAACCGAAATCCAGTAAGCCGAGGCGTCCGCGCCCCCGCCTCTATCGCAGACATGTCGGATGCCGGTGAAAACGCACCATGCCCACGGCAAGCGCGGGCCTGGCGCCGAACAATTATCGCTGGGTTGATCGCCTTAATTTGCTTCGGTTTTATCAGGCCGGCGACGGCCCAGGAGGCCCCCAATCAGCCGCTGACGATGAAGCTCCCCGAAACCTTGACGGCGGGTCCCAAGGCTTGGGCCAGTCCCGAGGGCCTGAGTTCCACGCTGCAAGTGATGCTCCTGCTGACCGTCTTGAGCCTCGCTCCCGCCGTGCTGCTGATGACCACCTGTTTTGTCCGCATCATCGTGGTGCTGAGCCTGCTGCGGCAGGCGATCGGCACGCAGCAGCTTCCGCCCAGCCAGGTCATCACCACGCTCGCGCTGTTCCTCACGTTCCTAATCATGGCCCCGGTTTGGAAGCAGGTCTATAACGAAGCCATCGTGCCCTACACCGAACATCGCATTTCGATGGAAGAGGCGTGGACGGCCGGCGCGGCGCCCGTGCGGCGCTTCATGAGCCAGCAGATCGAACACGCGAAAAACACCGAAGACGTGTATTTGTTCCTCGGCTATCTCCCCGACCAACCCGCGCCCGAAAGTTACGAAGACGTGCCGCTGGTGGCGCTGCTGCCGGCGTTCGTGCTTAGCGAATTGAAAATCGCATTCCTCATCGGCTTCCAAATCTACCTCCCCTTTTTGATCCTCGACATGGTCGTGGCCAGCGTGACGGTCTCGATGGGCATGATGATGCTCCCGCCCGTCATGATTTCCTTGCCCTTCAAGCTCCTCCTCTTCGTGCTCCTCGACGGCTGGCACCTCGTCGTCGGCATGTTGATGGAAAGTTTTCAACCCTTCACGTGACGACTGAAGGCGGAAGGGGGAAAGAGAAGACCGACCGTTGATATGCATTTTGTTATTCGTCATTACATGCTTCGTCATTCATCAATCAGCATTCATCATTCCCCCCTTCCCCCTTCCGCCTTCCCCCTTGCTTTCATGGATCCTCAAACCGCCATTGACCTCGGCCGCGAAGCGATTTGGATCACGCTGCTGATCGGCGCGCCGGCGCTGCTCGCCGGGCTGCTGGTCGGCCTGGTCGTCGGCTTATTGCAAGCGCTCACGCAAATTCAAGAGCAAACCGTGGTCTTCGTGCCCAAGCTCGTGGCCATGATCCTCGTCCTCAGCCTCACGCTCCCCTGGCTCATCGCACAATTGGTCCAATACTCCACCAACCTGATCTCCGGCATCCCGGGAAGATTCTGAGGAAGGGGGAAGGCGGAAGACGGAAGGGGGAGGTTGAAGGATGAAGGATGAAGTATTAACCACGAATCACGAAAGACGAAAACTCTCGCTCCTTCCGCCTTCCCCCTTCCCCCTTCCTATGGACTGGCTCAACCACCTCGACACCGAAAAGTTTCTGGTCTTCACCCTGGTGTTGACGCGGGTGAGCGGGCTGATGATGACGGCCCCGCTCTACGGCACGAAAGAGGTTCCCGCCCAAGTCCGCGTGCTGCTGGCGCTCGTCGTGGCCCTGTTGATCATGCCTTCCCAGTGGAACGTCGCTCTGGACTATCCCGGCACGACGCTCAATTACCTGGCCATCGTCGCCGGGGAACTGGTCGTCGGCGCGTGCATGGGATTGGGAATCCAACTCATCTTCCGCGGTTTGGAATTGGCGGGCGAACTGATCGCCTACGTCGGCGGCCTGATGATGGCCGAGGCCCTCGATCCCACCCAAGATGCGAACCAACCGCTGCTCTCCCGGTTTCTCTACCTGTTCGCGCTGGCGATTTACTTGAGCCTCGGCGGACACCGGATGGTCATGGCCGGCTTGCTCGACACCTTCCAAGCGATCCCGCCCGGTCTCGCCGTATTCACGCAATCCATCACCGAAGCCTTCGTAACGCTCGTGGCCCAAAGCTTTTCGTTGGCCGTCCGCGCCTCCGCGCCGGCGGTCGCGGCGCTGCTGTTGGCCGCGCTCGTCGTGGGATTGATCGGCCGCACCGTGCCGCAATTGAACGTGATGAACATGGGCTTCGCCTTGAACTCGTGCCTGATGTTCGGCATTTTGTCGATCACGCTCGGCGGCGCGCTCTGGGCCTTCCACGGATATCTCGAACCCGCCCTCGAAACGATCTGCAATGCCCTCAACGTCCCCCTGCATACAGAGTGGTTCACTTGAACGGAAGGGGGAAGGCGGAGGGCGGAAACCGACCAATGATATGCACTTCGTTATCCGTCAATACGTGCTTCGTCATTTAGCATTCATCCTTCATCCTTCATCCTTTATACTTCATCATTTCCCCTTTTCACCTTCCGCCTTCCCCCTTCCGCCTTCCCCCTTCCTAAATGGCAGAACAAACCGGCGATAAAACGCAAGACCCGACCCCGCATCGCCGGCAGCAGGCCCGCGAGCAGGGGCAGGTCGCCAAAAGCCAGGACCTGGGTTCGGCCCTGCTGTTGCTGGCGGGCCTGCTGCTCTTGCTCATTCTCGGCCGGCGGATCGTCGATTTCTTCGGCGACTACGCCCGACGGCAGTTGGGCGGCGAAGCCTGGCTCTCGGCCGACGTACCTTTCGCCGTCCACCAGTGGACCGGCGCGGTCCTCGGCTTGGGAAAGGTCGTCTTGCCCATTTTCGGCATCCTGATGCTCGCCGGGATCGTCGTGAACCTCATGCAGATCGGCTTCCTCTTCCTTCCCGAAAAACTCCTGCCCGACATTACGCGGGTCGATCCGCTCAAGGGATTCGGCCGCATTTTCTCGTTGGCAAATTTCGTGCATCTGCTGTTCGGCATTTTCAAGCTCTCGCTCATCGCGGCGGTCGCATATCTGTGCCTGTGGAAGCAAAAGGAAGCGATTCTCGGCCTGACGGGCCTTTCCGTGCCGGAAATCGCCGCGTTCCTCCCCGAATCGCTCTTGGGGATCGCCATTAAAATCGCCTGCGCCCTCTTGATTCTGGCGCTCTTGGATTACGGTTTCCAACGGTGGAAGCACGAGCAGGACTTGCGGATGACGACGCAGGAAATCCGCGAGGAAATGAAGAACCTGGAGGGAAATCCGCAGGTCATTTCCCGCCGCAAGCAGGTGCAGCGGCAGTTGGCTTTGCAACGGCTTTCCTCGGCGGTCCCCAAGGCCGACGTGGTGATCACCAATCCCACCGAGTTGGCCGTGGCCATCCAGTACGATCCGGCCGAGATGGCCGCGCCCATCGTGGTGGCGAAAGGGGCCGGCGAAGTCGCCAAGCGCATCCGCAAAATGGCGTTGGAACACAATGTGCCGATCGTGGAAAAAAAACCTCTCGCCCAAGCGCTCTACCGCGACGTCGATATCGGCAAGCCTATCCCCGCCGAAAAATACGCCGCCATCGCCGAAGTGCTGGCTTACGTCTATCAACTCAAAGGCAAGACGATCCCGACACCAGGAAAGAGATAGGGTAAGGGGTGAGGTGTTTTATGCTTACCCATCCAAGAGCTATGGAAAGACTTGCCATTGTTATTCATGGAATATACATTTCTCAAAAAAAAATCATGGTAAACTCATGGAAAACGAACATAATTTGGTAAAAAAGTCAGAAATCGGCCAATTCCGCTTGACATGTGTCAACAAGAGTGTAGGATGAATTAGATGAGTCGTCCGCGGCATCCCAACAAGCACATTGAACAAGCAATCCGGTATGCGGAACAACAGGGCTGGCGGGTAGAAATTTCAAACGGCCACGATTGGGGACGATTACTTTGTCCTCATGGGCAACGAGGGGGATGTATTGTAGGCGTCTTTTCCACGCCCCGAAATCCCGAAAATCACGCACGCCATATTCAAAGTGAAATTGATCTTTGTCCGCACAGACCCGGCAATTGAAAACTAAACCATGAATACCGCTACGAATCTTTGCGAATGCGAACACGATTTTACCTTGGTGCTTTCAGGCATTGCAGACTTAACGCCCGACGTGATGAACGCCTTATATGAGTCGGGATGCGACGACGGTACGATTTCCATGCGATCCGGGCGGCCCTATATGACTTTTTCGCGCCAAGCGTCCTCGATGAAAGATGCCATTTTGAGCGCTATCGATAACGTCAGAAATGCCGGTATCGGCGCGGACGTTTTACGAGTTGACTACTGTAATCTGGTTACTCAGGCGGATATCGCCAGAAAAATCGGCCGCTCCCGCCAACTCGTCCACCAGTACATTGCCGGAGAAAGAGGGCCGGGATCCTTCCCCATGCCGGCCTGCGCAATTACCGAAAAAGTGCCGCTTTGGTTTTGGTGCGAAGTCGCGTACTGGTTATGGGAAAATAATTTGGTGAAAGAAGAAGTTCTTCGCGCTGCTGAAGAAGTGGAAATCATCAACAGCGTGTTGGATTTGAAACGGCAAAAGGCGAATAACCCCGAACTCACGCAACAAATCATTCGATCGGTTTCGCCGAAAATCTGCTCTTAGGATAAGGGAATATCACTGTTAATTTCAATAAATCAGTGATGTCCCCTTTTGTTTTCTTGCCGATAAAGCTAAATCTTCACGGCACTGGCGGGACGCCAGTGGCGCCCGGCGCAAGTGGCCCGGACAGTTACCGCGGATTATGCTTCGGCAAATGCCCTTTCAATCTCGATATGCTCGTAATCGGGCTTTGCCGTGAAGAGGTCGCCGTCGATTTGATCGAGTTTCTCGATGGTCGCTTTCAAGGCAAGCTCCGATTGGTCGATCCCGATCCATTTTCTGCCCAGAAGATGAGCTGCTTTCAGCGTGGTGCCGGAACCGCAAAAACAATCCAAGACGATGCCGTTGGGATTGGAAGAAGTCCGCACGATCAAATCCAATAAAGCGGCATTTTTTTCCGTGGGGTAAACGGGATACTGCGGGTCCTTGAATTCCCAGACGTCTTGCACCCTTTTGCCTTCCCGTTCGTCGGCATAGATGATTTTCCGCGGATTTCCCGTCGAAGACCATTCGATCAGTCCTTCCTCGTCCCATTGTTCGAGGGTTCGGGCATCGGTTCGCCAATGCCGGCCTGGAGGAGGCATCATGCCCTTGAAAGGACGATTCGATTCACCGTTCTGCGTTTCGCCGGGCGCGTGAATGGGAACGGTCGTGTATCGCTTTCCGTTCTTGTCGATTTTGGGGAACAATTTTTCCAGGTCGCGCTCGGTGTATTTTTCCCTCGGCTCGTTCCAGATCGCCCGGGAGGTTTTCGTGTAAAAGAGGATCATATCCTTGACGTTGCCGTAACCGAGCCGATCGAAGTTTTTCGGATTGCATTTGATCCGCGTAATGTCGTTGCGGAAATTCTCCATCCCGAATACTTCGTCCATCGCGACCTTGACGTAATGCCCGATTTTATAATCGATGTGGAGATAGATCGAGCCTTGTTCGGACAACAGCTTTCGCAGCAGGACCAATCTCGCTTTCAAATAATCGATAAAATCCTTGCCGACGAGCTTGTCCGCATAGGCGATATCCCCGTTTTTCGAATTGCTGATAGTGGAGGTCCTGCCATCGGTGATCGTGAAGTTTCCATTCGTCGCGAATGGGGGATCGATATAAACCAGATCGATTCTGCCGGCAAGGTTCCTGACCTCCAGCAGGTATTTCAGAGCCTTAAGGTTATCCCCTTTGATGAGCATATTCCGCATGAATTAATCCGATCCTAAAGTCGATTCTAAAACATCGGCTCTTCTTTTTCCTTGCGGTTCATCCATTTCTGCCACGCGAAGCGGGTCGGGCCGTAGAACACGAACGCGGAGAAGATGATCGGAATTGAATAGCCGCGGATGAGCATGATCGTCATCAGGGCGAATACCACGGCCACGACGTGCGCGAACGTCTTCTGCCCGCGGAAAATCTGGTTCGCCACGTGCGGATAGGGTATCCGCGAAACCATCAACAGCGCCACGAAAATGCCGAAGTACGGCAAAATGCTTTGCAGCACCGTGTCGATGACGCCGCGGAAGTCCTTCAACGGCGCGTCGGCGTTGCGCAGCGTGAAAAACATGATCGCGAATCCGGCGATGGCCGCCGCCGCCGCGGGACTGGGCAGCCCGCTGAATTGCAGATGCTCGTCCTCGTCGCCGGTCTCCACGTTGAACCGCGCCAGCCGCAGCGCCGCGCAGGCGGCATACACCGCGGCGATCACCCACATCGCGTGATTGTGCAGGTACGTCGCCTGCGGGCACATCTTCACCAGCAAGAAGCCGGGCGCCACGCCGAACGTAACCACGTCGCTCAAGCTGTCCAACTGCGCGCCGAAATCGCTGGCGGTATTCGAGAGCCGCGCGACGTAACCGTCCAATCCGTCGAAGATCATCGCCAGAAAAATCAACCACCCGCTGATCATCACGTTGGTCGAATCCAAGAGAATATCCGCCGGAATCGGTTTGATCGGTTTATCGACCCGCGACGCGACCACGATCGCAAAGAATCCGCACGCCAGGTTGCCCAGGGTCAAGAGCGTGGGAAAGACGGAAATGGTGCGTATCGGCCGCATGATGGCTAAATGCAGGGATCGTTATCCGGGTGATATCGGGACGGTTTGTTTCGGGAATGGCGGCGGTACGAATGTCGGCGAAACACGGACCCCGCGGCCTGGGTTTGCGGATTGATTCATCCCCGCTATCCGGTTCGGGCGCCATGCACGGCAAGCTCGCGTCGGATTGCTCCCCGCGGAGCACGGCGCCGTTTGCCGGGCAAAGATCAGTATAACAATAAACGAGGCCCGGAAATAGGTGCTTTCCGCGGCAGCAAATTACGGCAACCAACAGGCCGGTTCCCCGAGGCTTGCGCTGCCTCCAAAACTCGAAACGGGTAAGACCGAGATGCGGGAGCGCAACTGGGGCTGCTCGACTCGTCACGCGGGCGGGGTGAAGGTGAATCCGCGGCTTTGGTTGAAGAACGCCAGCGGATTGTCGTACACGATCCGCCGGATGAACGAATCGGCGTATCCCCGGCGGCGCATGGCGTGGATGAAGGCGGTGACGGCCAGCGGATCGGACGGTCCCCAATCGGCCGAGGAGTTGACGAGGATGCGTTCCGCTCCGTACGTTTCGACCATATCGACCGTGCGTTCGGGCGTCGCCTTGGTGAGCGGGTAGAGCGTAATCCCCGCCCAAAAGCCCTCGTCGAGCGCGAGGCGGACGGTGTGTTCCTCGCAGTGGTCGATGCACACCCGGCTGCGATCGACGCGCGGATCGGCGCGCAAGAGGTCGAGAATCATCCGCGTGCCCTTGTATTTGTCCTCCAAGTGCGGCGTGTGGAAGAGCATCTGCTCGCCGCGCCCGAGCGCCAAGTCGATCAGTTCCAGCAGCGTGGCGACTTCGTTCTTCGTGCATTTGTGCAGGCCGATCTCGCCGACCCCCAGCACTTCGGGCTTGTCGAGGAACTCGGGCAAAAGCGCGATCACCTCCTTGGCGAAGGCCGTATTCTCGGCCTCTTTCGCGTTGATGCCGATCCAGGAGTAGTGGCGAATGCCGTAGTTGGCGGTCCGCTTGGGTTCCCATTCGGTTAACTGGCGGAAGTAATCGTAAAAACTCTCCGCGCTTGCGCGGTCGTAGCCCATCCAAAAAGCCGGTTCGCCGACCGCCACGCAGCCCGACCGGGCCATGCGCTCCAAATCGTCCGTGGTCCGCGACGCGATGTGAATGTGGGGATCGAAGAAGTACATGGCGGGGGGCGAGGGGTAGGTGGAAGGA
Source organism: Pirellulales bacterium (assembly GCA_020846145.1). Lineage (GTDB taxonomy): Bacteria > Planctomycetota > Planctomycetia > Pirellulales > Thermoguttaceae > JADLEL01. The sequence continues at coordinate 13,460 of JADLEL010000116.1, read as the reverse complement.
TGAAATATGAAGGATGAAGGATGAAAAAGCCGCTTGCGGCTTCGCAACGTATCGCCGGCGGCGCTACTTTCGCCAATTCTCTTCGTAGGGCAGCGAAAACAGCAATTGAATTTGCTCGGCTTTATCGGCCGCGCCGCCGAGGAGGATTTCTATCGCATGGCGGATTTTTTCGCTCCGCGGATCGCCGCCGGTGAATCCCGCGGCGCGCTCGATGCGGTCTAACGCCGCGCCCAATTCGATCAACCGCGCACGTACGCCTAAAAATTCTCGGTCGAATACCTTGGGTGCCGTGATGGTCTGAGACATGTTCAATTCCTCGAATGCCGGGCCGATGAAAATCATCCGCATCAATCCAATTTTACATCAATCCCGAACGGTCGTGGTGTCGTTTATCTGCATGCCCCGAATCAATCCGTTTTCTCGTCAATCTCCTGCAATCTGAAAATTCCGCAATAATCGTAAAATATCGCCCAGATTGCTCAATATCAAAGGAAAAACGCGATTTCAAACGGCGGATAGGCAGTCTGGGTAAATGCGGTGGAGAATCGTGAAAGCTATTAAGTATCCCTTTTATGTCGCCGATGCCTGATATAATGCGCGGTATTTTGCAGGAGGCCTCGGCGTGGCTCAGGGATTGGCGGCGACGTTCAACGCGTTGGCGAAAACGGACAATAAAACGGCTGTCCGCGTTTTGCTGTCCGCGCTCGACTCCCCCCGGCCGGCCGTGCAGGAGGGAGCTTTGGAGGCCCTGCTGAGCCGCCGCGAAATCGCCGGACAACGCGAAATTCTCGCCCGCGCGTCCGATCTGCCCCGCCGCTGGAAGGACATCATTCGCCGACATTCCGACCGGATGACGGGGATGCTCCGCTCCGTGCTGCTGGAGGCGGACGAATCGCTCTGCATGAATGCTTGTTTGGCGGCGGTGATGTTCGAGGATTACGACGTCATTCCCGCGCTTTTGTCGGCCATGGAGAACGGTTCGCCGGCGAAGGCCGACATGGCGGCGGAGACGTTGCTGCAACTGGCCGCGCGGCTCCACGACGAACTCGACCGGCCCCGCGAACGCGGCGATGGCCGCGATCCGGAATGGAGCCGGCGGCACGTGCTGGAGAGTTTGGAGACTTCGGTGCAGCGCTTCGGACGCCACAAGCGGCGCGAAGCGATCGAGGCCTTTTTGCTCTTGGCCGACCGCGAAAACGCGGCGCTGAACCAGATTCTGCAAAATCCGCACCACCTGTGTTTTCTGCTGGTGATGGAAGCCTTTTCGAAGAGCGAACAAAACGCCGTGATGCGGCTGCTGCTAAGTTTTCTCGACGATCCGCGCCCGCCTTCCGCCGCGCTCAACGCGATCTGCAATCGCGGCGATCCGAAGTTCGTCCGCTGTTTGTTGCGGCATCTGGGCCAGGAGATCTCGCCGGCGGCGAGGCACAACCTGAAACGCATCGAAAATCTGGCGTGGCTCAAGCGCGCGTCGATCCTCGATTACCTCGACAACGCCGCGCAGCGCGGCGTGGTGCAACTGGCCGTGGCGGCGGGCATTCCCCGCAATGCGGCGTTTGCGACGATCGAGCATTTGCTGACGAACGGCAAGCCGGCGGGCAGGCGCGAGGCGGCGCAAGCTTTGGACGCCTTCAACGGAGCCGACGCCAACGCCTTGGCCCTCGCCGCGCTGAGCGATCCCGACCCGCAAGTCCAGGCGAATATCCTGGCGCATATCCGCCGGCGGGCGATCCCCGGCATCCTGCCCCGCCTCGTGAAATTCATCGAAAGCCCGCATCTCGAAGTCCGCCGCGCCGCCCAGCAATGCCTGGCCGAATATTCCTTCCCGCGGTTCGTCGCCTCCTTCGACATGCTCGACGAGGAAGTCCAGCGCACGACGGGCGCCTTGGTGAAGAAGGTCGATCCGCAAACGCTCCCCGCGCTGCGCGAGGAGTTGCTGGCCGCGTCGCGCTCCCGGCGGATCAAGGGATTGAAAATCGCCGTCGCGCTCGAACTCGTCGATCGCTTGATCTCCGAAATCGTCGCGCTCGCGCGCGACGCCGATCCCGACGTGCGCCGCGAAGCTTCGCTGGCCTTGGACAAGTGCAAATCGACCGCCGGGCGGCGCGCCGTGGAGGATGCCCTGTTGGAAACATCGCACAAGGGAGATTCAGGATGAATGACGTAGCACGAATGACGAAATGAGTATCTAATCCCTAATCCCCAGACCAATTGCCATGTTCACGCACTTTAATCTGCCGGTTCTTTTTGCCGAAGGCAATCGCGCGCGTCAGGCGATGCAGGCCTTTCGCTCGGTCGGGAACGACGATGCGGTGAACCGACAGTGGCTGATCTTGATCGTTGCCTTGGCTTGCCTGCTGACGTTCGTGCTGCTGGCGATCATCGGGCATCGCTATGGGCGGCGGTGGGCGATCTCCAGCCCGCGCGGTTTATTCCTCGAACTTTGCCGCGCGCATCGCCTGAATTGGCCGCAGCGCCGGTTGCTGTGGCGGCTGGCCCAATCGCAAAAGCCGGCCGATCCCGCCGGATTGTTTCTCGCGCCGGAGCGTTTCGAAATCGGACGTCTGACGGTCGAAATGCGGCCCCGAGTGAAAGAATTGCACGAACTCTGCCGACGGCTGTTTGCCGAATCCGGCCCTGAGCCAAGCGAGCGCCCGGCAATTTCGCGGATCGAATTCGACGCGCCGGGCTAAATCCCGCCGAAATCGCAATTGCGTTCTAAGTTGGGGTGGCAATTGCACGGCCGACCCTGAATTTCGGCGTTTTTTCGGGGGCGGCAGTGCAACTGCCATCCCAACATCGGTCTTTTTCAACGGGCTGCCAGTCTGAAGCCCGCCGAAATCGCAATTTCGTTAATACTTCGAGCCGTCGGGCGTGCGGCGGTCGTTACGACTCGACAGAAAGGATAAGGTGTCGGGATCCATGCTGAACGCCAGTTGATGGACCGAGCCGTCGCAAAAAACGAATTGGCAAACGGAGGGATGGGCGCTGCCGAAGCAGGGGTAGCCGGACACGCCCGGACGATCGCGCAGCAAGGGATCGAGAGTCCCTCCCCAACGATTGAGGTCCCAATCGAATCCCAAGTACATATTCTGATTGTCCGCGGGATCCATGCCGTTGTGATAAAAGTCTTGCGAAAGGGATTTTTCCCCGACGAGGATCGTATGGCTCAGGCCGTCGGAGATGTCTTTCGGCGATACCGCGCCGTGGCGGGTAATCACGCCGGTCATATTATCGTTCTCGAACGGCCAGGCGAAAGTGCCGGCGGCCGCAAGACTGCTCGGTCCCACGCCATTCGTATTGTGGTAGTCGTAGATGTTGGTGTAAGCGGGCTCCTTCCTGGCATCGCCGGCGCAGCCGGCATAATCGGTGCGCGCCACGGTCGCGGGCGTGGTAAAAGAACTCCCCGGCGATGAAAAATCCCAGTAAGAGCTTGCGTAAGGGCCTGCCGCGAACAGTTTGGATGCGCGACGGGTAGGACAGTTCATGATGCCGATTGGCGTTTGCAGCAACGCTCTCAAGGCGGTCTTTCGAGCCGCGGTGCTCGTGCCGACAGTGAGCTTGCGGAGAGGTTGATAATCCGTAAAAGCCAGGATGTTGTAAATCCAGCCGCCGGGCTGATTTTTGCCGTAACCGCGATCGTACTCGGGCAGGCACTTCCAACCCCATCCACCGGAGGGAAAATGCTTCTGCGCATCGAGCAAGGTATTCGCGCCTAACCCGATCTGCTTCAAATGGTTTCCGCACTCGGAGCGACGGGCGGTTTCGCGGGCCGCTTGAATGGCCGGCAGCAAGAGCGCGATCAAAATGCCGATGATGGCGATCACCACCAGAAGTTCGACGAGCGTGAACGCCTTGCGGCGCTCATCCATCCCGTTCGAGTGCGTCTGAGATTTTGGGAGCATGACCGATTCCTCGAAAAAGATCGGAAAATAGACACTTCAGCAACAGCATCGGGAAGGAATTCCACGCAAAGGAGCAAAGACGCGAAGAGATCGACTTTCAATGTGATTGTCCAAAATTTTCAGTTTCCAAAATAGCGATTCACATCCATTCTTCTTGGCGTCTTGGCGTCTTTGCGTGAAATGATCCGCGAAACCCCGATAACCCTGCTAAAGTGTCGGAAAATACGTCATTTAGCAATAAACATGATCGAACATCCCTTCATTATGGCTCGAATCGAAAACGGCACAATGGATTATCCGACAGAACTGGATGGACTTTACGATTGCCGACGATTATTCTCCCAACCTGCGAAATCCCGTTTTTCCGGCTAGACGCATACCGTAGGTCGAATTAAAATGGATATTTCACTCCTATTCAAAGGGGGGGGACTCGTCGTGAACGATGCGTTCCTCGCGACTGTAGGTAGAATGCGCAAATTACCATCTCTCCGGGGATCGGTTCCATGACGGATTACCCGCGGAATATCCACGCGATTGAAGACCGGTTGCGGGCGGCGGGCATCGTTTTTGACCGGCTGGAAGATGTGCCTCCTAAGGTCGTCCGCGAGGTGAACCGCCGCGATTTTCCCGATATGCGGTCGATCGAGTTGCCGGCAAAAGATATCCGCAATTCCCTGCTTCAACCTTTGCTGAGGGATTTGTTAGTCACGCGGATCGGTTATCATAGTCGCGGTGCGGGGCATTACATTCCTCGTCCCGAAGGAAGCCTGGACCACGTGATGATCCATTGCGTCGATGGCGAAGGTTGGCTGCGCATCGCGGATCGAGAGACCCTCATTCACCCCGGCCAGATGTTCTGCCTGCCCGCGGGCGTACCCCACTGGTATGGGAGCGATGCGGAGAATCCCTGGTCGATTTACTGGATTCACTTCACCGGCCGGCATGCGGCCGAGTATTGCCGCTGGCTCGGAATTCGGGCGGAAGATCCGGTGATCCATCTTTCCCAGCGCGAGGAACTACTGGCCGCGTTCGAAGAAACATGGCAATGTCTCCGGGCCGTGCATACCTACGACAACCTCGTGCGGGGATCGATCGGTCTGATCCGTTTCCTGGGCGTGGTCCAGCGCACCATGCACGCCCCCGAAGTGCATCAGCGCGCGGTCGATCGGCAAATCCAGGAAACGATCGATTTCGTCTCCCGAAATCCGGCGGCCGAACTCTCGCTGACGGAATTAACGCAGCTTACGCAGCTTTCGGTGAGCCGCTATACGTTGGCTTTTCGCCGCGCGACCGGCTGTTCGCCAATGGAGTATTTCAACCGCCTGCGCATGCAACGCGCTTGCGAAATGCTGCGAACGACGGGCGAATCGGTGCAGGATATCGGCCTCAAGGTGGGCTACAACGATCCCTACTATTTCTCGCGGGCGTTCAAGAAAATCATCGGCGTTTCGCCGAACGCGTATCGGAAAAAATAGCTCCCGATTCTCTCGGTCCGACGTCGTTCCCCTTCACGGCGGCAGGGGAAAACTGCCCGCCATCGCCCGCACGTCTTTTTCGCGTTCGGGCGGAACGACTTCCAATTTCTCGATCTTCCCGCGGCGATAAACGCACTCGACGGTGGTGTTCTTCGGCGCGTGGAGCTTGAACGAGACGTCCCAATCCTTGGGCCAAGCGGGCAGCAGCATGATTTTGTCGCCGTCGCATTGCAGCAGCATGAACTGCGCCATTACCAACAGGCTGCTGCCGTGGTCCTGGTCGGGGAGCCAATCGAAATTCGGCCCCCAGGTGGCGGGCCAGCGGTACGCCGGGTGCGAATTCGCGCACTTCACCTTCATAATCCGCGCGGCCTCGTCGGTCAGGCCCAGCAGCGCGGCGCAAGTGCCGTCGTAGCCCCAGCCGGCATCGAGATGATTGCGGCGATGCGCGTAGGCGGCGCGGGCGATTTCAATATCCGGCTTGCCGAGGCCGTACAGGCGGAAAGGCCAGATGGCGTAAAGTTCGGGATTCTCGCAGTTGCTCGTCCGCTTGGCGTACTTCTCGGCGGGTGCCAGTTCGCGGAAAAGCTTCCCGCCGTGCTTCTCTTCCTCGACCGGCACCGCCGGACAGGCGGCTTTCATTTTGGCGAAGAACGCCCGCTGCTCGGGGGACGTCAGCTTTTCCGGCAGGGCACGGAGCCGGGCGGTTATGGCGACCAATCCGGCCACGGTCGGCGCGTCGTTGATGACATCGTACGCGTAGGTCTCGACCGCCTGCGTCGGATCGAGCACGATTTTGCCGCGGTCATCTTTTCGGAAGCGGGCGTCGAAATAGCGGAGCACCGATTCGGCCATCGGCAACGCCTCTTCCCGGAGGAATTTCTCGTCAACCGTATAGTCCCAGCGGTCGAGCATCAGCGCGACGAGTTCCGGCCCTTGGTTCCAGGCGTAGCGCCAGGAGAAGCACTGCACGTCGCTGGGCTTTTTCCCGGTGCGATCCCAACCGTAGTTCTGATTGGAATAGAGCCCCCAGACGGTCATCGTTTCGGGGAAATAACAGCCCTCGCAATCGTGATAGATTTTCGCCCGCGCTTCGCACAACGGGCGGACCGCTTCGTACATGCGGAACAGCGGGTTCATCATGTCGAGGTCGCGGCTTGCGAGCATGGCGTGATACGGAATGCGAACGTTCTGCCACCAGTGGCAATCGCCCCAATCGCGATAGTCGGGGCTAAACGGCAAACCGACCGCCTTCGGCTCGACGGTGAAGATGCTGCCGTTGAATTTGATGGGGTAGGTCCCGCGCCCGCCGCAGGCCTGCACGTAGCGTTGCAGCGTGTAGCTGCGCGCCAGCGGCGAACCGGTGTCGCCGGGCCGCCGAGCGACAAGTTTGCCGTCGAGATAAATGCGCATCTCGCCGGTGGCCGTCTCGACCGTTGCGGCGACGTGATGCCATGGTCCGGCTTTGAGGATGCCCGGCGGCGCATCGAGCGTCGCGGCGCCTACGATCAACCGCAGCGAGTCGCCGGGCACGTTGTCGAAGAGGAATCCGTCGCTGCCGCCGGCGGTGATTTTGTCGAAAAGGCGGCCGGAATTTTTCCCCTCCGGCTTGAACCACGTTTCGAGCGTGAGCCCCTTCGCAAAGTCGATATTGCCGCCGCTGCGCGCCATCTTGACGTACTGGCCCGGATCAAGGCCCTGTGCGGACGCAAGAGATTGGAAGCCTTCGCGGACCGGCGATTCCGCTTCCCGGCCCGCAGCCACGATTTGGACGATTTCCTCGGACGCAAGCGCGCGGTCGTAAACGCCGGCACGGCTGAGGTAGCCCGGCAGGCGGTTTTGGCCGTTGGAATCGACGCCGATCCGCAGCGGATGCTTGTTGGCGGGGATATCCACGCCGCCGTCCCCGGAGGGGAAAATCCACGATCGGCCCCAAAACGCCTGCCACCATGCGGCCGTGCGGCGTAGGGCATCTTGGGCATCGGCGGAATCGGCGGCAAGTTCCTTCGCCATCTCCAACCAGGCTTGGGCAGTTTCCGTTTGCGCGCAAGGGGCGGCGATGCGCAGGGCGAACGATTTCACCGCCGCGGGCGATTCGATCGCATGGCCTTCCGCCGCCTTGAAGCCGGGCGCGGCCATCCAGCCGCCGAACGTGCGATGCAAGAGCGGATCGGCAATTTTATCCGCGGCCGCCTGCAACGATTGGTGCTCGATCGTATTCGGCACGACCGATTCCTCGTTGCGGTGATACATGGCGACCGCATCGCCGATGCCGTCGGGGAAGACGTCGGCCGATTCGTAAAGATCGAAGGGCGCTTGCAGCATGGTCCAGGCCGAGCGTTCCTCCGCATTCGGCAGCGCGCGGCGCGCCGTGCGCCACGTTTCCAACGACGCCTTTACCGCAAGCGGCGAAGCCGACTCACCCAAAATATGCACGACAGGCCGCTCGGCATCGACGAATACCGTCAACTTGACTCGTTTCTCGCCCTCGCCGCCCGTAATTTCGCAGCGGCCTTCGCGGAGCCGGAGTTCCTGCTTGAAGGGCGCGCCTCCGAGAAACGGATTGGGCGCAAGCGAAACGCGGACCTTGCCGAGTTTCACCAACTGCGAAATCTCGCTCAGGGAGTCGGTGCGGCTGATGTAAAATTGCAGATCGCCGTTTTCCTCGATCCAGAGGTTCAATCCCAACTCGCCGTTGCCCAGCGGCATCGAGCCGGCGGCGTCCTTGCTGGGAGTCGTCCAGACGACGTTGCAGGATTCCAGATCGGCGGGGGCCGACGGCTCCGCGGCGAACGTCGTTGCGCCCCAGGGGCAAAGCATAAGAGCGATAGTCGCGAGTTTGGGCATTGTCATGACACAAGTTCCTTATCGAGGATTGTGGAAGTAGGTTATGCTTCAGTATAACGAAAAAATAACGCTCGCCAATGAGTTATGCCGAGGCATAACCTACACGGGACAAAGCTATATTTTACTCGACGATATCCCGATCCACCACCACGGTCAAATTCCAACCTTGGATTATTGACTAACTTCACCCGGCAACTTACAATGCGGTCGTTACACTCGAAATTTCAATTTTCCAGGAGAGTTCCATGAAAACTTCGTTCGCACCAATCGGATCCGTACTGTTGAGCCTGACTGCCTTGGCCCTCGTTTGCCGTGCGTCGGAGCCTCAATTCCGGCGGCTGCCGGTCGAGGAGTATCGCGACAAAATGACGGCCGGCTGGATCGGCCAGATTGCCGGCGTCTCGCTCGGCGACCCGACCGAGTTCAAATATGCCGGAAAAATCATCCCCGAGGAGAAAATGCCCAAGTGGGAGCCGAAACTCATCAACCGCGCCTTCAAGCAGGACGATCTCTACGTCGAAATGACTTTCCTGCGTTCGCTGGAGCAGTACGGTCTGGAGGTCGGCATCCGTCAGGCGGGCATCGATTTCGCCAATTCGCGATACAATTTGTGGTGCGCGAACAACGCGGGCCGAACGAACCTTCGCGACGGCATCGCCCCGCCCGACTCGAGCCATCCGCGGTTCAACCAATGCCCCAACGACATCGATTACCAGATCGAGGCCGATTTTTCGGGCCTGATCGCGCCCGGCCTGCCCAATGCGTCGATCGAACTCGGCGATAAATTCGGCCGGCTGATGAACTACGGCGAGGGAGTGTACGCCGGCCAGTTCGTCGGCGCGCTTTACGGGCGGGCCTTTTTCGAGAGCGATCCCGTGAAACTCGTCGAATATGCCTTGAAGGCCATTCCCGCCGAAAGCCGCTACGCCCAAGTGATCCGCGATGTCCTGGCCTGGCATCGCGAAGATCCGAACGACTGGCAAAAGACGTGGAACCGCTGCGAGGAAAAATTCTGCAAGGACAACTACCGCGGGCTGCCGGTTACCAACGGCGGCATCGATTGCCGCATCAACGGCGCGTACGTCGTCATCGGATTGCTGTTCGGCAAGGGCGATCTCGACCAGACTGCGATAATCGCCTGCCGCTGCGGGCTCGATTCCGACTGCAATCCGTCGAGCGCGGCGGGCGTACTCTTCACCACGGTCGGCTACGCCAAGCTGCCGGAGAAATTCACCAAGGAACTCGACCGGAACACGCTTTTCAGCTACACCGCCTATAATTTTCCCGGACTGATCGACGTTTGCGAAAAACTCGCCCGGCAGATCGTCGTCCGCACGGGCGGAAAAATCGCTGTCGAAAACGGCGAAGAGGTCTTTCTGATTCCCATGCAGGAACCGCGGCCCGGCAAATTCGAAGACAGCGGCAAGCCCGGCCCCATCGCCGACAGCCGCTTCACCGCGGAGGAACTGGCCAAAATCAAGTTTGTCGGCTTTAACCGGCAAATCGAGAATTTCGCTCCCGGCTGGCAAGTCCGCGATTGCGGCAAGGAAATGAATCCCGGCCTGCGCGCCGAGTTCGGCGGGAAGAAGAATGTCTTCGTCACGCATCCGCAAAAAAAGAAGATCGGTTGCACGCTGAGCAAGACCATCGAAGTGCCCAATGGAGCCAAAACGACCTTGCATCTCGTCGTCGGGCACGATCCGCAGGGCGATTTCGACTTGATCGTGCGCGCCGACGGCAAGGAGTTGCTCCGCAAGCCGGTCGATGCCAAAACCGCCCCCGACCTCTGGTTGACGGAAGACATCGACCTCAGCGGCTACGCCGGCAAGAGCGTGAAAGTGGAGTTGGTCAATCAGCCCAGCGGTTGGCAATACGAAGCCGCCTATTGGGCGGAAATCGCCGTAAAGAGCAAGTAATGGATTGGTTGCTTGGGGTCACCATCTGGCGTCTCGCCAGTGCACTCCCGAAGCACGGGCAAGATGCCCGTGGCACCCGATGCGGAAATCGCCGTGAAGAGCAAGTAAAAAGCCATGAACGATCCTCTTCCCCTCCTGCCGCCGCGCGAGCCGGACGCCCACAAGGGCGATTTCGGCACGGCGCTCGTGATCGGCGGTTCGCGGGGCATGAGCGGAGCGGCGGGTCTGGCCGGAATGGCGGCGCTCAGGGGCGGGGCGGGCTTGGTTCGCGTGGCCGTGCCGGAGGTTTGCCTCGACTCTGTCGCCGGCTTCGAGCCTTGCTATACGACCATCCCGCTGCCGTGCGATGAAGCCGGCCGCATTTCCGCCGCCGCGCTGCCGATCCTCCGCGAAGAGGCCCGAAATGCCACGGCACTTGCCCTCGGCCCCGGATTGGGCCGCTCGGCTCAACTCGATGAACTGGTAGCCGCGCTCTATCGGGAGATCGAAAAGCCGCTTATCGTCGATGCCGACGCGCTCAACGCCCTTGCCACGCAGCCCGATGTTTATCTGTTGCCGCCCGCCGGGCCGCGGATTCTCACGCCGCATCCCGGCGAATTCGCGCGGCTGATCCGCAAGAAACTCGAAGGCGAAAAAACGGGGACTGGCTCCGAGCCAACCGAACGTGGAAGCATGGAAAAAGCCGACCGCGAGGTGCCTGTCCCCATTTTTTCGCCCCGCCAACAGGCTGCTATTGCCTTGGCCGCCAAGTCCGGCGCGGTCGTTTTGCTCAAGGGGCACCGCACGCTCATCACCGACGGCTGGCGGCGCGTTTTGAACTCAACCGGCAATCCCGGCATGGCCACCGGCGGTTCGGGCGACGTGCTGACGGGACTCATCGCCGCGCTCCTCTGCCAGCGTCTCTCTCCCTTCGACGCCGCCCGGCTGGCCGCCCATCTCCACGGCCTCGCCGGCGATCTGGCGGCGAAAGAACTCGGCGAAGTTTCCCTCATCGCTCGCGATTTGATCGAATTTCTACCCAAAGCGTTTTTGAGGATGAGCGAAAAATAACGCGAGCATTTTTTATGGCGCAACGGGTAGCAGGTTGTCGAACCGGTGGGTCGTAGGTCCAAGAGGGAGCACTAAGGAGTTCGTGTTGGCGGGAACCATCGGTCGGTCAGCGTCCCGTTTGACGGGGAGGAGCGATCTGCCCTCGCCTCTTGTGGCAGAGCCACAGCGGTTCGAGAACCGGCGCCACCCGGGAGATACCCACAATCCCTCGACTTTTCCGCCACAAAACCTCCATCTTTACTTGGACGCGAGAATCGTGATAATGGTATCGTTCGCAAAGCAAGGCCCGAATGACCTCTTCCGTAAAAATCAGGCGGAGCATCCTTCTCTCCGGCTACGTACTTTCAAATACCACAAAAGGAGGATGCGGCCAAAGTCCCCTATTTCGGAAAATCTCAACCCGACGCGGTATCCGTGCGCAATCGCACATCGGAAGGAAACCAATATGTCGCGTTCATTTCTCCCCAATCCTCGTTCGTTCAATTTGCAATTTGCAATTCGCAATCTTCAATTTGCAATCTTCTTCCTTTTATTTCTCCTCATTCTCGGTCCCGCGCTTCGAGCGGCCGATCTTACGGTCGAGTTGAAAAACGGCGAAGACGCGACGATGCTCGGGGCGATCGCGCGTTTCGACGAGGACGGGAACCTGCGCAAACTGCCGGATGCCAAGGCGAAAATCGACGCCCCGGCGTGGGATGCAACGGCCGAGCGCGCCGAGAGCGGCCGCTGGATTTTCAAAAACCTTCCGGCGGGCAAGTACGATCTGGCGATCCTGCTGAAGGACCGCGCGCGGATCGAAGGCTTTCAATTCGCGCCGGTGCGGGAATTCGATCCGTTCATCTCCCCCGACGCCGCGCCCGCGGAAGACGCCCGCGATTTCATTGCCGAGGACATTAAAAAATCGCCGCATTACGAGAACAAGGTCGCGCCGCTCTATCTGGCGGGCGACAAGAAAACGGTGCGGATTCTGGTGCAGCTCATTCGCGACAAACCCACCAGCTACGAAGCCGCTTCGCCCGGCGCGGCCACCATGCGGCATGAAATCTGGCAGTACACGTGGAACTACGGCGGCTGGCAAAAGGAAAAACGCACCAAAGTCCTCAACCGCGTGTTGCTGCCCCGCGGCGAACTCCGCAAGTGGACCTGGCTCTGGGACCCGAAACTCGGCGGCATCGAAATGAAGGGCAAGCCGGTCGAGTTGAAATATGAAATCCAAAAACCGCTGAAAGACGCGAAACTGAAGGGACTTTTGCCGTATTGAGCGTTTTTTATCCAATATTGGTGGGTCTGCGCTGCTCTTGGCCCACCCTACTTTACTGGCGGTGTCAGGAACCTGATTTACGCTCTGGCCATATCTTCTTTAAGTCGTCGAGGACATCAAAATTGTCCAGTGGTACGAGTGGATTCGGGTAGCTTCCGCGAACAAGGATAGAGTAACGCTTATAAGCATTGGCTAACGCATCTATGGCGTCGTTCAACTGTTTGAAATTCAGTTTGCCGACCTTCGAGCAATCTCTCTCGGTATGAGCGATGACCTTGTTGACAAGATTTCGCACGGGTTTGGCAACTTCTTCAAGTTCCTTAATGTCACTATCCACAATTTCAGGCAACAGCACTTTTGCCGTCTTGCTACGAGTGATCTTGTTGAATTCCCGATCCGCGATCGTGCCGAGCGGATCCTTTTTGAATCGCTCTTTGAACATCTCTCGAGTAATCACTGAGGCGTGCTCCTTGATGTCCTGCATTAGGATGACCAAAGAGATGCTTTCATTTGGCTTCTGGGTTCGTTTATTAATCTGATTACCGCAATTGTTACAGAATATAGCTTTCGCTGGTTCGGGCGGCTTTTCCAGCATCCGCCTTACGGTTGTTCCAGAAAAAGCGATATAGCCTTGTTTCATCCATTCAGCCAATTTGGCACCTTGATGCGTTCCAACGTAAGCGGCGGTGCATTGTCCCAACTGTTTGAAGATATGCTGATTGATAAGCAGATCAAAAAGCTGCTCTTTGCGAATTCGGTCCAGCCAACCTCGCCATTTACAGAACAAATCATTGCTCATTTTTGTGCTCCAAAACCGATTCCGAAGACACCATGAATTCAGTACATTGCAAACACGGTCGGCCAATGCCCCCAAGGATGTGAGGTGGACCCCATTGTCAAGACCACTTAACGCTTACACTCTCAGGGACTAGCAGCCCGCGAGACCTATCCCAAAGGTCTCGCGCGGCTGCAGGTGGACATCCCCCGTTGGAACTACCGAGGAATT
>JADLEL010000115.1 GCA_020846145.1 Pirellulales bacterium | reverse complement strand
AGGCGCTGTCCGACAATAAACTACCGAATTCCTATGTAGTAGGCACACTCCGTGTGCCGTAATTCGCGGACGGCACACGGAGTGTGCCTACTACGATTCCGGCAACTTATTGTCGGGCAACGCCTAATACATACCTGCGACATGCCCACGGCGAGCGTGGGCATGGCACCCTGCTATCAAGGGTTGCTTCCGCCTTTGCTCACCGTGCCGGTGCCGGCTTTGGCGATGGCGGAGCGCATGTCGGTGTCCGATTGAATGTTGCGGAACTTGTAAAAATCCATCAGTCCGAGTTGGCCTTCGCGGAAGGCATGGGCGATGGCCTTGGGCACTTCGGCCTCGGCCTCGGTAACTTTCGCCCGGCTTTCCTCGATTTTGGCGATCATTTCCTGCTCTTCGGCCACGGCCAGGGCGCGGCGGCCTTCGGCGTTCGCCCGGGCGACGCGCATGTCGGCCTCGGCCTGATCGGCCTGCAAGCGGGCGCCGATGTTCTCGCCCACATCGACGTCGCCGATGTCGATCGACACGATCTCGAAAGCGGTTTGCGAATCCAATCGCCGGGCGAGCACGGCTTTGGAGATGCGGTCGGGAGTTTCCAGCACTTCGAGGTGCGATTTCGAGGAGCCGATCGCGCTCACGATGCCTTCGCCGACGCGGGCGATGATCGTTTCCTCGGTGGCTCCGCCGATCAACTGCCGCAGGTTCGCCCGCACGGTAACGCGGGCCTTCACCTTCAATTGTATGCCGTTCTGGGCGACGCCGTCCAGCGTGTCCTTGCCGGCGATGCGTCCGCCGGGGCAGTCGATGACCTTGGGATTGACGCTCGTCTGCACCGATTCGAGCACGTTGCGGCCGGCCAGATCGATGGCCGTGGCCAGCTTGTAATCGAGATCGAGTTTGGCTTTATTGGAGGCGATCAGCGCGCGGATCACCAGGGGGACGTTGCCGCCGGCGAGGTAGTGGGCTTCGAGGGCTTTCGAGGTTACGCCCTGCCGGTCGCCGATGCCCGCCTGCACGGCCATGATCTTGCTGCCGACGATCACCGCGGGATTGATTTTGCGGAAGGTCATGCCGATCAGATCGAGCAGGCCGATGCCCGCGCCGGTGCTCAAAGACTGAATCCACCAGCGGAAGAAGCGGGCGAAAACGGCGAACACGATTAGGACGAAGACCACGCAGACGAACACCGCCACGATGGTGATGGTCGTGATCAGCGTATTTTGATCCATTCCTTTTTCGGCTTGTTGTTGCGCGAATAGCCAAGGCATGACAAGCTCCTTTGATTGGTGGGTTTCCGTTTACCTTAACCGATGGAGGGAAACTGTCAACGGGGGGGATTGTCGAAGGGGTCTTCGATGAGTTCCTCGATGGGGCGGCGGAGCGGATTGGCCGCGTCGGGCGAGGGGGCGTCTTCGTCCAAGGGGCGGACGATGACCCGTTTGCCCTTCACTTGGATGACGCGAACGTCCTGGTTGACTTCGATGGGCGTACCTTCGCTGACGGCGTCGATTTTTCGCCCGTCGATGGAAATGATCCCGCTGGGGAGCATTTTGCACTTGGTTTTGCCGACTCGGCCGACGAGGTTTTGCAGGAATTCCTTTTCGGGGTCCTCCGGCAGAGAGCCGCTGCTGGGAGGGGTGTTGAGCAGCATCCGTTTGCCGAAAGAGGTTTTGGGCCAATATTTGAAACCTAAAACCAAAAAAGTGACAACACCCACCGGAGTGGCGATTAAAATCGCAATTCCCACGGCCATGCTCTGTTGAAAGCCGAAAATGATCGCGGCGATGAACGAAGCGGCCGCAAGAAAGGCCAAAATGCCCGCCGAGGGGAAGAAAATCTCCATCACCAGCAGGACCAAACCCAGCATCA
The DNA here is from genome assembly GCA_020846145.1 of Pirellulales bacterium. GTDB lineage: Bacteria > Planctomycetota > Planctomycetia > Pirellulales > Thermoguttaceae > JADLEL01. The sequence goes on along the minus strand of JADLEL010000115.1, from coordinate 26,673 downwards.
ACAGCAAAATCGCCCAGAGCCAAGGATCCACGGGAAAGTCTCGGATTGTTAAGGAATCGGCATCCGCGTGCCGCGTTCATGGATGGCAGGAAAGATACACGACGCAACGTCGATACGAGTGTTATTGTAATTCGAGCAGGGAATTTTCACCACTATCCCCCCGGCGGGGAATCGAAGGGGAAAATAACTGGGAGAGCCGATCAAGAGATTTCCCGCACGAGGACGCGGTTGCCGCGGACCTCGACGACTTCGACGGTTTTGCCGCGTTCGATGACTTCGCCGTCGGAGAGGACATCGACGATTTCGTCGCCGAAGCGGGCCTTGCCGCCGGGGAAGAGCGGAGTGGTGGTAACGCCGGTTTGGCCGAGCAAGCTCGTCAGATTGACCAGCATCTCGCGCCGGTTGATGGCTTCGGCTTCCTCGTCGGCGGGCGGGGCGAGGATGATTCGGCTGGCGTAGGGCGTGTGGGGAAGCCATTTTTGCAGGAAATATCCCGCCGCGAGGATTCCCATGCCCGTGCCCGCGATCACCAAGAGCGAGTTGCGAAGCTGGGCGAATTGATAATCTTGATGGGGGATGACGAACGTTTGGCTGGCCAGCACGATCGAAGCGAGAACCAGCGCGCCTCCGCCCAGCCCGAAGATGCCGAAGCCGGGGATGACGAAGATTTCCAACAAAATGCAAGCGACGCCGGCGATGAACAGGAGCACTTCGAGCCAACCGGCCGTTCCGCCGAGGTATCGGCTCCAGAAAAACAGCACGAAGCATACCAGGGCGAGGAATGCGCCGATGCCGACGCCGGGGGAGTGAATTTCGAGATACAATCCGACAAAGCCGATGACCAGGAGCAAGACCGCCATGCCGGGCGATTTGAGGCCGTCGATCAGCGCATCGGCCCAGCCCGGCTCGACGAGCGCGGGATCGTTCTCCAGGCCGTAAATCCGCCGGAATTCCCGGAAGTCGCCGACGACGTGATTGGCCAGCCGATATTCGCCGGCTTCCCTGCCCGAAATCCGCAGCGGCATTCCGGGCGCGGTAATTTTCGCGCCCTTCGCCCACTGCTTCGGATCGGGCTGTTCCGCCAGTTCCTCGTCGCAAAAATAGTCCACGTCCCCCAGCCGCGTGCAGCGGTAAACGTCCAAGCGCGGATCGATCGCGGCCGCCATCAAGGACCAGGAACAGCCCTTTTTCACGGCGACCCGCTTGCGAAGGAGCTCGACGAGCGCCTGTATTTCATCGGGCGCGAGCGAATACGCGCCCGATCCCCCCAGAATCGCGTCGGGATGCACGACGATTTGATCGCACGCGAAGGCGATCGCCGCGGCGTCGCTGCGGGCTTCGCGGGGAATGTAGGCCACAGTGCGGACGCTGCGCGAATCCAACGAGACCAAGTAATTCGCCAAATTGCCGCATTCCAGCGCGGTGCCGCCGGGAGTGTCGATCCACAAACAGACGAAGTTGACTCCCTTCAAGCCGATCTGATCCTCGATCAGCCGCTGAATTCGCTCCGCGGCGTCGCCGTGGAGCGGACCCTTGACATCGACGCGCACGGCCTTCCAGGGACGATCCAGCGAAGGATCGTCATCGACCGAAATCAGCGGCAGGTTCAGAGCCGCCGCCAATTCGCGGCGGTCGGCGGCCAAATAGCTCGCGATGCTCATTTGCCGCGCTTCGCCGCCGGTGAATTGCGCCGTTTCGCCGGCGGGCTTGACGACTTTCGGCTTGCCCACCGCTTTGCGGCTTTTAAGTTCCTGCAGCCCGGCGCGATCGATGTAAATTCCCTTGGCCTCCTCGGTATCGACCAAATAGAGCTCGTCGGCCGGATTGAGCATGGCCAGAGCGATGCCTTCGGGCACGGTGCGGCGGCGGTTGGCGATGGTTTTGTACCAATCGGCATATTCGGGCAGGATGGTCTTTTCGTCGATGCCCGCCGCGCCGATGGCGGCGTCTTTATTCATCACGATTTGCTGGCAGGCGATGGCCGCCAGTACGGCATGACCCTGGATCGACTGCGGAAGATAGGCCACGGTTCGGGCGCGGTTGAGTTCGTCGCCGGTGAGATAGTCGGCCAAGCTCGATGCGCTCCAGAAATCGCTCCCGCGGCCGAAATTCTCCTGGCCCTTGGGCACGGCGAACTCGAAAATCAACACCGGGGCGGCGTTTTGCGCTTCGGCTTGCTCGAGCGCCCGTTTGACGAACCGTTTGACGCGCGGCAAAGTCTGGGCATCAATGGGTAATTGAATGCGGATCGACCAGCCGACCGATTTTTTTCCCAGATTGGGTGCGTTTTTTTCGGCGGGATTATTTGAAATATCCGCCGAGGCGGCTTTTTCGGCGGCGAGCGCTCCCTTTTCGGACATGTCGGGAACTTTATTGGCGTCGGCGGCGATTGCCGCAGGCGGGGAGAACAGCGCAAGCAAAACAAAAAACATCCCCGTACGGAGAATTTTTCCCCGCAAAGGCACGTCGATTTGCGATTGGTTCCATTCCATCGATGATTTCCTCGCTAACACAATGCCGGATTACACTTCAGCGTAACCTATCTCGAATCACTTTGCACCCTATAATTGGAAATAGCGTACCCGTCTTTCGGGGAAGATTACCTATTTATACATATATTTGATTGAATTATATTGTCTCGACCAAAAGCGTCAATTCTGCACATGGTGGGACCGGCTACTTCTCTGCCGTAAAGCGGTAATTCAGAATTCGCGGGCCGTCGATTTCTTCGGCGCGGAGCCAAAGCGTTTTGCCGAGCAGCGACTCGCCGTTCTCGAAACGATAAACTTGTTTTTCCTCGCCGTGCGCCGGGCAGCGGACTTGCGCCGTCGGCCGGCGACGATCGGGAGCGATGAGTTCGCAACGGAAACCGACCGGCTTTTCGCTATCGTTGCCGAAAAGCTGCTCGATTTCCAGTTCGTTTCGTTCGTTAAGCCGGGTTCGCGCTTCGATGCGGACGTCGTTCGTTCCCACCTCAAGCACTCGATACACCGAAAAGAGGTACGGCCGGTCGGCTTGAATCTCGAAATCGATGCGCACGGTATTCCGCCCGCTCGCGGCCTCGGAAGGCAAATTCACGTCGAATTTCCGCGCGAGTTTTTCCTCGGGGGCGAGCCGGAATTCGAATTCCCGCGGCTCGACGATCCAGCCGGCGGGCGCGGCGATGCGTGCTTTTCCCGTAACCGCGGTGGGAAACGCGTTTTGCACGCTGAAGCCGTTGGGCGCCGTTTGTCCGAAAACGCTCGACAACCGCCGATTCTCGATCTGCAAGTCCACGCTCCAGCGGGCGATGGATTTATTGATTCCGGCGATGAAAGAGGGCCGGCGATCGATCTTGAGGAGCTGCTTGCCGTCGAGTTCGAGCGCGTCGGCGGATTGCCCCCAGAGATCGGTTTGCACGACCCGATCGCCGAGATAAAGGACTTCTTCGGCGGGCCGGTCGTTCCAGACGTACATTACGGCATCGTTTTCGCGGACGAAGACCCGGTTTCGGCTGCCGCGCGGCAAGACCATCTCGCCGAGGAATTGCGCCCCGCCGATTTCCAACGCCGTCGTCCTCCAGGGCATCAATAGATCGCCCGGCGTGCCGTCGGCATTCATCAAACCGCGTTGGGAACCGAACGGATCGGGGCAAAAAGCGGCGGCCGCGCCGTGGACTTTGGCGGCGACCATGCGGCCGACGAGGTCCTCGGCCCGCGTTTGCGGGGAAAATTCGTCCCGGGGCAACGGCGCGATCACCACCCACGGTTTCAAGGGTGATCGCCGCCCGGCATCAAGGTAAGTTTCCAGTTCGCGGTTCGTCAGCGGCGGATCGGACGAAATCGAGACGTAGTTCCAAGGCAGGTCGGCCGCTTCGGCTCCCGCGGGCAGGTTTTGCATCCAATCCCAGCCGAAGCCCAGTTCGATGCCCTGCATGGCGCGATCGAGTTGCGCGCGAATGGCCTTGATTTTATCGACGAAGTTCGGCAAAACCGTCAGGCTGAGGTCGGTATCGCGGCCCAACTGCCAATAGCGGACTTTGTTGGACATCTGAATGATGACCGGCTCGAGCGAAGGATACCATTTTTTCGGATCGCCGCCGAAGACCTCGGCGGCCGTCAACGGGCCGGTGCCGGCGAACTTTTCCCGCGCCGGTTCGGGCGGTTCGAGCAACAGGCCGGCCAACTCGATGCCCGCCTTGCCGAGCGCATCGGCGAACCGGCGAATTTGCTCGATTTGCCGGCCGCCGTCTTCCTCGGAGCACCACAGCGGATATTTCACCCATCCGTTTCCCGATTGCGCGAGCAGATCGGCCAATTCGGGCAAGGTCAGCGGCCGCGCGCCTTGGGGCAGGCTCCACCCGAAAATTCCGTGCGGCGGCGGCAATCGCGGTTCGACCGCCGCGAGAGTGATTTCCCGCCGGTCGGCCGTCGCCACGCTTCCTTTGAGCGCCAGGCGGATGCGGTAAAAGCCCGGTCCGGGCAAGGGCGGCGTCCAATCCGCGGCGTATGCCGACGCCGCGGGCGAAGGATCGCGTTCCGCCGTGCGATTTTGGCCCGCGGCGCTCGGTTGCGGCGTCAGGGAGCGAGTTTCTTTCGCCAGGCTCTCGCCGGCGGCGTCGAGCAGCTCGAAGACGACTTCCGCGAAGCGGCCGTCCAGGCCCGAGGCGATGCAAGCGATCTCCGCTTTGGCGGGGAGCACGAAAAAGTTTTGCCGATGGTTGGTTTTTAGCTCCATTTTCGGCAATCGACCCAGCCAAACGTCGCCGAAGCACGCCGCGCCGTGCAGGTCGGCCTCGTCCCCCGGCTCGACGTGCAAGCCCACGACGATCCAGCGGGCGTCGGGATTGGCCGTCTCGATCGTTCCCAGGTGGATTTTTTTCCAGCCGTCCGAGTCGGTAATCGCTTCGCTTCTCGCGGTCGAGAGCGTGTGCTTGTCGGCATCGAGAAAGGTCAGCGAGACGAACGCCCCGTCGCGTTTCAAAGCCTCGGTGCGGAGATAGGCTTCCAACACGTAGCCGTAGCTCAGGTCCATCGGAATCGGCGGCGAGAAGACCGCCGCGCCGCCGCCGTCGAGGTCGATCCGCAGGCAGTTCTCCCCGCCCGGCGACGCCTCGGGCCGAATGCCGATTTTGGTGTAGCTCGGAAAACCAGCGCCCCGCCGCCGAGTCCAATCGTCGGGCCAGGTATCGAAATCCTTGTCCGCGCCGACGTCGAATCGGCAGCGGAAAACCTCCGCGGCTTCGGGAAAGCGCGTCGTTTCGCCGCCCGCGGATAACAGAAGCATGAGGTAGCAGAATAACATAAACGAAAGTATTGAATGTTGAATGCTAAAGGGAGCGTATCGCCCCCGTGTGGACGCGAGGGCTAAACAGCCTACTGCTTACCGCCTACTGTTTTTCCGGTTCGCCCGCCAATTCGCGCCACTTCTTTTTTTGGCTTTCGTCGAGCAATTCGAGAGCCGCTTTGCGGGTGCCGTTGAAAATGTCCGCATGGATTCGTTTACGCTCTTCCTCGCTTCCCGAAAAACCATCGAGGTCGCCGGTCAATTCGGCGGCCGACGCGCTCAATTCCCGAATCTGCTCGATCTGCTTTGCGGACAATCCCAGTCGCTGCGCGACTTCGGGCAACGTGAAAGGCATCGCCCCATCCAAGCGGCGAATCCTTCGGCGCAACTCCTCGGTTTTGGCGTCGGTTTCCGTGGAATTCACTGCTTCTTGCGAATAATCCGCGTCATTGGCCTTCGGCGTTTCATCCCACCTCTTCGCGGCGTCGGCGGCGAAAGCGCGAACCAGCGAATAATCCTCGGTGCCGTCGATCCGGCGGTCGTTTCTCGACCTCTTGGAATGCGATTTGAAAAATTTGACCAAGGGCGTTTCATTTTTCAGCATGGCATTCGCGGTGTCCGAAGAAATCAACTGCAGGGATTGATTGGGAATCGTCGCCACCAGGATCGCCAATAGCATTCCCGTAGCGAGCAATCCCCATGTGCTGGGGCGAATATGCCTCAACCGGCAGGTCAAACCCGTCCATAACGATATTCGGGTATTTTCGAGGGGATCGACGAGATCGCGCAACCGGCACAGGCCGAGGCGGTACACGGTCGGCAAAGGTTGCGACGGGGGTTCGGATGCGGATTCGTCGGTATTTTGTTCGCCGGCCGTCTTGTACGATACCGCCAGGCAGGACATGCCGTCCACTTCGATCGGCACGGTCTCGGCGGGACGAATGTTGGCGACGCGGACCTCGAACCAATCCTCTCCGGCTTGCATCAGTCCCACGGCGCCGACTTCGATCCCCTGCAACTCGGCGCACAAAACGCCGAACCCCCCCGCCGATTCGTCGAGAAGTTGAATCTTGAGCCGTTTTTCCCCAAAGCGCAGTTCCCCCTCCTGACGCTGTTCGGGAATCGAACAGCGGACGGTTTGGCGTCTTTCGGCGGTTCCAGGTCCAGAACTCATGCGGGCTAAATCGTGAATTATCCGAATCAACAACTCAAATTTAGCATCCCCTAGATAAGTAGTGAGATTTTCTCGGCCAGGAAGCGGGGGGAAGAGGGGCATTTTGCAAGATTTTTATCGATTCTCGCAATTTTGCCGATTGTGCCGTTGCATTTTTTCGCATGGTTACGCACGATAAGGGGGAAGTAAAATTTCGACGCGGATATCCCCCGATTTCCGTCCAGCAGCCCGTTGAAAAAGTGATCGGGTGCCATGCTCACGCTTGCGTGAGCATGAGAATACCGCGGAAAACATGCCCACGGCAAGCGTGGGCATGGCACCCAAAACCAAATCACCGCCTTTTCAACGGGCTGTAAACGTTGCGAAGCCATAAGCGGCGGGAAGATTCTGTCTCCAACCTTTTTTGCCCTTCCATGCCCACTCGCAAGACCCGAATGCGCTCCGCCATGCTTCGCGCGGCGATCGAGAAGGCTGTGGTTTTCGGCTTGCTTTTACTGATTTGCCAAACTTGGGCGGTGGACGGTTTTCTGCGGCCTTATACGATTACCGGAGCATCGATGGCCCCGACCTTGCTGGGAGAACATCGGCAGGTCGTCTGCGGCGATTGCGGCATCGAGTTTTCTTGCGATAGCTCCTATCGGCCCGTCGCTCCGCGGGCAGTTTGCCCGAACTGCGGCTTTGCCGGGAACGACCTCGAATCGCCGTCCGATCTGAGCGGCGACCGGGTGTTGGTCGATCGGTCGGCATATAGGTTCCGCGCTCCGCGCCGCTGGGAGGCGGTCGCCTTCCGGCATCCGCGGCAGTTCGCGGAATTGGCCGTCAAACGCGTGGTCGGCTTGCCCGGCGAGACGGTGGAGATTCGTCGCGGCGACGTTTATATCGACGGCCGAATCGCGCGCAAGCCGTTGGCCCTCCAATTTGCGTTGGCGATACCCGTCGATGACGCGAACTTCGCCTCCGAAAAACTCCCGCCGCGTTGGCAGGGCGAAAATGAAGCAAGCCGTTGGAAAATCGCGGGCGAAACGAAAGGGAAGAGGCGATTATTTTGCGAAAGCCCCGCCGATTCCTGCGATTGGTTCGTTTATCGCCATGCGCGGCGACTGGCCGGGCCGGAAGCCCGCGCGGAACCCGCACCCGTGGAAGACACGCTGGCGTACAATCAGAACCGGCCGCGGCGCGTCGAGGATGTCCATGCCGTGTGCGATCTGCTGCTCTCTTTCCAATTGGCGAAGATTGAGGGGGGCGGGAAATTTTTTATTCGCGCGACCGACGGGCGGACGGTTTTTCGCGTGGAGTTGGATAATGCGAAAAAGGTCGTCGCGGTCTTTCGAGATGATATCCCCTTGGAAATCGCCGGGAGTAGCAGGCCTCTGAAAGATGGGATGCGAATTGCCGTATCGCTCTTCGACCGCCAATTTTTGTTGGCATTCGATGACCGTGAAGTCTTGGCCTTGCCCCTCGAAGAAGTTGCCGAGGAACCACCTTCGACCGTGGAACCTTTCGCTTTGGGCGTTCGTGGTTTGAGCGCGATCGTGGAAGACTTGCGGGTATTTCGCGATGTGTATTACACGGAGCCGATCGGCCGCGTTCCTTGTGGATGGGGTGGCGTTCCCATCGTTCTGGGGGGCGATGAATACTATGTCCTGGGCGATAACAGCCCGATTTCGGAGGATAGCCGAACTTGGGGTCGGCACGCGCCCATTTTATGCAACTCCTTGCTAGGCAAGCCTTTAGCCGTGATATTTCCAGCCCGGTCCGACAGTTTTTTCGGCCGCCGTTTTCAGATTCCCGATTTGGGGAGAATCCGTTATATTCGTTAGTGCGTAGTAAATAGCGACTATCTCGCGTTGGGATGACAGCTTTCTGTCACTCCAGGGATGGCAGTGCAACTGCCATCCCAACAACCTGTCATTTTTTCAGGAATCAAATGGCCAAACGCATCCCGCCTCTTGCATCCATCAAGCAAACGACAACGACCACGCCGCCGCCGGCTCATCAATCGCGCGCGGCGGCGATAAGGGAGACGATCGAATCGGTCGCCATTGCCTTCGTGCTGGCTTTTTTGTTTCGCACGTTCGAGGCCGAGGCGTTTGTGATCCCCACCGGGTCGATGGCCCCCACGCTGATGGGCCGGCATAAAGACCTCGAATGCCCGCAGTGCCATTATAATTTTCAGGTCAGCGCCAGCGAGGAGGTCGATCGGGACGGCAATGAGAAGAAGGGACAGCCCAAGATCGACTATTGCATTTGTCCGATGTGCCGTTACGTCTGGGACGGAGAGGAGGGGCCGATCGCACAATCGGCCTATCACGGCGATCGAATCCTGGTCAATAAATTCGCCTATCAGGTCGGCGATCCCGAGCGTTGGGACGTGATCGTGTTCAAATTTCCCCAAAACTCCCAGGAGAATTACATCAAGCGTTTGATCGGCTTGCCCAGCGAGACGGTGAAAGTTCATCGTGGCGATATCTGGATCAAGGGGGAAGATGCGCGCGAATTCGAAATCGCCCGCAAGCCGCCGGAGAAGCTGCGCGTCATGCTGCAGCCGGTTTTCGACGACGAGCTGATGCCGACCATCGAAAAAATCGGCTGGCCGGCGCGATGGCGGGCCGAACTGCCGCCCGACGGCAGCGCCGCCGGACAGTGGACCTCGGACGACCGCGCCGTTTTCGAAACCGACGGCAGCGCGGCGGGCGAAGCGTGGCTCCGCTACGAGCATCTCGTTCCCACGGAGTCGCAGTGGGCGGACCTCGAGCGCAAGCTCCCCGCCGACGCGAGCGTGGTGAAACCGCAACTCATCTCTGACTTCACGGCCTATAATTCCGGCGGTTCGGGGGGGGATCGCATGGAAATTCGGAACGATTTCACCGGCAAGCATTGGGTGGGCGACTTGGCCGTGCAGTGCCAAGCAGAGGTGGAAAACGGCCGCGGCCAGATCGTTTTGGAACTGGTCAAGGGCGGCCGAAAGTTCCAATGCCGCATCGACGCGGGTTCCGGCTTGGCCGAATTCTCGATCGACGGCTTGGAGAAATCGCAATTCGATCATCGAACGCCGACCGTCGTCAAAGGGCCGGGAAAATACGAACTCAAGTTCGCCAATTGCGATCGCAGGCTTTACCTGTGGATCAACGGCGGCATCGTCCTCATGGCGGATTACCCCGATTTGCGCAACGACATTCCCGATCGGTCCGATCTGCAGCCCGCGGGAATCGCCTCGCGCGGCGTAAAGCTGAAAGCCGGCCATATCAAGCTGTTTCGCGATATCTATTACGTCGCCGCCAACGCCGAAACTCATAACAGACAACTCAAGGTGAACGATCCGGGACATTTTTACAACATCACCATGTGCGATTATAAGATTTGGCCGCCCGGCATCAAAAGCGGCGACTACGCCGATTTTTTCGCCGATCCCCGGCAGTGGCAGGCATTCGAAGACAACAACATGGAGCAAGTATTTTTTTCCACGAAAGACGATCAGTTTTTCGCCATGGGCGACAACAGCGCGAAAAGCGCCGACGGCCGCACTTGGGGCGTGGTCCCCCGCAAACTGCTGATCGGCAAGGCATTTTTCGTTTATTGGCCGCATTCGTGGCATCGCATCCCCGGCACCAAAATTCCCTTCCCCTTTTTCCCGAATTTCACCCGCATGGGTTTCGTAAGATAAAAAAATTTTCCCACGCCCCACGCCCCTAATCCCTCGCCCCTCGCCGCCATGCTCGAAGTCCAAGGATTGGTCAAGATATACGGTTCGCGGCGCGTCGTCGATGGCGTCGATTTTCGCGTCAATCAGGGCGAAATCGTGGGGCTGCTGGGACCCAACGGGGCCGGCAAGACCACCAGCTTCCGCATGACCTGCGGCATGATCGTGCCCAACGCCGGCTCGGTCAAGCTCGACGGCCTCGATATCACCAATTGGCCGATGTACCGCCGCGCCCGCGACGGCGGCATGGGCTATTTGGCCCAAGAGTCGAGCGTGTTCCGCAAGCTGACGGTCGAAAAGAATCTGCTGGGCGTGATGGAACTGCTCGGCTTCGATCGCAAGGTCCGCAACGCGCGCTGCCAGGAACTGCTGGAAAAATTCGATATCGTCAAACTCCGCAAGTCGCCGGCCCAATCGCTTTCGGGCGGCGAGCGGCGGCGGCTGGAAATCGCCCGCTCGCTGGTCTCCAATCCGAAAATCATCCTGCTCGACGAACCCTTCACGGGCATCGATCCGGTGACGATCGCCAGCATCCAGAAGATCATCCGCCGGCTGTGCCAGGAAGGCATCGCCATTCTGATCACCGACCATCAGGTGCGCGAGACGCTGCAAATCACCGACCGCAGCTACGTGATCCGCGCCGGCAAGGTCATCTGCCACGGTACCCCGCCCGAAGTGTTGTCGAACCCCGAAGCCCGCAAGTATTATTTCGGCGAAGACATGGACCTCGGCCGCAAATCGCCCGCTCCGATTCCCCACCACCGCGATCCCCTGGTGCGCGGCGAAGTGCCGCGGAGGAGATAAGGCAAGGCATTAAAAGCATATCGCAGCAGGAGAAGGAGAAAAGGCCGATGAAAGAACAAAAATTTCCGCCGGGCTGGGATTCCGCTCGCGTACAAAAACTGATTGCGCATTACGATTCGCTGGACGAAGAATCCCAAATGGCCGAAGACGAAGCCGCGTGGGAGATGCCCGGCCAAACCGCGGTGGTCGTGCCCGTCGAATTTTTACCGACAATCCGAGAAATGCTGGCGCATAAAGCGCCCGGATGAGTCGATCATTGGGGCATCTTCACGAAGCAGCACGGGCGGCATGTCAACCGCATCCCGCGGTTTCTACGGCGTAATCTGCACGTTGACCATCAGTTCGACGGGTTGGGCGTTGGGGAGATCGGTTTCGAGGAGGAGCTTGGCGGTGATGCGGCCGGGAGCGTCGCTCCCTTTGAACGTTACCGGCAAGAGGTGCATGGTTTTCGATTCGGCGGTCGGCTTGATTTCGAAGCGCGGATCGTCGGAGCGAACGCCGGTGATGCGAAACGGGGTGGGCGCGCTCGACGTCGAGCGAACGACCAATTGCTTGCTCGCCGGTTCGCCTTTCTTGATCACTCCGATCAAAAGCGGATTCGGCTGCACGGTGAGCGGCGAAGCAATGATCGCCACGACGGGGACCGGAATGCGGGCCGCCCGGCTGTCGCGGTCGTTGGTGATTAAAAAAAGGTTGTCGTTGACGTATCCGGCCGGCGCGTTTCCCTTCAGGGTGGCGAGGAGATTATAACTTACCTGGTTGCCCGCGCGGGAGGCTTGCACAGCCTCGCCTTCCAGCGCCGGATTCGCGCTCTCCACGCGCAAAATCTGCCAATCGCTCCGGCCCGCGTAACTGATGCGAATCTGCCGCTGCAAGGTCGAGCCGAGCTTCACCGTGCCGAACTGGGCCTGTTCGGGCTGCATCACCACGTCGCCGCGGATGCGCGCGTGGATGTGAACTTGGACCTCGGCGGGAAAGGGGGCGTCGAACTTGACCGTGATGGTGGTGTCCCGCTGGCCGAAATAGTCCTTCGTGTTGACGACGGCCTTCAGTTCGGTCTTCTCCCAGGTTTTCAGAAAACGCTTTTCGATTTGCGGCGTCGTGCATTCGCAACTGGAAAAACACGCCGAAATATGCGCGTCTTCCTCGTATTTGTTTTCGATGGTGAACGTATATTCGGCCTTCGCGCCGCGGGCGACCGTCTTGAAATCGTGGGTGGTCTCGCTGAACATTTTTTTCGCCCATTCTTGAGAATTGGCGGAAGCCGCCATTACGAGCAATAAAACGAGCGATATACACGTGCTTTTCATGAGGGGCCATTCCTTATGCCGCGAAGAATTTTGTGTTCCGAGAGAGTTATACGCTGGAAACTGCCACAGAAAGGCAAACTATCCATCTTAACAGAGGTTAAAGATATGGCATTCCGCCCCCCCTGTCAAGGTTGAGAATCAAGTTCAAGTTATTCATTTAGCCCCCGGTGCATACACCGGGGGCGGCTTTGGAGAAAATGTTCAAAATGCGTATTTTGCTGAAATTCGACCATTTGCATCCCGCGCCATGCCACGTGCTTGACATCCCAGATTCCATACGTTCTTCTTTTCCTCGTGGAACACGAAGCCTCTCGCATTTTGATCGTTCGTTTAAGCGCCGTCGGGGACGTAATCCAGGCGGCGCCGATCGCCTGCGCGCTGCGGGAGCAATATCCCAAGGCGTTTATAGCCTGGGCCGTGGCGGGCCGAACGGCTTCGCTCTTAGAAGGGCACAAGGCGATCGATCGAATCATCCAACTCCCGCGCGATTGGCTGAAATCGCCGCGCGGCGTATGGCGATTGAGACGGCAGTTGCACGAGTTACGGTTCGAGATCGCGATCGAGGCCCAAGGATTGATGAAAGCGGCCCTCCTGGCGTGGCTTTCCGGCGCGAAAAGGCGGATCGGTTTCGGCAAGCCTTGGGGCCGCGAACTCACGCCGTGGTTGAATACCGAAACGGTCGATACGCCGAATATGCATGCCGTCGAGCGGAATTTGGCCCTCCTGCGGCCGCTGGGCATCGAATCGCCGAATGTCGCGTTCGATCTGCCCGAAAGGGAGGAAGATCGGCAAGCGGCGGAGAGGATTATCCAATCCTCGTTCCCGCAATTCGCCATCATCAATCCCGGGGCGGGCTGGCCGTCGAAACTCTGGCCCACCGTGCGTTTCGCCGCCGTGGCGAAATATCTGGGCGAGAGTTGGTCGCTGCCGACGCTCGTGGTTTGGGCGGGGGAAGACGAGAATCGCATGGCCGAGGAGATCGCCGCCGGTTCGGGAGGAAACGGCCGCGTCGCCCCGAACACTTCGCTCGCCGAATTGGCGTCCCTGTCGCGGCGGGCGAAACTATTCATCGGCTCCGATACCGGTCCGTTGCATCTGGCCGCCGCCGTCGGCACGCCCTGCGTGGGCCTTTACGGCCCATGGCCCGCGAAAATCCACGGACCTTACGGCAAACAACACATCGCCCTGCAGAAGGCGTTTTTCGACGGACCGACGCACAAAAAACGAACCGCCCCCAAGGCACTGATGGAAGCCATCGAAATCGGGGACGTTTGTGATGCTTGCGAGGCGATATTGAAGAGGGAGAGATGATTGCAAATTGGTGATTGCAAATTTCAAATTGCAAATTGAACGAGATTTGTTGTTTGTTCAATTTGCAATTTACAATCGCCAATTTGCATTTTGCAATTATCGTTTCACGCCGCGCCGCGCTTGCTCGAATTGTAGAGATACGGATTGAGCGTCGGATCGTTGTACATTTTGAATTGGCGGTAGATTTTCAGGCGTTTCCGGCCTGCAAAGATGTCCTCCAAAAGGTCGCGGAGCGAACTGCTCATGTCGCGGTGCTGCTCGTGCAGGATTTCAAGTCTGGCTTTCACCTTCTCGCGGTGCTCCTCGGTGGCGTCGGTGCGGAAGACTTGCTCTTCCATGTGGAAGATGCGCAGCGAAAGGATCGAAAGTTTATCGATCACGCTCCCCGGCGTTTCGGTGTTGAGCCGCGCGTTCTTCCAAGGCGCGACGCCCGCCGCGGCCAGTTCGCGGATCAAACAGTCGTCCACCTGCTCGATCAAATCGTTCCGCCGCTGGTTGAGTTTGTCGATCGCGCGTTTGACTTGGGCCAGGTCGAAATCGCTCACGTCGGGGCTGCGGGCGATATCCTCCTGGTGCCACAGCCGGAAGTTTTGCTCGTGCTGCCGGCAAATGACTTCCAACAAACCCGAAAAGGGGTTGTCGATTTCCTGCTTATGCCAACGCTGAACGGCCTCGGCATGAAGATGCGTGATTTCGCGAACGTCGATCGTCATAAAACACCCGTTTTGCGGAATTCGAAATATCGCCCGAACGGCATTTTGGGCGTAAAGTGTTCCCCGCCTTGCCGTTAACGGCTTTCGCAGAGGGGAGAATAGCGTTTTTTTGCGATTGCGGCAACATGAAAAACACGGTTGCCGGGCATTCCGGCTGTAAGCGATCACAGGGGACTGTCCCGATTTTCGCGGCGGAAAAAGATTATGGTGCCGTAAAATGCTTAATCGCCGCGAAAATGGGACTGTCCCCCTTGCGCCGCGGGAAGGGGACAGGTCCATATTTTCGGACTAGTGTTTGTCCACAAAATACGTTTTCCCGCCAAAAAATGGACCAGTCCCCGACTGGGGTGGCGTCCCCGCCCCCGGCGAAAACCAATCGCTACCCCCCCGGAGATTCCGATTGATTTATATCGGTCGGATGGGGTATAAGTAAGCTTGGTGCCCGAAGCGCGACCGACCGCGATGAATTTCCATGAAAAAAAATGCCCCGCCATCCGCCGCTTCTTCATCCCGACGCATTTCCGGGCAGACATGGTTCCTCGGGGCTTCGATCTTGGCCTTTCTCGCAGTGGGGTGGCTGATGCTTTTCCACGATGGCCGGGGAAATAACAATTTGGCCGAAGCGGCCTCACGCTTCAAGCTCGAAGATATCCCCTTCGACGGCCGGCAGGCGTTTGAGTATCTCAAGCAACTCTGCGCCATCGGCCCGCGACCCAGCGGCTCGAAAGGGATGGAAACGCAGCAGGAATTGCTGCAAAAACATTTCGAAAAACTCGGCGCGAAAGTGGAATATCAGCGATTCCACGGTTCGCATCCTGAAACCGGCGCGCCCGTGCCGATGGCGAACCTGATCGTCCGCTGGCATCCCGAGGCGAAAAAGCGAATTTTGCTCTGCGCGCATTACGACACGCTGCCGCTGCCGCTCTTGGATGCACGGAATCCCCAAGGGATTTTCGTGGGCGCGAACGACAACGCCGGAGGAGTGGCGATTCTGATGCAACTGGCCGAAGAAATCCCGAAAAACAAGTACGAATACGGGATCGACTTCGTGCTGTTCGACGGGGAGGAATTCATTTTCGCGCCGGAGCAGCGGCACTTTCTCGGCTCGGAGCATTTCGCCCGGCAGTATCGAGACCATCCGCCCGCCTTTCACTACCGCTGGGGAGTGTTGTTGGACATGGTCGGCGCCAAGGACCTGAAAATCTATCAGGAGCGGAACGGGATGTTCTGGAAGGACACCCAGCCGCTGGTGCGGGAGATATGGAAGGTCGCCGCGCGGTTGGAGGTCAAGGAATTCATCCCCCGGCAGAAAGACGCGATCGAGGACGACCACATTCCCTTGCACGAGATCGGGAAGATATCCTGCATCGACATCATCGATTTCAACTATCCGCCTTGGCATACCGAAGGCGACACGCCCGACAAGTGCTCCCCTTTAAGCATGGCGAAAGTCGGTTGGGTCGTTAGCGAGTGGCTCAAAGGGGCGAAGTAGAAGGATGAAATATGAAGGATGAAGGATGAAGTATTCAGGATGAAGTCCGAATGGCGAAATCCGAATGACGAAAGAATGACGAAGATCGAAGCTCGAAAAATCCTTTGTCATTCGTCAATTACCCTATCCCCTATCCCCTATCCCCTATGTCCTTCCTCCCCTCCGCGTTGTTTTCGCTGTTGTTGCTGCTGGTATCGGGCGGGCTGATGCTCGCGCATCGGCGCAGTTGGAAGGCCTTTCGGCGGGAAGAAATGCCGCAAGAGGAATTCGACTATCGCCGCCGTCAATTTCGCCGGCGGATGCAGGCCAGCGGCGCGATCGGCATCGTGGGCATCGCGTTGTTTGTGGGCGTGGCGTTTTTTTTGGGGCGCGAATCGCTCGCGTCCGGCATCGAAAACGCCGCCGCGATCGCCGCCTACTGGTTCGCCGTGCTGCTGCTTACGGTCTGGATGGCCCTGCTGGCCTTCGCGGACGTCTGGGCGTCGCGGCGATACGTCGATCGGATATTGGATCGCGATCTCCGCGAACAAACCAAGCTCCACGCCGGCCTCTACCGTCAGCGCCGGGAGAATATCGAGCTGCAAAATACAGATGGCGGAGTTCAAAGGGCAGACGGCGAAGCGCGCGACGCGAGAGATTGATGAAATCAAAACTCCGTCCGGCCATTCATCCTTCATCCTTCATCCTTTATCCTTCCTCCTTCATCCTTGCCCCCCGGAGCCTCCCCCCGATGGATCCCTTGCGATTATGTCTGGCCTTGGGACCGCTCGCCGTGTATTTGCTGCTGCTGGGAGCAATTAATCTGGCGCGGCGGCCGTTTCTAGTCTCCGGCGGCCGCGATCTGGCCGCCTTGGCCTTGGCGCTGGCGGGCCTGGCGGTCGTCGGCCCCTTCGAGTTGTTCCTGCCCGAGGAATCGATCGTCGTTTTCGGCGGTTACGTCTGGTTGATGGTCTTGGCGCTCTACGCCCTCTGGATCACGATGCTGATTCTAATGCTCCGCCCGCGATTGGTCATTTACAATATCGCGGTCGATAAACTCCGGCCGATTCTGGCCGACGTGGTGGAAAAACTCGACGGCGACGCGCGTTGGGCCGGCGACAGCCTCGTGCTGCCGGGATTGGGCGTGCAATTGCATCTCGACAGCTACCGCGCCATGAAAAACGTATCGCTCAAGTCGATCGGCGGCCGGCAAAATTTTCCGGGTTGGAAAAAATTGGAAACCGCGCTCTCGGCCGCCCTCGTTCGGGAAGAAGTCCCCCGCAATTTCCGCGGTTCGAACCTGCTCTTGGCGGGTTTGTTGCTCGCGGCGGTGTCCATCGCGGCGATAGTCCGCAATCCGCAATCGCTCTCGCAAACCCTCGCCGACCTTGCCGAAGGGATGATGCAATGGATCGGCCGGTGAATCGATCGATTGGTAAATTAGTCTCACTCTCTCGGAACACGAAATTGGCAATATCTCGATGACTGGATGGATAAGAAGAGACGGGAAATCGGAGAAACGCGGCTTAGCCGGGAATTCGCTGGGCGCCTTCGAATCGGCGGTCATGGGCATCGCGGGCACTGCGCCGGCGTTTAGCGTCGCGGTAACCACCGCGACCATCGTGAGCGCGGTGGGCGAACGGTCGGTGGGCAGCATTTTCTACTGCGGCCTGATCATGTTCGGCATCATGCTGGCCTTTATCCACCTCAATAAAATCACTCCCAATGCCGGCGCCGCCTACGCCTGGGTGGGACACGTCTTCGGCAATAAATGGGGCTTCTTCGCCGGCTGGGGGCTGCTGGTCGCCTCGATCGTTTTCATGGTTTCGGCGACCGTGCCTGCCGCTCAAGCGACCTTGGTGCTGATCGCCGAGTCGATTCATAAGCCCGGCCTGGAGGAGAACACCACGTGGGTTGCGATCACCTCCGCCGTCTGGTTGACCTTGGTAACGATCGTCGTCACGAAGGGCATCAAACATGCCAGCTACACGCAGATTTTGTTGACGGGCTTGGAGACCGTGGTAATTTTCGCCCTGATTCTAGGAGCGTTTTACCAGTACGGCGGCAAGCCGGCGCACGCGCCGTCCTGGATTTGGATCTCCCCCCTTTCTTTCACGCCGCAAGATTTCACCTCGGGCGCTTTGATCGCGCTCTTCTTCTACTGGGGCTGGGATGTCACCATGAACTTGACGGAGGAGACCAAACGAGGCCACCCCGATCCGGCAAGCAAGGGCGCTTTTTGGGCGATGGTCAATTTGATTTTATTCTTCTGCATTATGATGATCGTGGTGCTGATCGTGCTGAGCGATGAGGAGATCAAGAACGCCAATACCAATATTCTCTATGTGATCGCCAATAAGTTGTTTCCCAAACCTTGGAGTTACCTGGCGGTGCTCTCCACGCTGCTGAGCACGGTGGGCACCATCGAGACGCAACTCCTGCAATTCAGCCGCAGCATGTTTGCCATGTCGCGCGATAAGATGCTGCATCCGCGTTATGCGAAAATCCACCCCGAGTGGCAAACCCCGTGGGTGGCGACTTTCGTGATCTGGTTTTTGGGGATGCTGCTGCTTTTCAGTTCGTCGTATATGCCCTCGGTGAAGGCCATCTTGAAATGCTCGGTGGACGCGATCTGCTTCCAAATCTGTTTTTATATGAGTCTGGCCGGTTTTGCCTGCGCATGGCACTACCGCAAAGAATTGAAGAACGGCGCCTACAACGCCCTCTCCCACGTGCTTTGGCCCTTGTTTGCCGCGCTCTTCATGGTCTTCATCGCGCTCTACAGCATTCCGACGTTCGACGCCATTACCAACATCGTGGGGATTGGCGGCATCCTGATCGGCTTTGTGCCTCTGATGTTAAACACCTTGTGGAGCGACAATGGAACGGACAAGAATTGATTTTTTAGGTAATTTCAGGAGATTCGACATGACCATCAATCGACGTAATTTTCTCGCGGGCGCATCGCTCGCCGGTGCATGTGCAATCACGGCATCGCACACCCAAGCCGAAGAGGCGAATGCGACAAAAGATATTCTCAAAGCGGACAAGCCCGCAAAACTCAATCTCTCCAGCCAACTGGGCGTGATCCCCGGCAGGGATTTGGCCGAGAAGCTGGCGAAGATGGAAAAATGGGGATTCGACGGCGTGGAACTCGGCGGCGACGTGGTCGGCAACGAAAAGAAGTATCTCGACGCCGTGGCGAAAACGAAACTCAAGATCAGCGCCATCTGCTGGGGTTCCCACAACGGCGACATCGTCTCCGACGTGGTCGAAAAACGCCAACCGGCCATCGACGATCTGAAGCGCGTGCTCGAAACCGCCGGTGAAGTGAAATCGACGGGCGTGATCTACGTGCCAGCATTCAACGGGCAGACAAAACTTGCGAATCGGGAAATTCGCAAAATCCTGCTCGACGTGATGCCCGCGATCGGCGAACATGCGGTCAAGTGCGGCAGCCGGGTGTTGTTCGAGCCGCTCAATCGGAACGAGGCGTTTTTCCTCCGCCAATTGGCCGACGCCGCCTCGATCTGCCGCGACTGCAAGAGCGACGGAGTATGCATGATGGGCGATTTCTATCACATGCATATCGAAGAGACGAGCGACTTGGGGGCGTTCATCTCGGCGGGGAAATATCTGCATCACGTGCATCTCGCCTCCCGTGCCCGGAACTTGCCGGGCCAGGACGAGCGTAGTTTCCGCGACGGTTTCCAGGGCCTGAAATACATCGGTTTTCAAGATTTTTGCAGCTTGGAATGCGGCGTCAAAGGCGATCGAGAAGCGGAAATCCCCAAAGCGGTGCGATTCCTCCGCGAACAGTGGAAAAATTTTTTTCGTACCCCCTGAGCGGTGGTGGCAATTGCGGTCCCGGATTATTAGACTAAAATAATCGCAGGGCGGTTCATTAGTTAAGGAGTTTGCTGAACATGCGAATTGCGGTCGGCAGCGACCATCGCGGCGCAGAGTTGCGGAGCAAGTTGATCGATTTCTTGCGGCAGCTCGATCAGGTTGTGATCGACGCCACCGAAAATGCCTCGGAAACCGACGATTATCCCGATATCGCGGAGGCCGTCGCCCGAAAAGTCAGTTCGCAAGAGGTCGATCGCGGCATTTTGATCTGCGGCACCGGCCTGGGGATGTGCATCGTGGCGAACAAAATCCCCGGCGTACGGGCCGCCCCCTGCTTCGACGACCTGAGCGCCGAAATGAGCCGGCGGCACAACGACCTGAACGTACTCTGCCTCTCGGGCGACATGGTGGCGGAAAAGCTGGCCGACCGCATCGTCGAAATCTGGCTGAAAACTCCCTTCGAGGGCGGCCGGCACGCCAGGCGAATCCAGAAAATCGCCTCGCTCGAAAATCGCGACGGCAACGCGAAAGAATAATCTTCGGCCGATCGTTTAGCCCGGAGCCAACAGCGACGGCGGGGAGTTGAAACTGAAGAATAATAGAATTGCGAAATTTCTGAAAACTTTCGTTTCGGACCAGCATTTAGTAGTTCAGTCCCGAAGGGACGGTAGTCATTAGCCAGGGGTGCAAATCCCTGGATGAAGAGGAAATCAGATTTTCAGCCCTGAAAGGGCGGCAGTAGCCCGGTATCGGACATTACTGCCGCCCCTTTGGGGCTTTGGATTGGTGTTTCTTTCTCTTCCAGGGATTCACACCCCTGGCTAATGACTGCCGTCCCTTTGGGACTAAAAACCGCGGCTTCTTCGTAACCCAGGTTTATCAGCAATGGTGGGGCTTCGCTTCACTTGTCCCACCCTACAACTAAACGAAAAATCGCGGACGTGGTGGAATGGCAGACACGCAGGTCTTAGGAGCCTGTACCGCAAGGTGTGAGGGTTCAAGTCCCTCCGTCCGCATCTGCTTTTGATTTCTTCTTGCCCACCGCGATGGCCACGGCGGTGGCGTGGGTGTGGCAATGGGAGATGCTGATCTGGATTTCGCGGATGCCGAGTTGCTCGACGACTTCCTGCACGCCGCCGCGCACGGCGACCACCGGGCGGCCACTCGCATCGTTGCGGATTTCCATGTCGCGCCAGGAAATCCCCCGCCGCCAGCCCGTGCCGATGGCCTTGAGGATCGCTTCTTTCGCCGCCCAGCGCCCGGTGAAATGCTGCGTCGATTGCCGGCGGTTCTGGCAGTAGGCGATTTCGTCCTTCGTATAGACGCGGTCGATGAAAAGCTCCCCATGCCGCTCGATCATCCGCGCGATCCGCAGGCATTCGGTGATATCGGTGCCGATTCCAATAATGTCGGACATGAGGAAGGGGGAATAATGGATGGAGGATGAAGCGGAAAATTCGCATCGACCGATTCCGGCTTCGCCGCGATATTATTCGCCCGCGTCGGCGCCGCCGCCGGCCGTGGCGACGGCGGTTCCCATCTCGATGATTTTCCGGCGGAATTCCTCGGCCAGTTGGGGATTGTCGCGCAAATAATCTTTGGATTTTTCGCGGCCTTGGCCGAGCTGCAACTCGCCGTAGCGGAACCACGCGCCCGAGCGGACGATGATCTTCGCGGCGAGCGCCAGATCGAGAATATCGCCCTCGTAGCTGATGCCATTGTTGTGCATCATGTCGAACTCGGCGACGCGGAACGGCGGGGCGACCTTGTTCTTGACGACCTTCGCGCGGACCCGCTGGCCGATGACCTCTTCGCCCTCCTTGAGCTGGCCGATGCGCCGGACGTCGATGCGGCAGGAGGAGTAGAACTTGAGCGCCCTTCCGCCGGGCGTGGTCTCGGGGCTGCCGAACATTACGCCGATCTTCTCGCGGATCTGGTTGATGAAGATCACCGCCGTTTTGCTCTTCGAGATCGCGCCGGTGAGTTTGCGCATCGATTGGCTCATGAGCCGGGCTTGCAGGCCGACGTGCGAATCGCCGATATCGCCTTCGAGTTCCTTCTTCGGCACCAAGGCGGCGACCGAATCGACCACGATCACATCGACGGCGTTCGAGCGGATCAGCATCTCGGTGATGTGCATGGCCTCTTCGCCGCTGCCGGGCTGGCTCACCAACAGCGATTCGAGTTCCACGCCGAGTTTTTTCGCCCAGGAGGGGTCCAAGGCGTGTTCGGCGTCGATGAAGGCCGCGATGCCGCCTTTTTTCTGGGCGCTGGCCACGACGTGCAGGGCGAGCGTGGTTTTGCCGCTCGATTCGGGGCCGAAGATTTCGACCACGCGGCCGGCGGGAATGCCCTGTCCGCCCAGGGCGATGTCCAACGAAAGGCTGCCGGTGGGAATCCCATCGATGGGGCCGGAGCGATCGACGCCCAAGGGCATGATGGCCCCTTCGCCGAATTGTTTTTCGATTTGGGCGACGGTGTTTTTGAGGTCGGGATGGGCGTCGAAAATCGAGGCGATTTCCTTGGCGGACGTTTTCGCGGCGGGGACGGCGGCTTTTTTGGCCATGATGGTTTCCGTGACGAGTTAAAGGGTGAAGGGGCGCTTGCGCGTCGTTAAATACTGTACATTAGAACAGTATATCGTCTCGTTCTTCTCGATGCAAGAGGAAAAGGATCGGTTGGCAAGGAAAATGAAAAATTTCCCCTCCCTCCCCTCTCGATGCAGGTTGATGATACCAAAGGCTTGGGGAATTGCCGAGGGGGGTGATTTCGATTTTCACCATACTGGGGGGGTAAAGCCATGAATGGCAATAAACGGTTGACATAAAATGTATTATGCGTACACTTATATGTGTACACATAAAGGAGCTTTTTTATGATGCAGAATATAACTCTTTCGGCGGATACGAATTTAATTGCTCAGATGCGCGTTTACGCTCAGGAACATAATACCACGGTCAACCAAATTATTCGCGATTACTTCGTGGAGTTGGTCAACCAAAATCAAGACCGAGAAGCACTCGCGCGACAGGCGCTTGCCGATGAATTTTTTAATTTTTGTTTAGAACATCCCGGTCGTTCGGAAGAAGGGTGGAAGTTCAATCGGGAAGAATGCCACAAGCGGGGGCGCGATCTTGGCTAGGATTTTCATCGATACGAATATCTTCATCTACGCCGTGGATGACAGAGACCCCGTTAAACAAATCAAGGCGGCGGAATGCATCCGAAAGTGCATCGCCAAAGCGGCGGGTTGCCTTTCGACCCAAGTTTTGCAGGAGTTCGCCTCGGTGTCGTTGTTGAAACTTAAACGGCCGGAAGCGGAAGTCCTCCGCGGATTGGATTATCTGATATCCTTGGAAATTATCGCAATTACTCCTGCAATCGTTCGAAGTGGAGTGAAGTTGGCCGGCCAATACCAACTCCATTTCTACGACGCCGCCATTCTTGCCGCCGCCGAACAAGCGGATTGCGAGGTTCTGTATTCCGAAGATTTTCAAGCTGGACAGACCTATGGGAACGTGCGGGTGGAGAATCCGCTTCTTTAACGCCGGTTTTCGAACTTTACGGCGATCCTGCCGATTGTAGCGAAGACACCATCTCTTACGGCCGATCGGCACTTGCTTCCCGCCGATTGCGACCGATATTTGTATATCCCCCGCCGAAGGCATCCCGGGGTCGAGGACGTCCCGGCACGCGAACGGAACCACCCGCTCCATGAACGATTGCGAAACGCTCGAACCGTCGGCCATCATCGCCGCCCCCGCCGAGGAAAATCCATCCGCGTGGCGGGCCGACACGTTGACCGACGGCGTGCTGATCGTGCTCGCGCTGATGCTCGTGCAGCGGTCGGTGGGTTTTTTGCGGGCGATACTTTTTTGCCGCTGGCTCGACGCCGAGCAGTTGGGCCTGTGGGACATGGCCTTCGGATTCCTGATGCTCGCCGCTCCGCTCGTCGTGCTTTCCCTGCCCGGCACGTTCGGGCGATACGCCGAACGCTATCGCCGGCGCGGGCGGTTGCGCACCTTTCTCCTTCAGACATCGGCCGTTTGCCTGGGGTTGGCCCTTGGCGGCGCGGGGGGAATCGTCTGGTTTCGGAAAACGATCTCCGCGCTGGTTTTCGGCGCGCCGAACCACGAATCGCTCGTTATATTGCTGGCGGGCTGCTTGCTGGTCATCGTGGCTTACAATTACGCCCTGAGCCTGTTCACCGCGCTGCGCGCCGTGCGCCTGTCGTCGGCGATGGAATTTTTCAACGGAATATCGTTCGCCGTTTTGGGCATCGCGCTGCCGGCGGTTTGGCGCTGCGACGCCGCGGCGGTGATTCTCGCTTGGGGGGGAGCGAATTTGGTTTGCGTATTGGGAGCGGGATTGTGGTGCCGCAAAGCCCTTGCCGCCAACTCCTTTCCCGATGAGCAAGCGGAAAACGCGGGGATTTGGCGGAGCCTGATTCCCTTTGCCGCATGGGTCATGCTCCTCAATGCGATCACGAATTTGTACGGCTATACGGACCGCTACCTGATTCTCCATTTCGCGCCGGGCGGAGAAGGGGAACGCCTGGCGCTGGTCGGCCAGTACCATAGCGCCCGGCTCGTGCCGTTGCTTTTGGCCTCGCTGGCGACGATGATATCGATGATTCTGCTGCCTCATTTGAGCTACGATTGGGAATCGGGCCGGCGGGAGCGGGTTTCTTTCCGCACGAATCTGTTTTTGAAGCTGGCGATGCTGGGGACTTTCGCCGCGGCGACGGCCGTGCTGGCGGCGGCACCGCTGTTGTTCGATCTGGCGTTTCGCGGGAAATTCGCGGGGGGATCGGCCGCGATGCCGGGGATGCTCGCGGCGGCCGTCTGGTTCGGCGCGGCGGCGATCGCGATTCAATACATCTGGTGCGCCGAGCGCGCCGGGTTGGCCGTGCTTGCCACGGGCGTCGGTTTGGCGGTCAATGCGGCAATCAACCTGCTGCTCTTGCCCGTACTCGGATTGACGAGCGCGGTGCTGGCGGCGATGGCCGCGAATTTGGTGATGCTGCTGTCGATCTTGCAGTTCGCGCGGATGCTCGGCCTGGGCGTGCAGCGCGGCGCGTGGATTCTACTGGCGGCGCCGGCGTCCTTGTGCCTCGGTCCCTGGGCCGCCGTCGGCGCGTTGGCGGCGGTTTCGTTTCTTGCGCTGCGGACCGACCTGATCTTCAACCGCGACGACAAGGCGAAAATCGCGGAAAAGTGGGGCGGATATTGCGGCAAGTTGGCGGGCTGCCTCTCCACTCTGCCGCGCTTCGGCGCGGGAGCGCGAAAAAACTCGGGGTAGAGAACCGTTCGTCAATCTGATTTTGTGTTCTCGTTGCGGCGGGAATAATTCCCGATAGAGCTGGGTTGCCGGATTGCGGGAGCCGCGAAAAGTGCTTGTTTTTGAGCGTTTTTTGAGGTTTGGGGATTTGTTCCTTCCGGCTTAACAAGCGGATTTCGAGGTTTTTGGGGGATTTTGCGGGAGCGGGATAGGCGAATTCCGCGAGAAAAACGAGGTTTTTTGGGGGGAATTTTTGCCGATTTGGGTTTTGGGTCTTAGGTTTTGGGTCTTGGGAGAGATAGGGGGCAGGATACAGGGGACAGGGGGCGACGAAGGCAATGATGTAATTATGTATATATAGGAGGGAGCGGCTTTTTTCAAGAAAATAATTTTGGATTGCCTCGCAAGGCGTTGCGGGACTGGGAGATAGAGCGAAAAGTAATTGGGATCGTTTGATGAAGTTTTGAGAGAGGATTCGTGAAAAATAAGCCCTTGACGCTTACCGAGCATGGTACGCCGGGCTAACCAGCCGAGACCAGCTATCACTTTACCCACCCGCGCTCCATCGCGGGAAAACCGCTCATCGAAGTAAAATGCCAACGCCGGGTGCCACTGCTGGCTTGCCCAGCAGTGCGGATTCGATGTAAAATCTGGTCAAAATCCCAGTTAGCGGTTGGCGGCGTACCGGTGCGGCAGAGCCTTTCTGTGATTCACCAGGGTGGGTGAAACACTGCTGGGCAAGCCAGCAGTGGCACCCGGCGTTCAGGAGATCGTGGACGACATGCAAATGGCGTTGGATCAGTTTAGTGCAGTGATGAAGGGGTTGAAGGGGTAGAACCTTGGGGAATACGATATGAGCATCAAACAAGACATTCTCGATCAACTGGATGGTCTGATCCAAGAAGGCAATCGGCTTAATGCATCCTATCGGATGGTTGAGATGGGACAGATGGAATCCGAGTTGCCGGAAAGCGACTTCCGGTCTTTTTCGACCACAACCCTTGCAGCAATTGAGCGGATTGCCGGTCGGAACAGCGAATACTACCGCTCATTGCCTCCCGCCGACCCTAATGATCCATTCACCCTGCCGGGGTATAACAACACCAAGATTCCAGCTATGATTGGCAGTCTTGTTGCCCTTCGCCAAGCAGTTGACAAGGGATTTCTCATTAGCTTGGAAAGCAAGCTCCGGGCAAACATTCACGATGATTTTCTCCAGCAGGCAAAGGGAAGCAAAATACGAAGAATTGGTGCAATGATCGGGTCGCCCAGCGATGCCTCAGAGGAGCGGCAAGAAATCACAAATGCAATCATAAGATGGAACGCCGTCAACCGGGAAAAGGGCATTATCATTGACCCCGTCAAATGGGAAACACATGCTACACCAGGACTGCAAGGGCGACCACAAGGAATGATAAATGAGGAGTTGATCCCCATCTCCGACATCCTCGTGGCCGTATTTCGAAGCCGGGCTGGTAGTCCAACCGGCAAGGAACTCTCGGGGACCATCGAAGAAATTCGGGAATTTATGCGAATTGGGAAGTACATCGTGTTGTACTTCTACGATGGCGAGGTGGACATTGGCAAGGTGGACCCGGATCAAATCAAGACGATCAATGAGTTTAAGAAGGAAATCCAGCAGCACGGTCTCACAGCAAGCTATAATAACTGAGGTGGACCCCATTGTCAAGACCACTTAACGCTTACACTCTCAGGGACTAGCAGCCCGCGAGACCTATCCCAAAGGTCTCGCGCGGCTGCAGGTGGACATCCCCCGTTGGAACTACCGAGGAATT